>CANQUT010000013.1 GCA_947627105.1 uncultured Clostridia bacterium
ACCAATATCTTTCTTTTAAGTTTTTTGACTCTTAATTATTTTCTGGCTGTGAGTTCTTTTCTCACTTCAATTTTTTTAATAGTTTTCTTCTATTTTTTATTGGTTTCTCAAAGGTTTATTGTTTACTTTTCAATGTGCTTTTAAATGTCATCAGCAAGTATTTTTCGCTGACGACAATATTTATTGTAACACACTAAAAAATTAAAGTCAACACATTTTTTAAAAAAGTTTTAATTTTTTTAAAAGAAATTTTTGCCAACCCGAAAATTGGCTATTTTGTAAGGAAATCTGCTGTTTAAAAATGTTTAAAATAATTGTATTTTGTTGAAAATTAATACAAATTATATTAATTAGACTATTTTATAAAATCCTCTAACTTTTTTCTATACATATAAAAAAAAGAATACAATAATTGTATTCTTTTTATATAATTTAATTTAGTCTTATATGCCGACACTATATATTGGCATTACAAATGCATTTATTTCTGATTCTAATTGTTGTGCTACATTATTAAATACCTGACCTGCTTTAACTAGAATTCCGTTAAAAAATGTTGTTAATTGATCTAATGGATAGTTATTTACTATTACTGAATTATCATCTTTAAGTTCCATAATTTCTTCAACTTGGTCTACACTAGTTATTTGTGTATTGTAGTTAATTTCTTGCATTGTATTAGCATCATTTGTAATACTATTTATAGATATAGAATAAGAGTTATTAGCTGTTCCATTTTGTGTATTTCCTATAGATGCTAGTATGGTAATAATATTATCAGGATTATCTATGTCAGGCATTATTTCTATAGAATTTGTAATAGTTTCTCCTGATGTTTTCATAAATGTAACTTGCATATTTGTATTAAATAAATCATCATATTCTGAATTACTATATTGTGATATTAATAATGTAAATTGATTTTGCAATAAATCAACTGTAATTTTTTCTAAATCTACAAAATCTAATATTGTTCTAACAGTTTTTCCGCCTTGTTCATATACTGTAATTGTTATTGCATCATCCGTGCTACCAGTATTTACATCTTCAATTATGTTATCTATTGCAGATATAATTTCTTCATTTGTAGGTTTATGTCCTAAGCTCATTGTTAATAATTCATTTAAAAGGTTTTCAGTAATATATGTAAGTGTAGTTTCATCATTTTTTAATTGTGTAAGACATTCTACAATAATTTTTTCTAATGTATCTGCTGTTAGTGTAAGTGCATATTTATTTGCTTCATAACTAGTTCCATTAACTGTAATTGTTTCTTTTCCTAATTTTTGATAGCTTTCTTTTGGTATGTTTTGTAAAATTATATTAGAATATGTTTCACTTATGTGTTGTAAAATGCTATTATCTATTTTTGAATTTGAGCTTAAAGCTTCAAAGTCAATGCTATCTGGTATAATTGCAGCTTGTTCTTCATCCATTCCTAGTGTTGTAAAAAGCTGCTTTAAGTTTTCATTTCTAAAGCCAATATAATATTGGTTTATATCTTCACATCTAACTGAATATACATTATTGCTATTAATATATGAAACTTTTAGTAAATCTTTGTCTTCCTTTTTTAGTGTTGCATCTGCATAGGTTCTACCTGTATTTATATCATGTCTAGAAGTTGTTGCTATATTAATTTGTGTAGGGTCTGATACTCCTATTTGTGTAGATATTGTAAGGTCTCCTTCAGTTGTATAAGAATTTTGGCTTTTTAACTCATTTTGTAATTTTACATTTTCATTATTAAGTATAGATACTATTTTGCTATTTTCAGAAAAATACTTCCAAAATATTTGCTCATTTGTTTTGAAAATATCTGTTGTAAAATAAAGTGCTGCTACTGCTCCAACACTTAGTATTATTAGGATTGCTATAGTAATTATTAAAGTTATAACTATTTTTTTGTTTTTCATTTTTTCCCCTTTCATTTGTTAAAAATATTTTTTAATGCAATTTTCGTATAAAAAAATGTTAGTCTTTCTTAGTTTGCTTGTGCTAAATAAGTATTATTTTTTAACGATTTTCTAATTTGTAATAAGATTATATCATATTCTTTTATTTGTAAATATTATTTTTAAATAAATTTTTATTTTCTTTGTCTTAATACTTCATACATTATAATTCCTGCTGAAACAGAAGCATTTAAAGAAGTTATTTTTCCTTTCATTGGAATTTTAACTAGAAAGTCACAATTTTCTTTAACTAATCTGCTTATTCCAAATCCTTCACTTCCAATAACAACTGCAAGTGGCATTTTGTAATCTTGTTTGGTGTATATTACATCTGTATTCATATCTGTTCCGCAAATCCAAAGTCCTTGCTTTTTTAAATAGTTTATTGTTTCATTTAAATTATTTACTCTTGCAATTTTCATATACTCTACTGCACCTGCAGATACTTTGCTAACTGTACTATTTACTGATGCTGCTCTTCTTTTAGGAATAATAATTCCATGTACACCAGCTGTTTCTGCAGTTCTTATAATAGAGCCTAAATTATGTGGATCTTCTATTCCATCTAATAATAATATAAATGGCATTTCATCTTTTTGTTTGGCTAGATTTAAAATGTCTTCAACTTCGCAATAATTAAATGGTGGAACTATTGCAATTACTCCTTGATGATTTTGTGACTCCGCTATTTGATTTAGTTTATTTCTTTCTAGTTCACTTAATAATATTTTTCTTTCTTTTGCCATTGCTATAATTTTATTAATTGAACCATGTCTTTCGCCTTTAGCAATTAATATTTTATTAATATCTCTTCCTGATTCTAAAAGTTCAATTACAGCATTTCTTCCTTCTACTCTATCTTGATATTCTTCCTTTTCCATTTATTTTTAACCTTTCTTTTATTCCTCATCTAATTTTAATACAGATAAGAATGCTTCTTGTGGTATTTCTACATTTCCTATTTGTCTCATTTTCTTTTTGCCACGTTTCTGCTTTTCTAATAATTTTTTCTTTCTAGTAATATCTCCTCCATAGCATTTTGCTAAAACGTCTTTTCTCATAGCAGAAATAGTTTCCCTTGCTATAATTTTTCCACCAATTACTGCTTGTAATGGAATTACAAATAGTTGCCTTGGAATTACCTCTTTTAATTTTTCTACCATTTTCTTACCTTTTTCATAGCTTTTATCTCTATGTACAATAAATGAAAGTGCATCTACTCCTTCACCATTTACCCAAATATCTAATTTTACTAGGTCTGCTCTTTGATAGCCTTTTACTTCATAATCAAAAGAGGCATAACCTTTAGTTTTTGATTTTAAGCTATCGAAAAAGTCGTAAATAATTTCATTTAATGGTAATTCATATTCTAAAGTAACTCTAGTAGCATCTAAATATTTCATATCTATATAATTTCCTCGCCTATTTTGGCAAATTTCCATTATTCCACCAACATAGTCTTTTGGCGTTATAATTTCTGCTTTTACTACAGGTTCTTCCATATATGCAATTTCACTTGTAGATGGCATTTCAGATGGATTGTAAAGTTCTATTACTTCTCCGTTTGTTTTGTGTACTTTATAAATAACAGATGGAGATGTTGTAATTAAACTTAAGTCAAATTCTCTATCTAATCTTTCTTCTATAATTTCTAAATGTAATAATCCTAAAAATCCACAGCGAAACCCTGAACCTAATGCTCCAGATGTTTCTGGCTCATATTCTAAAGCAGCATCATTTAGTTTTAGTTTTTCTAAAGCTACTTTTAAATTTTCATAGTCTCCACCATCAATAGGGTAAATTCCGCAGTATACCATTGGATTTACTTTTTTATATCCTGGTAGTGCTTCAGGTGCTGGGTTTTCTTTTAAAGTAATGGTATCTCCAACATGTACATCTGATAAACTTTTTATACTAGCTGCAATGTAGCCAACTTCTCCAGCTTTTAGTTCTTCCGCTTCTTGATATTTTCCAGGTTCAAAATATCCTACTTCTGTAATTGTAAAACTAGTTTTGCTAGACATAAATTCCATTTCTTGGCCTGCTCTTACAGTGCCATCTTTAATTCTAACATAGGCAATAGCACCTTTATAATTATCATAAATGGAATCAAATATTAATGCTTTTAGTGGAGCATTTTCATCTCCTGTTGGTGCAGGAAGATCTGTTACAATTTTTTCTAAAACTTCATCTACATTTAAACCAGATTTTGCTGAAATACAAGGTGCATTATCTGCTGGAATTCCTATAATATCTTCTATTTCTTTCTTAACTTCTTCTGGTCTTGCATTTGGCAAATCTATTTTATTTATAACCGGCAAAATTTCTAGGTTGTTATCTAATGCTAAATACACATTTGCAAGTGTTTGTGCTTCTACACCTTGGCTACTATCTACTACTAAAATTGCCCCATCACATGCTGCTAAACTTCTTGATACTTCATAATTAAAGTCTACATGTCCTGGTGTATCTATTAAATTAAGTTCGTATTCTTTTCCATCTTTTGCTTTATACTTCATACGAACCGCTTGTGCTTTTATTGTAATTCCACGTTCTCTTTCAATGTCCATGTTGTCTAAGACTTGACTTTCCATTTCTCTTTTAGAAAGTACCCCTGTCATTTCAATTAATCTATCTGCTAAAGTAGATTTTCCGTGGTCTATATGAGCAATAATGCTAAAATTACGAATATATTGTTTTCTATCCACTTTTTTGTATTATCCTTTCTTGCAATATCTAAACCAAATTTTACCATATAAAAAAAATAAAAGCAATTAATTCGTCAATTTACTTTTTAAAAACAATTTTTTATAGCTAACCCGCTTAAATAGTATTAGTTTTCTTGTTTTTCAAATTGCTAGTTGCAGGAAGTTAAACTCAAAGAAGTAAATTCAGAACGGGACCTCTCAAGACTGCGAAAAATAGTACTATTTAAGCTTTAATGTAATTTTAACAATTATATAGTAATTTTTTTGAGTATTTTCTTTACAAAAGTAATTTATTAATATAAAATATGCTTATAATTATTAGAAGGAAAAAAATATGTACCAATTTATTTCAAAATGTGAACAAGATACAATTGAGTTTGCCTCTAAACTTGCTAAAACATTGCAAAAAAAAGACATTGTAATTTTATGTGGAGAATTAGGTAGTGGCAAAACTAAATTTGTGCAAGGTATTTTAAAACATTTTGGACTAGAAAATGAAGTTTCTAGCCCTACTTTTACTATTGTTAATGAATATCAATCTCAAATTTGCCCTATATATCATTTTGATGTATATCGTTTAGCTGACATAGACGAGTTTTATGCAATGGGCGGAGAAGAATATTTTGAAAATGGAATTTGCTTAATTGAATGGGGAGAATTAATTGAAAGTATTCTTCCACCTAATTATATAAAAGTTACATTTAAAAAAGATGATAGTAATGAAGATTATAGGGAACTAAAAATTGAAACTTTTGGAAATAAATATATAAACTTATTTTAAACATTTAATTTATGATTAATTACGAACTTTTAAAAATCAAATTTATGTGAGAGGACTTTTTAATGAAAATATTAGCAGTTGATACATCTTCTTCGAATGCTTGCATTGCTATTTTAGAAGATGATAAAGTTTTAATAGAATTGAATAATGAAGATGAAAGAACCCATTCTCAAAAATTAATGCCAATGATAGATGAAGCCTTTAAAAGTACAGATTTATCTTTAAATGATATTAATTTAATTGCATGTGGCTTAGGCCCTGGATCTTTTACTGGTGTTAGAATTGGAATTTCAACAGTAAAAGCATTTGTTGATAGTAAAAATATAAATGCAACTGGTGTATCTTCTTTAGAAAGTTTGGCTTATAACTTAAATCATGATGGTTATATTTGTTCATTAATAGATGGTGGCCATGGCAATAGTTATGTAGGTCTTTTTCATATTGTAAAAGATGGTTTAGATTTTAAAACTACAGAATATGATTTAGCATTTTTAAATTTAAACAATAATGAATTGCTTGATTTCATACAAAATAATAGTAAAGTTATTATAGATAACTCTCCTGTTTATTTTGTTGGTAATGCTACTACTATTTATAAAGATTTACTTAAAAATTTACATTTTGAAAAAAATAATAAAATAATTTTGTCAAATGAAAAGCAAAACACTATATCTAGTATAAGCATTGCAAAAGCTGGTTATACTAAATATAAAAATGGAAATTACGGAAATTCTAATATTTTATCGCCTATTTATTTAAGAAAATCGCAGGCAGAACTTGCTCTAGAAGAAAAAATATAAATTCAAGGAGATAATTATTAGTGTATAATATAAATGATATAAAAATTTCAAAAATGCAAATTTCTGATGTAAATAATATTAAAGACTGTTTGCTTCAAGATTTTGATGACTTTTGGTCTGTTTCTGTATTAGAGCAAGAGTTGGAAAATAAACAAAATTTAAATTCTCATTATTATGTAGCTAAAAATAATGAAGATGAAATTGTTGGATTTGTTCGGAATTTTAACTATTGTTGATGAAGTAAATATTATGAACATTGTAGTTAAAAAAGATAAGCGTATGCTAGGCATTGGCTCTTATCTATTAGAATTCATTATTAATTATACTAAAGAACATTCTTACAATAGTATTACTTTAGAAGTAAACGAAAACAATATACCTGCTATTAGCTTATACAAAAAATATAATTTTAAACAAGTAGGTCTTAGAAAAAAATATTATAATAATAAAGATAACGCTATTTTAATGACATTAGAAATTTAAATGTGACCTGTCCCCAATTCCCCAAAAAGGGAAAAAGGGACTGTCCCCAATAAACCAAGGAGGAAAATGAAATGAAAAAAACAAATGAACTTAATTACAAAGATTTAAAAATGGTATGCTCTCCTAATCAATTTGAATTTGAATCTACCGCAGAGCTAGACCCTATTGATACTGGCATTGGTCAAGATAGAGGTATTAAAGCTCTAGAGTTTGGTCTTAATGTTGATGTGCGTGGTTACAACTTATATATTGAAGGTCCTAGTGGAGTCGGAAAGACCATGTACACTAAAAATTATTTAGATATTATTTCTAAAAAGAAAAAAGTTCCACAAGATTGGTGTTATATTTATAATTTTGAAAATCCAAATGAGCCTATTGCTGTTTCTTTACCTGCTGGTGGTGGCAAAGAATTTCAAGATGTTATGGATCGTTTTATAAATGATATTAAGGTAGATATAAAATCTACTTTCAATAACGAGGAGTTTGAAAAAGAAAGAACTTTAATTAAACAAGAATTTGAAGATAAAAGAAATAATTTAATGGAAAAATTAAATGAAAAGTCTTCTAATTATGGCTTTCAAGTAAAGGCTTCTCAAACTGGTATTTACATGATGCCTGTTATGAACGGAAAGGCTATGCCAGAAGAAGAGTTTAATAAATTAGATGAAAATATTAGAAAAGAGTATGAAGATAAATCTGCTATTGTTCAGCAACACATTATGGAGGCTATTGGAGAAATTAAAGCTATTGAAAGAGAATCTGCTAAAAAAATTGAAGAATGGCAATCTAATGTTGCTCTTTTAACTGTAAATACTCATATTAATTATATTAAATCTAAATATAAAAGAAATAAAAAAATAAATCATTTTTTAGATTGCATTAAAAAAGATATTTTAAAAAATATTAATCATTTTATTGCAGAAGACCACAATGATAAACAACAACCAAATACTTTGCAATCTAAGCCAGAGCTTTCTCAACCATGGCTTAATTATAGAGTTAATTTATTTGTTGATAATAGCAATTTAGAAGGTGCACCCGTTATAATGGATTCTAACTATTCTTATCATAATATTTTTGGTAAGCTTGAATATGAAAATTATTATGGTGCTTTAAAAACTGATTTTACAATGTTAAAACCAGGTTTACTTCAAAAAGCAAATGGTGGCTATATTATTTTTCAAGCTACTGATTTGCTTTCTAATGGAATTTGCTATGAAGCTTTAAAAAAGGCTTTAAGAACAAAAGAATTAGGTATTGAAAATACAGCAGATCCTCGCTCTTCTATGGTAATGATTTCATTAAAGCCTGAACCTATTCCATTAGATTTAAAAGTAATTATTATTGGTGAAGAAAATATTTATCAAAGTTTACTTGCTATGGACAGTGACTTTAGAAAATTATTTAAAATTAAAGTTGAGTTTGAAGATGATGCTCCATTAACAATGGAAAACATGAATAAACTAGCAAGATTTATAGCTGGATATTGTATGCAAGAAGAACTTCCACCTCTTACTAAAGAAGCTGTTTCTAAAGTTATAGAATATGCTTCTAAAATTGCTAACAGTCAAACTAAACTTTCTACACGTTTTAATGACTTGGCACAAGTTATTGGTGAAGCTGCTACTTGGGCAAGACTTGGCCGTTCTAAAGTGGTTACAGCAGAATATGTTGATAAGGCTTTAAAAGAAAGATTAGAAAGAGTTAAAAAATATGATTCACGTTATATAGAAATGATTCGTGATAATACTTTATTAATTGATACTTCTGGTTTTGTTACAGGTCAAATTAATGGACTTACTATTATGAGTATTGGAGATTTTTCTTTTGGAAAGCCAGTTAAAATTACTGCAAATACTTATACTGGAAAAAATGGTATTATTAATATTGAACGTGAAGTAGAACTTTCTGGTTCTTCACATTCAAAAGGTATATTAATTTTAAGTGGATATTTAGGTGAAATGTTTGCTCAAGATATTCCTCTTTCACTTACTGCTAGTATTTGTTTTGAACAATTATATAGTGGCGTAGATGGAGATAGTGCTTCTAGTACTGAGCTATATGCTATTCTTTCTAGCTTATCTAATATACCAATTAATCAGTCTTTGGCAGTAACTGGTTCTGTTAATCAAAAAGGTGAAATACAACCTATTGGTGGTGTAAATGAAAAAATAGAAGGCTTTTTCCAAATATGCAAAATGCGTGGCTTAGATGGAAATCATGGTGTAGTTATTCCAAAGCAAAATGTTAATAATTTAAATCTTTCAGATGAAGTTATTGAAGCTGTTAAAAAAGGTGATTTTCATATATATGCTATATCTACTATTGAAGAAGGTATTGAAATATTAACCGGAGTTCCTGCTGGTAAGAAAGATGTAAATGGTAATTTCCCTGCTGGTTCTATTAACTACTTAGCTTATGAAAAACTTAAAAAATATGCATCTGTTAGCAAGAAATCTTAATATGTTTAATCTGAGTAGCCACTTGCTTCTTAATATATGTTTTTTCGTGCTTTAGCCCTAGAAAAAACATATATTAAACTTTGGGCGCGTGGCGAATAATTTTAAATCGTGAATTCAAAATTAACAAAAATAGCTCTATTAAAATAGAGCTATTTTTGTTAATTTATTCAGCTTTTTTATCTTCTTCAGAAACTGGTTCTTCTTTAACTTCTTCTACAGCTTCCTCTTTAACTGTATCAACTGTTTCTTGAACTGCTGGAGTTTCTGTTTCAACACTTGGAGCTTCTTCTGGGGCTGATTCTACTGGTGCTTCTGTTTCAGCTTTTACTTCTGCTTCTACTTCAGCTTTTTCTTCTACTTTTTCTTCTACTTTTTCTGTAGTTGGTTCTTCGCTAACTACTTCTTCTTTTGCTGGAGCTTCAGTTACTTCTTCAGTAACTACTGCTTCCTCTACAGGAGCTTCTTCTACTAATTCTTCTTTTAAAGTAATCTCTTTATCTTCAATTCTTGCTCCTACATTTTCTCTAGTTTTAGCAGCTTTACCTATTCTTTCTCTTAAATAGTATAATTTTGCTCTTCTAGCTTTACCAACTCTTACTAGTTCTACTTTTTCTACTAATGGTGAATGTACTAAAAATGTTTTTTCAACACCTACACCATAAGAAATTTTTCTTACTGTAAAAGTTTCATTTACTCCTCCATTTTGTTTTTTAATAATAATTCCTTCAAATACTTGAATTCTTTCTCTATTACCTTCTTTAATTTTTTGGTGTACTCTAACAGTATTACCAACTTTTAATTCAGGTACCTTATTTTTTAATTGTTCATGTTCAATTGATTTTACGATATCCATGACTTGAATATCCTCCTTCCTTTACTAATTTTTATTTTTTAATAGATCTGGTCTTTTTTGTTTTGTTATTTCAATGGACTTATTTTCTCTCCATTTTTTAATATTTTCATGATTTCCGTGATAACAATACTTCTGGAACTTTTTTACCATTAAATACTTCTGGTCTTGTATATTGCGGATATTCTAAAAGGTCTTGTGAAAAAGATTCTTCTTTAGTAGAGTCTTCTTTTAATACTCCTTTTATATATCTACTTACAGAATCAATTAGTATCATTGCAGGAATTTCTCCTCCTGTTAATACATAATCTCCAACTGATATTTCTTCATCTACAATTTCATCAAGTACTCTTTGGTCTATTCCTTCATAATGTCCACAAAGCAATATTATATGTTCTTCTTTAGAAAGTTCTACTACCTTTTTTTGATTTAAAGTTTTTCCCTGTGGAGATAAGTAAATAACTTTTGCTTTTTCTTTATTTGGAATAGAGTTATAAGCATCATATACTACTTCTGGCATCATTACCATGCCTGCTCCTCCACCATAAGGTGTATCATCTACTTTTTTATGTTTGTCTTTAGAAAAATCTCTTATATTAATTAAGTTTATTTCTAATAATCCATTTTGAACAGCTTTTCCAATTATGCTTACTTTTAATGGCTCAAACATTTCTGGAAAAAGAGTTAATACATCAAACTTCATTAGATTTCCTTTCTAAATTTAAATTGCATATTTTGCTTTAGTTTTTTACTATAGCCCTTTTAATAAATGAACTATTATTTTTTCTTGCTCTAAATCTACCTGCTTAATTACTTTTTTAATTGCTGGTAGTAAAATTTGTTTTCCTTTTTCATCTTTTACAACATAAATATCATTTGCGCCTGAGTTATATATATCATCTACGTTTCCAAGTAATATTCCTTCATCTGTATATACTTTAAGTCCAATTAGGTCTGCTATAAAGTAAGTATCTTTTGGAAGCTTTTTAGCATCTTTTCTAGCTATTTTTAAATAGCAACCTCTATACTTTTCCGCTTCTTCTATAGAATTTATTCCTTTTATTTTTAGTAAAACTTGATTTTTACTATATTTTACTTCTTCAATTTCTATTTTTATAAGCTTATTCTCTTTTTCTAAGAAAATAGAATTTAGACTTTCAAATTTAGAAATATCTTCAGTAAAAGGATTTACTTTTACCATTCCTTTTATTCCAAAATGGTTTACAATTTGACCTATTTCAAAATATTCTTGTTTCATAGTTTCCTCTAATCTTCTATAAACTCAACATCTATTCTTTTATGATCTTTTGCTGCTAAAGATTTCATAACAGTACGAATTGCTTTTGCAACTCTACCTTGTTTTCCAATTACTTTGCCCATATCAGACTTAGCAACTTTAACTTCAAGAGTTATTGTTTTTTCATCTTCTTTAGAGTTAATAAAAACTTCTTCTTTGTTATCTACTAAGTTTAAAATAATTGTTTCTAAAATATCTTTCATATTTTTATGCTCCTATAGCAAATTATTTTTTAGATGCTCTTTCTACTAAATTCTTTACAGAATCTGTTGGTCTAGCACCATTTTTTACCCATGTTGCAAATTTTTCATTGTCTATTACTATTGTAGATGGCTCTGTCATTGGATCATAAGAACCAATCTTTTCAATGATTTTTCCATCTCTTGGGCTTTTAGAGTCTGCAACAACAATGTGATAGAATGGAGCTTTTTTTGCACCTTGTCTTTGTAATCTGATTTTTACCATTTTTTTGTTTCACCTCCCAAAAATTACTGCATAAAAGCAATTTTTTTATTACTACTTAAATAAATTAAACTTTTATTATAACAGTTTTTATATATAAAATTAAAAAATTAAAATCTATTACATATAGTAAAGCTACTTTTTACATTTTGAAATCTTTTGGATTAAAGTTGTTCATTAGTTTTTTCATTCCGCCTTTATTATTTTGCATTTGTTTCATCATTTTTTGTGTCATTTCAAAAGATTTCATGAATTTATTAATTTCTGGTACTGATGTGCCACTTCCGTTTTGCAATACGTGCTCTTCTATTTCCATTTAAAATACGTGGATTTTTTCTTTCTTCTTTTGTCATAGAGCAAATCATTGCTTCAATTCTAACAAATTCTTTATCATCTATTTTAACATCTTTTAGTTGATTCATTCCTGGTATCATTTTTAATAAAGAAGAAAAAGAACCCATTTTTTTCATTTGCCTTAATTGTGCTAAATAGTCATCTAAGTCTAATTCTTTTTTCTTAAATTGTTTTTCTAATTTTTCTGCTTCTTCTAAGTCAAAACTTTCTTCTGCTTTTTCTATAATAGAAAGTACATCACCCATTCCTAAAATTCTTTGTGCCATTCTATCTGGATGGAATACTTCAATATCACTTAGCTTTTCACCAGTTGCTGCAAACTTAATTGGTCTACCTGTAACCTTTTTAACAGATAATGCAGCACCACCACGGGTATCTCCGTCTAACTTAGTAAGTACAACGCCATCTATTCCAAGCTGTTCATTAAAAGAATTTGCAACATTAACTGCATCTTGACCTGTCATACTATCTACTACTAATAAAATTTCATGTGGTTTAATATTTTGCTTTATATTTTTAAGTTCAAGCATTAATTCTTCATCTATATGAAGTCTACCTGCTGTATCTAGAATAACAACATCATTTAGTTTGCTTAATGCTACTGACATAGCTTGTTTTGCTATATGTACAACATCTTTTGATTGCTCATTGCTGAATACTGGTATATTAAGCTGAGAACCAACTACTTGTAATTGCTTTATAGCTGCTGGCCTGTAAACATCACATGCAACAAGTAATGGCTTTTTTCCTTGTTTTCTAAGAATATTGGCAAGTTTGCCTGCGGTTGTAGTTTTACCAGAACCTTGCAAGCCTACTAACATAATTACTGTTGGTGGATTTGGTGTGAAATTAATTTTGCTTTCTGTACCACCTAAAAGTTCTACTAATTCATCTTTTACTATTTTAATAACTTGTTGACCAGGTGTTAATGATTTTAATACATTTTGTCCTAATGCTTTTTCTTGTATACTATTAATAAATTCTTTAACTATTACATAGTTTACATCTGCCTCTAATAATGCAAGTTTTACTTCACGAAGCATATCTTTTAAGTCTGACTCTGTAATTCTTGCCTTACCTCTTAATTTTTTTGTAATATCTTGAAGTTTTAAGCTTAATCCTTCGAAAGCCATTAGTATAGCACCTCTTTCTTTTTTGGGGACAGGTCCAATTGCTTATTTTTAAGCAACTAGGGACAGGTCAACCTATAAATTTTGTCTTAAGCTAAACAACTTAATTCTTCGCATACATGTTCAAGAATTTTTGCAATTTTTTTGTCTGAAGATGTATCTTCTATTTTGCTTAATTCTTGTAAAATTTGTTCAAGTTGTTTTTCTTGCTTTAATGTTCTTTCCATAAATGTTAGCTTTTCTTCTAAATCGAAAAGTTTATTCTCTCCCTTCTTGATAATGTCTCTTACTGCCTGTCTTGTAATATTATTATTTTCGGCAATTTCTGAAAGTGATAAGTCATTGTTGTAGTAGTCTGTAATAATGTCATATTGTTTTTTTGTTAGCATTTTGCCATATATTTGACATAGCATACTAACTTTAACGTTTTTTTCCATTTTAGACATCACTTCCTTTTTGTTTAATATTTATGTTTTTGCACAAAAATATTAGCATTTACAGTTTAGCTTGTTAAAATTTATTTAAAAACTAATTTGTAATGCTAATATACTTTACACTATTTTTTTGCATTTGTCAAGTGTTTTGTTAAAATACTCTTGAAAAACTTTTTATTTTTTGTAAATAATTTTTGTAAATTATTTATTTTATTTTTTATGTAGTATAAATTGTCGAATTTTGGCATACGATTTTTCTTGTAATATGTACATTTTTTTAATATAATTAGACATTATATTTTATTCAAAAGCCATTTTTAGTAGCAAAAATTTTTATTTTAATATTTTAATTTAAATTAATTATTCTATATATTTATATCAAACTTTATTTATTCAAAAATTTATTTATATTTATAAATCTTTGAAAATTTCCATATTAAATAATTTAAAATTTGTTTTATTAAATTTGCCTTTTGTCTAAATATAAAATTTAATAGTTGAAGGAGTTTTGAATATGGCAGATACTAAAACAAATTATCAAACAAATGAAAAAAAGCAAATATTACAACCAAAAAATGATGTAGTATTTCAAGCACTATTTACAAGAGGTAAAGAAAGTATAACTAAGGCATTAATAGAAGACATATTGAATATTAAAATACATAGTTTAGAGTTAGACAAAAGCAAAGATTTATTAAATGAAAATATTAAAGAAAAAAATGGCAGATTAGATCTAAGAGCAGTAATAAACGAAAAGAAATAGGAAAAGTCATACGAAATGGCAGATACGAGAGGAAGAATATTTAAAAAAGATATTGACGCCATATTTACAAATTGATATAATTGAACTACCAAAGGCTATAAAAGAATATGAAAAGAATAGAAAAAACGAAATGCTACAATGGATGATGTTTTTGGAGAATCCAGAAAATAAGGAGGTAGCAAAAATAATGGAGAATAATGAAAATATAAAAGAGGCAAAAGAAGAGCTAGATAAAATAAGTCAAGATGATATATTAAGAAGAATGGCCCTAAAAGCAGAAATACAAAGAATGGATCAGGAAGAATTAATATATGAAGCTAGAAGAGATGGAAAAAAAGAAGGTGAGCAAAAAGCAATACTAGAGACTGCTAAAAAAATGTTAGTTAAAGGAATAGATATAGAAACAGTTATAGAAATAACTGGTTTAACAAAAAAAGAGATTATGCAAATACAATAAATAAACTTTTTATATCAATAAAGAAAAACTGTGTAAATAAAATACGCTAAACACAAATTAAAATATTTTATGTTTAGCGTATTTATTTTTTTAATAGATTAAAACTAGTGTTTACTTTCCTAACAAAATTTTTTATAAATAGTTTTGTAAATTTACCTTTAATAATACTACAAACATTTTTTTGCATTTTTTTATAAAAATGTATTGACAAACCGAACATTGTTTTGTATACTATATACGAACATTGATTTGGTAATTATTTTTTTCAAAAGGGGGAAATTACAAATGAGTATATTTAAAAATAATGGAGTTATTCAATATAGTGTTAATAAAGAATTTGGTTCTAATTGTTATATTTCAGTAAATAGTGGTGAAGTTGTTGTTAATGCTCCTTGGTATTTTTCTAGAAGGCAAATTCATTCTATTATTGAAGAAAAAAGAAATTGGATTATAGAAAAAGTAAAAGAATATCAAGAAAAAAATAATGCTTACATAAATAAAGGCTCTATTAATATTTTAGGTGTTACTCATGAAATTTGCTTATATTTTAAAAATGTAAAAACTCCTACTATTAACTTAGTAAATAATAATATTGAAGTAACTTTTCCTAATAAATATAAAAAAATAGATGTAACTCAGGTTTTAAATATTTTAATAGAAAAACTTTATACTAAAATTGCAGAAAAAGAAATTGAAACGGCTATGGAAAAAGTAAGATTAATGGTTGGTTTTGCTCCTGAAGATTACTTAATTAAAAAAATGGAAAATAATACACTTGGTACATGCATTACAGAAGAACAAAAAATTATTATTAGCCCAGATGTTGTAAAGTATGATAGAAAAACTATTGAATACGTTGTATTGCATCAATTTTGTCATTTAAAATATAAAATTCATGCAAAAGGTTTTTGGCAAATGGTAAAAAAATATATGCCAGACTACAAAAATTATGAGAGAATTATTTAAATTCTCTCATAGTTTACAAATTCATAATCATAAGGGTTTTTATCATCTTTTAAACCTTTTTTACTATATACTGCTTTCCATTCAGCCTCATTTATTTCAGGAAATGTTACATCTCCTTCAAATTCTTGATTAATATGTGTTATATACATCTTTTTAGCATATGGCATTAGAAGTTTATATATAGTGGCTCCTCCAATTACAAAGTTTTCTTCTTCTGATTCAATATATTTTTTTAGCATACTAATGTCTGGAAGTACTTCTACATTTTCATCTTGTATATTAAGTTCCATATCATTGCACAAAATAATGTGTTTTCTGTTTGGAAGTATTCTTCCTAATGATTCAAAGGTTTTTCTTCCCATAATAACAGTATGACCTGTTGTTATATTTTTAAAGTGCTTTAAGTCTTCTGGTATGTGCCATATAAGTTTATTATCTTTTCCTATTACATTATTTTTTGCAACTGCTACAATAATACTTAACATATATATTTTTGTATGATTTTTAAAATCATACTCCCCTTCCTTTATTTTATACTGAAACTGCTTTTATTTTATACTGAAACTGGCATATCTATTTTTCCTAAATGTTCATAGCCTTCTAGTTTTATATCATTTATAGTAAATTTATAAAAGTCTTTAATTTCTGGGTTAATCCAAAGTTTTGGTGCTGGAAGCGCTTTATCTCTTCTTGCTAATTGCTCTTTCATACCTTCTATTTGATTTTCGTAAATATGTGCATTGCTTATACATACTGTTAAAAGTCCTGGTTTATAACCTGTTACTTGTGCTAGCAAATGTACTAACACTGCATATTGCACTACATTAAAAGGATTTCCAAGTGGTAAGTCATTAGAACGAATTGTTAGTAAACAGTTTAATTTTCCATCTGTTACATCCCAACAACTATTAAATACACATGGATAAAGAGCACCTGTATTTAAGTATGGAATTTGCCATAAATTAATTATCATTCTTCTACTTTGTGGATCTGTTTTTAATTGTTCTATTAAGGTATCTATTTGATGAAATTCTTTTACTACCCAACCATAAGCTGTTCCAATTGTTCCATCTTCCATTTCCCATTCATCCCATATATGAACATTTTCTGCTTTTAATTCTTCAACACTATTTGATTGTTTTTGAAATATCCATAATAATTCTTTTACAGCTGTTTTAAATGCTACAAACTTTGTTGTTAATATTGGAAATTCTTCTTCTAGGTTAAATCTCATTATTTGGTGTGGTAATTTATATGTAGCAACTCCTGTTCTATTTTGAGCATAGTAACCTTCTTTTAAAATTTTATCTACCATATCTAAATAAATATCATCAAATTTACTCATTTTTAATACCTCCAATTTTGCTACGTTTATAAAATACGTTCTCGTCATAATATATCAAAAAGTAAAAAATAATGCAATATTTTTTATTCACTTAAATCAAAATTTGGTACATATTCTTCTTCATGTTCTCCAAGCTCTTGAATATAGCCATTTTTTAAGTCTAGTGTATATAAATAGTCTTCTATTTCTTTGTATTCTTTTTTATTTAATTTGCGGTTTATACTTTCATCTTCTTTTGCTTTATATGTAGGAAAATATTGTGCCATTACGCTAACATATATGTTTTCATCAATATTTTCTTTTATCCATTTTAAAATATGCTTACTATTTTGAATATGGTTTGGTAAAACTAAATGCCTAATAATGACTCCTTTTTGTATAATTCCTTCATTATTAAATACTGGCCTTCCTACTTGCCTTACCATTTCTTTAATTGCTTTTGTTGCTACTTCAAAATAGTTACTTACATTAGAATATTTTTTAGAAAGTTCATTTGAATAGTATTTTAAATCTGGAAGATATACATCAATATAGCCTTCTAATTCTTTTAAAGTTTCTACATTTTCATAGCCATTTGTGTTATATATTACTGGAATGTTTAGCCCTTTTGCCTTTGCAATTTTTAATGCCTCTAGTATTTGTTTTGCATACATTGTAGGTGTTACTAAATTAATATTATTTACTTGCTTTTGTTGCTGATTTAAAAATATGTCTGCTAAATGTTCTGTTGTAATTTCTTTTCCTTTGCCTAAACTACTTATTTCATAGTTTTGGCAGTATATACATTTTAAATTGCAGTTGCTAAAGAATACTGTTCCAGAGCCATTTTTTCCACTTATGCATGGTTCTTCATAATAATGTATTGATGCTAAAGCAATTTTTATTTTATCGTCACAGCCGCATAAGCCGTTTGATGCCAGAGGCTCTATTTGCATTACATTTAAGCGGGCAAATATTGCACTTTTCTAAATTCATAGTAGTTTCATCTTCTTTCTGATACTATATTATCAAATTGTATATTTATTAATCAAGTTTTATTTGGAAATTTTATATAAGAATTTATATGAATTAATTAAATATGATTTAAATTTAGTTTGTTATAGTTTATTTAAATAGTTTTGATTGCCATGAAATATATGTAAAATTAAAACTTCACCGAACTTTTTCATTTACTTCGTATATTATATTATATTTATATGCATACATTTTTCGTATGTTTTTTGCTTCAAATTTTGAATCTTTTAATTTTATATATCTCTCTGGAAAATAATCTAAGCTTGATATTGAATATAGTATTTTTTGCACTATTTTATTGGCTATGTTTTTCTCTTTTAAAAAATATTTAATATATGAATAAATATTTTGTAAGTCTTTGTAAGCATTTGGAGACCATGTAATTTTATATTTTCTATTCAAGCTTGTATTTTTCCTCCATTTCTGCTACTATACTTTCCATTGGAATTCCTTTTCCATCTTCAATTTCTTTAATAGCCTCATTTATTTTATTTAAAATATCTTTTTGAAATTCTTCAAAATTAGCATAATGTTTATCAAAATGTTCAGATACAAGTCTATCTATTCTTTCTTCTTCTGTTTCTTTAAATCCTTTTATTAATTTTTCATAAGTTTCATCGCTTAAAATAACTAAGTCATTAACACCATTTCTAGTAATATACATTGGCTCTTTAGTTTCATGACAAATTTTTGAGATTTCATTATAATTATTTCTTAAATCTGCACATGGTCTAATTAATGGCATATTAAACACCTCCTAGTTTATTATATACAAATTATATCAGAATAATGATATTGTTACAAGAATTTTTTGCAATTTTTAAATTAAAATTGTTCAAGCACTTATTTAACCGGTCAGGCACTTAATTTTTTAAAGAGCATATAATTTTAATATATAATTTTCGGAGGTATTTATATATGTTTGCTCTTTCTCTTTCTGGCTTTTTATCGTTTTTAAGTTCTAGCATATTTTTAGTTGGATATATTTCTAATAATTCTTTATTTCCAGAGCCATTAGATAGCGAAGAAGAAAAAAAATATTTAGAACTTTTAAAAAGTGGAGATGAAGATGCTAGAAATATTTTAATAGAACGTAACTTAAGGTTAGTTGCGCATGTTTGTAAAAAGTATGCTACTTCTAAAGTAGATCAAGATGATTTAATTTCAATTGGTACAATTGGCTTAATTAAAGGAATTAACAGCTTTGATAATTCTAAAGGTGTGCGTTTAGCTACTTATGTTTCGCGTTGTATTGATAATGAAATTTTAATGTATTTAAGAAGTACTAAAAAATTAAGTGCAGAAGTATATTTAGAAGATCCTATTGGAAAAGATAAAGATGATAATACTGTTACTTTACAAGAAGTTTTGGAAAATAGTGATAAAAACATAGAAGACGAAGTTGATTTAAAATTTAAAGTAAAGCAGTTATATGAAAAAATGAAAGAAGTTTTAAAAACAAGAGAAAAAACTATTTTAGAACTTAGATTTGGTCTTAATGGAAAAAAGCCTCAAACTCAAAATGAAATTGCAAGTAGTATGGGAATTTCGCGTTCTTATGTTTCTAGAATTGAAACTAAAGCTATTAATAAATTAGCTAAAGAAATGAGAGAAACTTAATATATAGAACTTAAATCTTGAAGAAGCAATGGAATTCAGAATAATATATTTTATACTTTTTTTGCAAGATAGTTATCAAGATCTCCAAACATCATTTTCATTGCCTCTTCTTCAGAATAAAATTTTAGGCTATTTAGCTATTTAAAATATATACTCCTAAATTTAAATAGGTAGCAAATATAGTCCATAATAAATATGGAATTTGAAGTAATCCTGCTAGTTTATTTTTTTGATAAAATTTAA
Organism: uncultured Clostridia bacterium; assembly: GCA_947627105.1. Classification (GTDB taxonomy): domain Bacteria; phylum Bacillota; class Clostridia; order TANB77; family CAG-508; genus CAG-273. Next base: position 20,125 of record CANQUT010000013.1, read on the forward strand.
TAATCATAAGTAAAACTGCAAGTGCCAATAATATTATCCATACAAACGAAAATAGTCTCCATTTAAATCCAAAAAAGAATATTGGCCATAAGGCATTTATTGCAAGTTGCATATAATAAATCCTATTTATATCTTCATCTACTAAATTTTTGCTTTTTAATATTCCATAAGATACTCCCATTAAAATGTATAAAATAGTCCATATAATTGGAAATAATATTGCTGGTGGTGAAAGTGGTGGTTTTTGAATAGAGTTATAATCAATAAATTTTGATATAATAAGTCCTACAATTCCACCAACAATAACAGGTATTATAATTGATTTAAAATAAATTTTTGCTTTACTCATTTTTATAAAAATAACTATTTTTAGTTATTTTCTTCCCCCCTTTTTTATATTTATATTTTATTGTATTAATTTTAAATTTAAATATGTATTTTTTTGAAACTTTTGTACATAATAGTATTAAATTTATAATGGATTTTTAAGCCAAGATTGGAGTTTTTTATGGAAAATCAAAATTTAAATATTTTAGATGAAGTTAACAAAGGTGCAACTATGGGAATGGATGCAATTACTTATGTTTCAGAAAAAGTAGAAGATGCTAATTTTAAAAATGTGCTAGATACTGAATATAACAAATACAAAGATATTTCAAGAAGAGTAAATAATTTATACTCACAATACTCTGATAAGGAACCTCATGAAACAAATGCTATGAATAAGGCTATGACTTGGTATGGTATTCAAATGAAAACTATGACAGATGATACTACTTCTAAACTTTCTGAGCTTTTGATGCAAGGTACAAACATGGGAATTATAGAAGGAAGGCGTTTAATAAATCAAAATGAAAATTCAGATGTAGATCCTGATGTTAAAAATATTTTAAATGACTTTGTTGTTATGCAAGAAGACAGCGTAGAAACTTTAAAGAAGTATTTATAATTTGCACTTTCTAGCCCCTACTAGTTTTCTAGTAGGGGCTTCATAATTTTAATGAATTTTCATAACTTTAGTGTCCTTCACAAGCATTGCAATGATGCTCTTTTAAATTACATTTTTCTTTAATTTCTTCTTCTGTTAATTTTCCTTCTTTTCTATAATAATCTGCTATTGCCTCATGTATAGCTTCTTCAGCTAAAACAGAGCAATGCAATTTTACTGGTGGAAGTCCGCCTAGCATATTTACTACATCTGTATTCTTTAAAGCAAGAGCTTCTTCTAGTGTTTTGCCTTTTATCATTTCTGTTGAAATACTGCTTGTTGCAATGGCAGCACCACATCCAAAAGTTTTAAATTTAACATCTGTAATTATATTGTTTTCTACCTTAATAAACATTTTCATAATATCTCCGCAAACTGGATTTCCAACTTCTCCAACTCCAGATGCATCTTCAATTTTTCCTACATTTCTAGGATTTGTATAATGATCTACAACTTTTTCAGAATATTCCATTATTTATTGCTCTCCTTTTCAATAAATTCTTCCCATAATGGTGACATTTCTCTAAGTCTATTTACAATTTCTACTAAACTTTCTATTAAGTAGTCTACCTCTTCTTTTGTATTATATTTACCAATTGAAATTCTTAAAGATCCATGTGCTATTTCGTGTGGTAAGCCTATTGCTAATAATACATGTGATGGGTCAAGAGAACCTGATGTACATGCACTTCCACTTGATGCACAAATTCCTTTTAAGTCTAAATTTAAAAGTAGTCCTTCACCTTCTATGAATCTAAAAGAAATGTTGCTATTGCCTGGAAGTCTTTTTTCCATATCTCCATTAATTTTAATGTATGGAATTTTTTGTTTTACTTGTTCTACATAATAATCTCTTAATTCTTTTATTTTTTTGTTATGTTCTTCTAAATTTTCATAAGCAAGTTCTATGGCTTTTCCTAATCCTACAATTCCTGCTACATTTTCTGTTCCTGCTCTTTTATTCATTTCTTGATGTCCGCCATCTATTAATTTATCAAACTTTACACCTTTTTTAACATATAAAGCCCCTACACCTTTTGGACCATAAAATTTATGTGCAGATAATGAAAGACTATCTATTCCTAGTTCTTTTACATTTATATTAATATTTCCAATGGCCTGGACTGCATCTGTATGAAATATAATTTGATGTTCTTTTGCAATTTCGCCAATTTCCTTAATTGGCTCGATATTTCCTATTTCGTTGTTTGCAAACATTACGCTAATTAAAATAGTGGTTGGTTTAATAGCTTTTTTAAGTTCTTCTAAATTAATAATACCATTTTCATCTACACTAATATAGCTAATTTCAAAGCCTTCCTTTTCTAATTGTTTACAAGTTTCTAAAACTGCTGGGTGCTCTATTTTTGATGTAATAATATGATTTCCTTTTTGCCTATAACTATGTGCAATTCCTTTAATAGCAGTATTATCGCTTTCGCTTCCTCCAGCTGTAAAATAAATTTCAGTAGGTTCACAGCCAAGTACTTTTGCTACTTTTTCTCTTGCTTCTTCTACTGCTTTTCTATTATCTCTACCTATTTTATAAATAGATGATGCATTTCCATAGTTTTCTGTTATATATGGAAGCATTGCTTTAACTACTTCTTCATCTGTTTTAGTAGTTGCGCTATTATCAAAATATACTGTTTTCATATTAATTTTCCTTTCAAAAATTATTCCTATTAATATAGTAGGAATTATACTATGTATTTCCTACTATGTCAATAGGATTTGTAAAATATTTAATTTTATTCAAAAATAAAAGCAAAAATGTAATGAATTAAATATCATTATATTTTTGCTTTATATTTTTTAGTTATATTAAAATTAATATTTAGCTAAATCTTCTAATGTAACACTATCAACATAATTATTTATTGCATCATCTAAGCCTTTCCAAAATATACGCGTTTTACAATTTTCTTTTCTTGTACATTCTTCTTCATTTGATAAGCAGTAAATTGGTGCTAAGTCTCCTTCTGTTGCTCTTAAAATATCTCCAACGGTATATTCACTTGGTTTTTTAGCTAATTTGTAGCCACCTGTATTTCCCCTTGCTGTTTCTAAATAACCTGCTTTATTTAGCATTGAAATAATTTGCTCCAAATATTTCATAGATACTTCTTGCCTAATTGAAATATCTTTTAAAGATATAAAATTACCATTATTGTTTAAGCTTAAATCTAGCATTATTCTTAATGCATATCTACCTTTTGTTGATATTTTCATAATTATTTCCTCCATACTAATTGTTTAGTATATAAATTACAATCTTATTCTTTTTAATCTTAGAGCATTTAAAATTACTGTAATGCTACTTAGTACCATAGCTGCACTTGCTATCATTGGGTTTATAACCATTCCAAATGGTTTTAATAATCCCATAGCAACTGGTATCATTAAACTGTTGTAGAAAAATGCCCAAAATAAATTTGCTTTAATGTTTTCAATTGTCTTTTGGCTAATATAAATTAATTTTAAAATACTGCCTAAATCGTTTTTTGTTAGTATAACATCAGCAGAATCCATTGCAATATCTGTAGCACCATGAATGCTTACACCTATATTACTGCTAGCTAAAGCTGGACTATCATTTATGCCATCTCCGCACATCATAACATATTTTCCTTCTTGTTTTAATTGTTTAATGTGCTTTTCTTTTTCACTTGGAAGTACATTTGAAATTACCTTTGTAATTCCTACTTCTTTTGCTATTTTTTCGGCTGTTTTTGTGTTATCTCCTGTAAGCATAATTGTTTCTATACCGCAATAGATTTAAACTACTAATTATATCTTTTGTATGCTCTCTAATTACATCATTTACACCAATTAGAGCAATTATTTCTTTATTTTTTACTACATACACAATACTATTTCCGTTTTCAGTTAAAAGCATTTCGTCTTTTGTATGTGTATTTTTTATTTCATATTTTGAAAGTATTTTTGCATTTCCTACAATTATTTCGTCTTTTTCTATATTTCCAATAATTCCTAAGCCTGATACATCTTCAAAGTTTTCTATGCTTAATGTAGATATTTTATTTTCTTTTAAATAATCGGTAAATGCTTTTCCTATAGGATGTGTAGATTTAGCTTCCAAACTTCCTACAATTTGCATTAATTCTTGTGTTTTTAATTTACTATAGTTCATAATTTTAGAAACTTTTAATGTTCCATAAGTTAATGTTCCTGTTTTATCAAATACTATAGTATTTACTTTTTGAGCATTTTCTAATACTTCACTTTTCTTTACTAAAATTCCATTTTGAGCGCATAGGCCTTCACTTACTACAATTGCAAGAGGAGTTGCTAAACCTAAGCTACATGGGCATGCTACTACTAAGATTGTAACAAAAGTAATAAGAGCTGTGCTAAATTCATAACCTAAAACTAAATATGCTATAAATGTAATTATTGCAATTAAAATTACAGCTGGTACAAAATAGCCACTTACCTTGTCTGCTACTTTTGCAATAGGAGCTTTTGTATTAGTTGCTTCTACAACTAATCTTACAATTTCTGATATGGTTGATTCCTTTCCTATTCTTTCTGCTCTGTATTCTATATAGCCATCATAATTTATAGAACCTGCTATTACTTTTTCGCCAATAGTTTTGCTTGCTGGCTTGCTTTCACCAGTAATAAAGCTTTCATCTAAATGGGCTTTCCCTAGTACAATTTCACCATCAACTGCAATTTTATCTCCAGGCTTACTTACTACAATGTCGCCTTTTTGTATTTCATCAAGTGTAACTCTTTTTTCTTTACCATCAACCTTAATAGTTGCGTGGTTTGGTGTAATTTTTACTAAATTTTGAATTGCCTCTTTTGTTTTATCTTTACTAATTCCATCAATATATCTTCCAAGCTTAATAAAGAAAATAACAATTGCTGCTGATTCAAAATATAAGTTTTCTATATAATGAGTTTGTCCATTAAAAATCATATACATGCTATATAGACTATATGCCATGCTGCTAATAACACCAATTCCAACTAATGTATCCATATTAGGAGATTTATGTATTAAATTTTTTATACCATTTTTTAAAATATCAAATCCATAAATTAAAAATGGAATAGTTAAAATAAGTAGTGTTGTTGTATAAACTTTAGGGTTTTCATGCATGTTTAGAATTTTTATAGTTGGAAGTCCTATCATGTGACCCATAGAAACGTAAAGCAAAATAATAGCTAAAATAGAAAAGATTATAAAAAGCGCTTTTCTGTTTTTACGTTTCTTTTCTAACGCTTCTTCTTTATATAAGCCTAAACTTTTAAAACCCGCTTCTTTAACGAATTGTTCTATTTTTTCCTTGTTTAAAATTTGCTCATCATATTCTACTAACGCATTTGCCATTACTAAATTAACAGAAGCACTACTAATTCCATTTTGCTTGTTTAAATATTTTTCTAGACCATTAGAACATGCACTACATGTCATTCCATCAATAGATAAAATAATTTTCTTCATTGTTATTGTTCCTCAGCTTTACTTACATTAATTATATTTTTGTTTAAAACTTAAAGTGCTATTTTAAGTGGTATATTTTATAAATTACTCTACTACACTATAACCTAAGTCTTCTATTTTTTCTTTTATAACAGCTTCATCTACATTATTTGCTTTTACTGTAACAGTACAATTTACATGGTCTGCTACTACTTCTTCTACTCCTTCTATTGTTTTTACAGCATTTTGAACTCTATTTTCGCATCCTCCGCATGACATACCTTCTACTTTTAATATTATTTCTTTCATAATTTATCATCCTTTCTTTTTAAATTATATTTTTATGTTAGTTGTTTTAATGTTCAAATAAACTTTTTAACTATTCTTCTGGCTCTACTATGCTTTCATATTTTTTACTAAAATCTGGTGCGTGTTTTTTTAAGTTAATTGGTTTTAGTTCTCTATTTGTAAAGCAATGTTTAGTTTCCCCTGTAAGAACTATGTTTCCTGTTTTTTTGTCTTTTACTTCATAGCCAACAGTCATTCTTACACCTGTATATTCTTTCATAAAAGTATGAATTAAAATAGTATCTCCAAAAGTAACATGATATTTGTATGTTACATTTACCCCTAGTACAGGAATTGTAATTCCTCTTTCCTCAAAAAGCTCAAATGGCATTCCTAACTCATTTAGCCATTCACATCTTGCTTCTTCTAAAAACCTAATATAATTTGAGTGATGTACCACTCCCATTCTGTCTGTTTCATAATAATTAATTTTTCTTTCATAAGTAATTCCCATTATTAATCACATTCCTTTCCTAGTAACAAATCTAGCGTGAAAAGAATTAAATTTTTAGACCTTTCCTCCATAACTATTACCTTGCCTATTATATACCTATTTTACATTATTTGTAAATAGATAGGTTATTAATCTTTCTTTTTTAGTTTTGCCATGAAAAAGCCTTCATATAAATTGCTTGGGCAAATACTAATTGTTCCTTCAATAGAAGTTTTCAAAAATGGTGCACCTGAAAATAAGCTTTTATCAATTGGTACAATCTCTACTACATTCGTTTTTAATAACTTTTGCACGTTTTTTTCATTTTCATCTTCTAAAATTGAACAAGTAGAATAAAGCATTTCTTGGCCTGGTTTTAGTATATTAACTGCTTTTTTTAATAATTCATATTGGGTTTTAATAGATCTTTGTACTAATTCTTTTGTAAATACTTTTTCTAGTTTTTCATCTTCTAAATATATTGTTCCGCTTCCACTACAAGGAGCATCTAATAAAATTTTGTCAAAAGAAAAATAATTACTTAAATTTCTAGAATCTTCTATTAAAACATTTACTGATGTTGCTCCTTGCTTTTCTATATTGTATTTTAGCCTTTCTGCTCTTATTTTGTTCTTTTCACAAGCAGTAATAAATGCTTCATTATTAGTTATTGCAGCCATTTGAGTAGTTTTTCCACCAGGTGCTGCTGCCATATCTAATATGTTTTCCTTTGCTTTTGGCTCAATAGCTATTACTGGCATCATAGAAGATAAACTTTGAAGATATATTTCACCATTTTTATAAATTTCTAAACCCTGCACTTTTAGTTCATTAGTATTTTGCAAAATAAGAGCATTTTCATTCCAAGCTACTTTGTCAAAAATTATGCCTTCTTTATTTAAAATTTGTTCTATGCTGTTTCTATTTGTTTTTAATGTATTTATTCTTAATGTTACAGGTCTTTTTTGGCAATAACCTTCTATAATTTTATGAGTTAGTTCATTTCCATATTGACTTTCTAACATTTCATATAAAAATTGGGGTATCATTTTATTTTGTATGGTATATGAAATACACCATATGCTCCTTTCTTCATATTTATTTTTTATAAGTTAAATATTTTTAGCTTTTAGCAACCTTTTTAGTAAACTCTGACCTGTCCCTAATAGCTTAAAAACGAGCAATTGGACCTGTCCCCAATACCACAAGTACTAAAACACCTACATCTGCAAATACTGCTTGCCACATGTTTGAAATTCCAAGTGCTGTTAAAATTAATATTGCTATTTTTACAACAATTGAAAAAACTATATTTCTTTTTACAATTCTCATTGTTTTTTTAGAAATTTTAATTGCTGTTTCTATTTTAGATAAATCATCTGTCATAATAACAATATCTGCCGCTTCTATTGCTGCATCTGATCCTAGTGCTCCCATTGCAATTCCAACATCTGAAACTGCTAATGCTGGGCTATCATTAATTCCATCTCCTACAAATGCAAGAGTTTTATTCTTGTTTTTATTTTGGTTTTTGCTTTTGCTTTTTAATAATTCTTCTACTTTTTTTACTTTTTCATCTGGAAGTAGCTCACTATATACTTCATCTATTTCTAATTTTTTTGCTACATCTTCTGCTATTTCTTTTTTATCTCCTGTTAGCATAACTGTTTTAGCTATATAATGCTGTTTTAAGCTATTAAGTGCTGTTTTTGTATTTTCTTTTATTTTATCTGAAATTAAAATTGTTCCTGCAAATTCTTTGTTTATTGCTACATACAAAATAGTTCCTACTTCTTTGCTTTTTACATAGTTTACATTTTTTTGTAGCATTAATTTTTCATTACCTACTAAAACATCTTTTTCTTGTATGGTTGCTTCTATTCCAAGTCCAGCAAGCTCTTGTATATTAGAAATTATACTATTATTTATTTCTTTTGCATAGGCCTTTTTTATAGAATTAGCTATTGGGTGATTTGAGTAACTTTCAGCATGTGCCACAAGTTTTAATAATTCTTCTTCTGAAATATTAAATGCATTTATACTTTGAACTTCAAACACACCTTGTGTTAATGTTCCTGTTTTATCAAATACTATTGTGTTTGTTTTAGATAATGCTTCTAAATAATTTCCGCCTTTTATTAATACACCTGCTTTAGCAGAGCGTCCTATTCCAGCAAAAAATCCAAGTGGGATTGATATAACTAAAGCACATGGACAAGATACTACTAAAAACGATAATGCTCTATATAGCCACTGTGTAAAGTTTCCAAAAATTATAGTTGGAATTATTGCAAGTATAACTGCTATTAAAACAACTACTGGTGTATAAATCTTTGCAAATTTAGTAATAAAGTTTTCTGTTTTTGCTTTTTTATCACTTGCATTTTGTACTAATTCTAACATTTTACTAACTGTAGATTCTTTAAACTTTTTTGTTACCTTTACTTCTAATAAGCCATTTTGATTAATACATCCACTTAATACTTCATCTTGCACTTTTACACTTCTTGGAACAGATTCTCCTGTTAAAGCTGAAGTATCTATCATAGATTTTCCATTTAGTATAATTCCATCTAAAGGAATTCTCTCTCCTGGCTTTATAATAATAGTTTCTTCTATATTTACTTCTTCTGGATTTACTTTTATAATTTCATTATTTCTTTTTACATTTGCATAATCTGGTCTAATATTAAGTAGACTTTTTATTGACGCTTTTGATTTATCTACTGCATAATCTTGTAATAATTCTCCTACTTGATAAAATAGCATAACTGCTACTGCTTCTGGAAATTCACCTATAGCAAATGCGCCAATTGTTGCTATACTCATTAAAAAGTTTTCGTCAAAAATTTCTCCTTTAAAAATGTTTTTAATTGCTTTTATTACTATTTCTAATCCGTACTATTATATAACTTGCAATGTATAAAAAAGTGTTAATATATGATGGATTAAAAGAAATAGTTAGTGAAATTATAAATAAAATAAGTGCAATTGCTATTTTTGTTATATCTTTTTTCATGTTACAATGTCTCCTTTTTATAGTTTAATAAATATATAGCTATTTTAATGTTTTGAAATGTAAAAGCTTAACTTGCTACATAATAAGATTATTTATTAAGATTATGTTTTTAATTACTTTTATGCTCAATATGTTCAATGCCCAGTTCAAATAAGCCTTTTACATGATCATCATCTAACATATAGTAGACTTCTTTTCCTACTTTTCTACATTTTACAATATCCATTCTTCTTAATGTTCCTAATTGATGAGATATAGAAGACTTACTCATTCCTAGTACATTTGCTATATCACATACGCACATTTCATTTTGATCAAGTGCATATAAAATTTTTGCTCTTGTTGTATCTCCTAATATTTTAAAAAACTCTGCTAACTTGCTAAATAAATTGTAATCTGGCATTTTGCTTATTGTATCTTTTACAACTTCTTCATGTATAATGTTACAATCACATATAAACTCGTTTTTTGACATAAGTTTTTATCTCCTTTATATTTTATGATATGGAATAATTGAATGTGTATTCAACTTTAAATTTATTATAGTTGAATGTATGTTCAATTGTCAATAGTTATTTTAAATTTTTTGAATTTAGTTTTTAATGTATTTAATTTGCATTTTTTTTAAATTTGTAAATTGTATAATAAAACTGTGTAAATAAAAAATTTATTACGAATATTTTCGCTAGTTGAAAAACCTTGATAGTGTAAGTTTAGAAATTTGTAAAAAAACTTATCGACACGAACTTATGCGGGTTTCAAGGTGAAATTTTGATAAAAAAAGATGATTTTAAAAATTTACGACAAAACTGCAAAAAACGCTTGATTTTTCAAGCGTTTTTGTGGATTTTTTCACTCTGATTTGATATAATTTAGTTGCACAAAAAAAAATATACAAAGGAGTGAAAAAACTATGAATAATATATCACAAATTTCCATTTTTGACTATACTGAAATTGAAAATTTAGGAGATTTGGAAAGATTAAAATTGTTTTTTGAAAATATTGAAGATAAAGAATTGTGCCAAACTCTTGAAAAAGAAAGAAAAAATGGCAGAAATGATTATCCTGTAAGAGTAATGTTAAATTTAATTTATGCAATGAAAATATTTGGGCATAGAAGCGTTGAATCTTTTAGAAGAGAATTAGCTAGAAATTCACAATTAAGAATAGTATGTGGATTAAGTGAAGGAAGATATAAATATTTTAAAGATAGAAAGCATTTAGTTCCTCCTGCCAGAGTATTTACGGGATTTTTGAATAGATTAAAAACTCATATAGATGAAATTAAAAAAATTCAAGAACATTTAGTAAAATTTATGTATGATAATTTAGAAGGTTTTGGAGATGATTGTGCTGTAGATGGAAAATATTTAGATACATATGGAAATCAATTTTACAAAAATAAGAAACAAGATAATCGAGGAGAACATGATGCTACACCATCTTGTAAAACATATTACATGAAAAATGGAAGTAAAAAGAATGAATGGCATTATGGATTTAGGGCACATATCATATGTGATGCAAAATATGGATTACCAATAAAACATAAAGTAACTCCTGCAAATAATTCTGAACAAGTTGAATTAGATAACATACTAGATGAACTAGATAAAAGTGAAAATGAAAAATATAAATTAGAGAGAATGAACAATCTAATGGGAGATGCTGGTTATGACAATGGAGACAGAAATAAAAGATTAAAAGAGAAATATGATATTAATGCAATAATAGATATACGTCATGTGTGGTCGAAGGAAGAAGAATATAGAGAGGTTGAAAATCAACCATTAGCATATAATGAAGACGGAGAAGTATTTTACATAGTAGACTTAAATAAGTATGAAAAGATGAAATATTTAGGCTATGATAAAGAAAATAATAGTTTAAGATATACAAGAGCAACTAAAGGTAAAAAAGTATATAGAATACCGCTAGAAACAGACTATAGAATATTTACGCCAATAGCAAGGGATAGTAAAAAATTTAAAGCTAAATATAAAATGAGAACAGAAGTAGAAAGATTAAATGGAAGAATAGATAGAGATTACATGTTTAATGATCATTTTATACGAGGATTAAAGAAAATGGATTTAATGTTACATCTAACGTTTGTAGTAATGTTAACAATGGCAAAAGGTCATATAAAAAATAAGCAAAAAAATATAAGAAGCCTAGTTGCATAGAAAAATGATAATGAATCAAAAAAGTACAAATTTGCAATAGGGATATTTTGCTCTTTTTTATCTGGGAAAAAATGTAAATTATAAAATTTGAAAAAAATTGGCAATTTAAAGTAAAAAAATTTGTGATATTATTTTCGGAAGTTAAAAAAACGGCACAAACGAAAAAATTCATTACAAAAACAATTGCCATTTTTGTTTTTTTTTGATATTATAATAAGGTAACTATATGCCGATGTGGCGGAACTGGCAGACGCACCAGACTCAAAATCTGGCGGGAAACCATGTGGGTTCGAGTCCCACCATCGGTACCAAAAAAAGGGGTTTTTTAGCCTCTTTTTTTATTTTGTAAATTTGTGTGTGATTTTGCAAATGCTTGACATTACTGCTTTATACGTCTTGTGTCTTTTTGTGCATTTTTTGAAATTTTTGTACCTTTTTATAAAATGTGGCACAGAGTGAAAATTCATACTTTTGGTGATTTTTACGAACCTAATTAAATTATTTATTAAATACTTTTCATAAAATATAGTAAAAATTTAGTTTTAATGTTATAATAATAATAGATTGAAAGAGAGGAAGATTATGAATAATATAGATTTAATGAATTATTGGTTTGACAGTTCTGAAGAAGATTATAACGTAATGAAAGTATTGCATAATAATAAAAAAAATAGTTATTGTTTGTTTTTTGGACATTTAGTTATAGAAAAATTATTAAAGGGATTATATGCTAGAAATAATCCAGAAGACCCAATAGCTCCGAAAATTCATAATTTAATATTACTTTCACAAAAAGCTAATTTAAAAGTTCCAATTGAAATGAGAGAAAAAATACAAGTTATAAATACATTTAATATAAGTGCCAGATACGATGATTACAAAGAATGTTTTTATAAAAAATGTACAGATGAATATACTACTGAACAAGTAAAAAACATTGAGGAGGTACAAAAATGGCTAAAAGAACAATAAATAAAGACATTTTAAATATTATAGATGAATATATTAAAGAAATAAAAAAACATTATAATATCACATCTATAATATTATTTGGTTCTTATGCTAAAGGAACTGAAAATGAAGATAGTGATATAGATATTGCTGTCATTTCAGATGATTTTGAGGATATTTATGATTCTATGGCGGTTCTTATGGGAATGACTTGGGACATAGATGCTAGAATAGAACCACATCCTATTAAGAAAAAAGATTTTGACGAAGAATCAGATTACTTCATTAAAGAAGTAATTGAAACAGGAATAAAAGTAGCATAAAATGATAGACTTATAATGTGAAAACTACTACTAACTAATATGTTGGTAGTAGTTTTTATTTTATTTTCTTTTTTTCACCACTTTCCATTATATGTAAAAGTTTTACACATAATATATATTTACCTGCGCTTTTTCTAAGTTTGCTATTAAAAGTCCGCAAACATAGAAAAAGCGCCACGCTAGTGGCGCCACGCTAGTGGAAAATTTAAGTCTTCTTCTAAGCTTTCAGCTCGAAGTAAACTTAAATTTTCCACTACTCGCGTATTTCATTCATTTCATTCATTCAATTCGCTAGAGTAGGTCTTAAAACAACTACTCTACTACTTCTCAATTTACACCCTTCTCCTAA
>CANQUT010000014.1 GCA_947627105.1 uncultured Clostridia bacterium
AGAATTTTTAATAAAGATTTGTGCCTTCCACAGACGAGCGAAGCGAAGGCAAGGAAGGAATGAGATTAAATATGAAAAAGAAAGAAAATGAAAACAAAGAAGAAATTGAGGTAAAAGAAGAAAAAGAAGCAATAGTGCAAGAAGAAAGTTCTAGTAAAAATAGTAATGAACAACCTAAAGTATTAGAAGAAGTTAAAAATCAGCCAGAAGAAGATAAAAAACAATTTAAAGTACAAAAAAATGAAAGCAAAAATGCAGATAAAGAATTTACACAAAAAAAGAAAAAAGTAGGCTTAACAATTACTATTATAATTGCATTAGTTATTTTTTTAGCATTAACAATATCTGTAATATTTTCTTTATTAAATATGAATAATGAAAAAATTATAGATGGAGTTTCAATTTTAGGTATAGATGTAAGCAACTTAACTGCAGAACAAGCAAAAGATCAAATAAATGATGCAATAAATAGTAGATTTCAAGATGAAAATAATAATTTAATACTAAAAAGAAATAATGAAGAAACAAATGTAACAGCAAATACATTTAATGCTAAATTTGATGTAGAAAAAGCAGTTGCAGAAGCTTATAACATAGGAAGAAAAGGAAATATTATCACAGATAATTATGAAATTTTATTTACAAAATTATTTAAAAAGAATATAGAAGCAAAGTTATATTTAGATGAAGAATTATTAAATAAAACTATTTCAGACATTAGTTCAAAAATGCAAGATGCTGTTATAGAAAGTAGTTATTATACAGAAGACGAAAACTTAATTATTGTAAAAGGAAAACCAGGCTATACAATAAATAGTGAAGAATTAAAAAGTAGAATATATTCGCAATTAAGTAATATTCATACAAATTATCAAGTTACTGAAATTCCTACAATATATAAAGAGCCAGACCCAATTGATTTAGAAAAAATTAGAAATGAAATATATAGAGAGCCACAAGATGCTTATGTTGAAAAAAATCCAACACAAGTGCACCCACATGTAGATGGAGTTGATTTTGCAATATCTATAGAAGAGGCTAAAAAATTATTAGAAGAAGATAAAGAAGAATATAAAATTCCATTAAAAATAACAGTACCTAAAAAAACAATTAGTGAATTAGGTGAAGAAGCATTCCCAGATTTACTTGCTAAATTTTCAACATTTTATGATGCAAGCAATAAAAATAGAAGTACAAATATAGAACTTGCAAGTTCAAAAGTTAATGGAACAGTTATAATGCCAGGAGAAAATTTTTCATATAATACAGTAGTTGGAAGAAGAACCATAGAAGCAGGCTATAAAGAAGGAACAGCCTATATTGGTGGAAAGGTAGTTCCAGATGTTGGTGGAGGTATATGCCAATTATCTTCTACATTATATAATGTAGCATTATTTGCTAATTTAGAAATCATAGAAAGAAGTAATCATATGTTTTTAACAGGCTATGTAGCAGCAGGTAGAGATGCGACAGTATATTATGGAAGTATAGATTTTGTATTTAAAAATACCAGAAAATATCCTATAAAAATAGTAACAAATTCAAAAAATGGAGTTTGTGAAGTAAGCATATATGGAATTAAAGAAGAAAAAGAATATCAAGTAGTAATACAACCTAAAATAACATCATATATTGGTTATACAACTACTTATAAAGATGACCCAACATTAGAAGAAGGAAAAGAAGTAGTAGAACAAGCAGGTGTAAATGGCTGTAGAAGTGAATGTTATAAAATTTTAAAATTAGATGGAAAAGTAGTTGAACAAAAATTACTATCAAAAGATACATATAAAGCAAAGGAAAAAATAGTAAGAAGAGGAACCAAAAAAGTAAGTGCAGAACCAGTAGAAGATCCAGAGGAAAAACCAGAAGAAAAGCCAGAGGAAGTACCTAATGAAAATCAAGAACAAGTTCCTGAAACTAATATAGAAAATCCTGCAGCATAACAAAATTTAAAAAGACTGTTTGAAAATAACAGTCTTTTTTGTTGACTTTTTTAAACCAAGCTTATATACTTATTTAATAAATATGAATTGGAAGGAAAAAATTATGAATCTTGAAGAAGAAACTAAATTTTTAATAAAAAAATATAATATTAGTGCTAATAAAAATTTAGGACAAAATTTTTTAATAGATGAGCAAGTTGTAGAAAATATCATAGAAGCGGCAAAAATATCATCAGAAGATGTTGTAATTGAAATAGGACCAGGCTTTGGAACACTAACAAATAAATTACTAGAAAAAGCAAAAAAAGTAATAGCAGTTGAATTAGATAGCAAAATGGTTAATATATTAAAAGACAGATTTTCACTTTATAATAATTTTGTATTATTAAATGAAGACGTATTAAAAATAGATTTTGATAAATTAATAAAAGATCAAAATATAGAAAAAGATACAATAAGAATAGTAGCAAACCTTCCATATTATATTACAACTCCAATTATTATGAAATTATTAGAAGAAAAAGTTCCAGCAAAAAATATTACTGTTATGATACAAAAAGAAGTAGCAGATAGATTAACTGCTATCCCTGGAGAAAAAGAAACAGGAGCAATTACATATTGCGTATATTATTATTGTGAATCTGAAAAAATAATGATAGTACCAAATACTTCATTTATTCCAGAGCCACAAGTAAATTCTGAAGTAATTACATTAAATATAAGAAAAAATCCGCCAGTAAATTTAAAAGATGAAAAAAAATTCTTTCAAATAATAAAAGCAAGTTTTATGCAAAGAAGGAAAACATTAATAAATGGACTTGCAAACTCAGGAATAGCATCAAAAGAACAAATAAAAGAATTATTAAATTCTCTTCGGACTACCAGAAAATACAAGAGGAGAAAATTTAAGCATAGAGCAATTTGCAGAAATTGAAAACAAATTATAAAATTTATACCTAACAAGGGGACAGCTGATTAAGAGTGCAGTTATTTTTTTTAAAACTTCCGTATCTTATTTTTATTTATATATCACCGTTTTCCACATTTATCAATACTTAGAGCATTTTTTAAGGCGGTTTAAAATTGTTTAAAGTAGTTTAAGATGATTTAAAATTATCCTTGATATTGGGGAGTTTTGGGGAGAATGGGGGAGTAATATACAAAGTAATTTGAAATATGAATAGTAGTATATGTTCAAAATGAATTAAAGCAAGTCTTACAGGATTAAAGACTTGCTCAATACTTCTTGTTCACATTTATTTACCTATTTGCTCTTTATATTTTTCATATTCCTTATAACTTAATGTATATATATAATTGCGATTTTCATTTGTATTATCTTTATATAAAGTAATGTTCTCATAATTTATATATTTTTCTCCTGAATTTTTTCGTGTTCTCCACATTTCTTCGGGTATATCTATTGTATATATATAGCCTTTTATTTGTACTACTTCTAAATCATCTAATGTAAATCTCTCATGATATATTGTTATATCTCCTTCTTTTGTTTGTTCTCCGTATATTATTAAACTATTTTCATAATAATTATTAGTTCCGCCTATAATTACAATGTTCTGTTTTTTATTATATTTATTTTTTGGTATATTTAATTCTAATACTACATAACCGCATATATTATCTTTTAATTTTAATTGTGTTTTCTCATATTTACTTGTTACATTTCCAAAATTGTCTTTGTTTTCTGCTGTTGTATCTTCTGTTGTAATATACTCTTTCCAATTTTCCGTTGTTATAGGTATTTCTTTTTTGTATTGTGATATTTCTTCGTATGTATATTGTTTATTTAATTCTGCTAGTCTATCATTGCTTATTTTAACATATATGAATATTCCTGCAATTATAACTAATATTATTACAAGTATAATTATTCTTTTTTTTCTAGCCGATTTCTTCATTTCTTGCCTTATCTCTCGTTTTAGTTGTTCTTTCAATTCCTGTTCGTTCATTTCTTATTACATCTCCCTTTTTATATTTGCGGTGGTCTCGCTTAATACTGCTTATGTTCTAGCCTCCGCGCGATAATATTACTTAAATTTCTTTTGCTTGAAAAATACCGTATTTTTCAAGTTCTTTGACTATATTATTATATTGAGTTTTTAAGTCTTTTATTTGATTGTCTATATTGGTAGTATCTTCATTTTTTAGTTTTGCGTTTAACTTGTCTAGGTCTAGTTGTTCAATTTGTTGTTTTATCTTTGTTAGTTGTGCCTTCAATTCTGCAATCTTTCTTTGTCTTTCTTGTTCTGAACTTGTGTTATTATCTGTTTTATCGCTAGGTTTTTGTTCTTGTGCTGGTGGAGTACTTGGTTGACTAGGTGTAGTTGTTTGATTATTATTTGAATTATTATTATTATTTTGACTAGGATTACTACTAGGCTTTTGCTCTTGAGCTGTTGGGGTTTGTGTGCTAGGTTTATTATTGTTTGTAGTAGGTGTACTTTGACTTTCATTATCATTTGAATTAGTTTCTTCTACAGTATTTTCTATTATGCTATTGTCAATTATATTTGTTTCTTCTGTTTCATTTGTTGTAGTATTGTCAATTACATTAGTTTCATTATTTTTATTAATTGCATTATTTCTTATAATTGCTACTATTCCTACTATTATTATTGTTGCTCCTATTAAACTTGACAATACTATTCCAATTATTTTCGCATTTATTTTTTTCATTTTTAAATTCCACCTTTCAATGTTCATATTATAGCATACTTACTTAATTTCAACAAGTGACAATACTCATTAAGTTTTGATTACTTATTACCCTAAAATGTACTAAGATATTCTACAATACAATAATGGTGTATATTTGGAAAAATAAAAATGTCTGTAACTTTTTAGATCACAAACATTTTTATTATTTATGTCTCTTTATATACTTTTAATACCATATTCTTTTTCTTCTTCATGTGAGTAATATTTATTTGATTAAATTATAGCAAAAAAGCAAGTGATTGTAAATTCACTTGCTATATAATTTGGTGCGTCATAGAGGAATCGAACCTCCGACCATCAGATTAAGAGTTAGCTGTTCCCAGGTAAGTAACAAAAAAGTATTGACAAATAAGCCTAAAACGTCTTATAATAATATTTGCAAATATTTATGCGTCATTAGCTCAGTTGGTAGAGCAGCAGACTCTTAATCTGATGGTCGGAGGTTCGATTCCTCTATGACGCACCACACAAGCAATAGAGAAATTCTCACACTCTCTATTTAAGATTAAGCATATAGTATTGACATTAAAAGGGGGGAAGTTTAGATGATCATATCAATAGTTTTTATGGTAATTTTTGGCCTAATTAGTGGAATTATTAGTTATAAAAAAGGAAATAATTTTGGAATAGGTTTTTTATTAGGTGCTTTATTAGGTATAATAGGAATAATAATAGTAGCAGTTCAAAAAGATAATTCATGTATCGAAAATGTAAATATAGATGAGGAAACAAGACATAAAATATATGAAATATTTTGTAATGAGATTAGAGCAACTTTAAAAGCACCTTCTACTGCAGTATTTTGTAAAGAAGAAGAGTTAATAATAAATCAAGTTTATGGAATATATTTAGCAAGTGGTTGGGTTGACAGTCAAAATAGTTATGGAGCTATGATTAGAACATATTATAATAAATTTAAAATAGAAAATAAAAATGGAGTATTCGTTCCAAAAAGTAATGCAAGAGTAATAGCAAGTAACAAACTAGCAGGTACATTAGCAGGATATTGGGTTTATGGAATTATAGCAACAATAATAACAGGCGCAATATTTTATTTTATTATAAATGCTTCAATATAAAAAATAAAAATATCATTCTAAAAATGATATTTTTTATTTACCTATCCTATATATATACTTTACCATAAAAAAGTCAAAAATATGTTTGACAAATTTGCTAAGCATATATATAATAAAATAAAAAGTGATAAACTATTGAATAATTGAATGACCATTCTTAAGAATGGTTATTTTTATTAATTGTCTAGTAAGTATAATTAGTAAGAAAGAATTTATAACTAACTAATAAATTTATCTACAAAATAATATTTTGTATAAAAGTGAGGAACAGAATTATGACAAGATGTAAATGGTGTAATTTAAATAATCCAAAATATATACAATATCATGATAATGAATGGTGCAAACCAAACTTTGATGATAAATATTTATATGAAATGTTAATATTAGAATCTTTTCAAGCAGGATTATCATGGGAATGCATATTAAATAAAAGGGAAAGCTTTGAAAAAGCATATAACAACTTTGATATAAATAAAATATGTAATTATAATAATAAAAAAATAGAAGAATTGTTAAATAATAAAAATATTATTAGAAATAAATTAAAAATTAATGCAAGCATAAATAATAGCAAAATTTTTAAAAATATAGTAAATGAATATGGCACATTTTATAATTATTTAAAAACATTTACAAAAGATAAAATAATTTATGAAGTAAATAAAACAACAAATAATTTATCAGATGCTATTTCAAAAGATTTGCAAAAAAGAGGAATGAAATTTGTAGGAAGTACAATAATATATTCTTACTTACAAGCAATAGGCATAATTTATTCACATGATGAAGGATGTTATTTATATAAATCAAAATAAAATTAAAAAATAATAATTTAAATTAAAAAAGTTAATAATAAATTAAAATAGGAGGGAAAATAAATGATAGAAATGTATAATACAGATTTAGAAACAAATGAAACAAAAAAAGTAAAAGAATATCAAAAAGGAAATTGGATTAATTTAATTTCGCCCTCGCAAGAAGAAATTGAAGAAGTTTGCAAAAATGTAAACATAGGTGAGGATTTTATAAAATATGCATTAGACTATGAAGAAAAAGCTAGAATTGATACAGAAGATGAAGAAAATACAGCGCTATTTATTATAGACGTTCCAGTACTTGAAAAAGAAGGAGATACATTAATTTATAGCACAATGCCAATAGGAATTATAACAGTTAGAGATGATTATCTTATAACAGTTTCTATTAAAAAAAATGAAATAATTCAAAAATTAACAAAAAATAAAAATATTGTTACTTACAAAAAAAGTAGATTTGTTTTGCAAGTATTATATTCAAATGCTTCTTTATACTTAGACTTATTAAAAAAAATAAATAAAGAAACAGAAATAGCAGAATCTGTTTTAAAAGATTCTATGAAAAATAAAGAATTATTAAAATTATTGAGCTTAGAAAAAAGCTTAGTATATTTTACAACATCACTAAAATCAAATGAAGTTGTTATGGAAAAAACAATGAGGGGAAAAGTTATAAAATTATATGATGAAGATGAAGATTTATTAGAAGATGCAATTACAGAAAATAAACAAGCTATTGAAATGGCAAAAATTTATAGTGATATTTTAAATGGCACAATGGATGCATATGCTTCTATAATTTCAAATAACTTAAATGGAGTTATGAAATATTTAACTTCAATTACAATTATATTAGCAATACCAACAATGGTATCAAGTTTTTGGGGAATGAATGTACCAGTACCAATGCAAAAAAATCCATTTGGTTTCATTGCAATTTTAGTTTTTTCTGT
The DNA here is from genome assembly GCA_947627105.1 of uncultured Clostridia bacterium. Classification (GTDB taxonomy): domain Bacteria; phylum Bacillota; class Clostridia; order TANB77; family CAG-508; genus CAG-273. Next base: position 7,536 of record CANQUT010000014.1, read on the forward strand.
ACTAATAACTTTAGTGGTAGCTTTATGGTTAAATAAGAAAAATATGCTAAAATAAATTATTTAATTAAAATTATAAACCTATCATAAAATAATAAATTAAAAAATAAATTTTGTAAAAAAATACCTCCTAAATACAGCATAAAAAATAAAAAATAGAATATACTAAAAATGAAAACTATTTTGTATACAAAATAAAGGAGGATTTTAAAATGAAAGTTATAGATAAAATTGCACTTTTATTAGTTATAATAGGAGCTATCAACTGGGGATTAATAGGAATATTTAACTTCAATTTAGTAGATGCTATATTTGGAGTAATGTCTGTTATAAGCAGAATTATTTACATCTTAGTTGGTATTTCTGGATTATGGGCAATAAAATTATTATTTGATAATAAATAAAAATTAATAATTAAAAATTTTTAAAATAGTATTTATTTCAAAATAATTGAAATAAATACTATTTTATTATATAATAAACCAGAAAAACAAATAAAGGAGGAAATAAAAAATGCTTACAGCAGCAGGAGTAACAGTTAGGTTCGGAAAAAGAACTTTATTTGAAGATGTAAATATAAAATTTAATAAAGGTTGTTGCTATGGAATTATTGGAGCAAATGGTTCTGGAAAATCAACCTTTTTAAAAGTATTATCTGGAGAAATTGAACCTAGTAAAGGAGAAGTTTCAAAAGAAAAAACAGAAAGAATATCTGTATTAAAGCAAGACCACTTTGCCTATGAAAATTATTCAGTTATGGATACAGTTATAATGGGAAATAGTGAGCTTTATAATATTATAAAAGAAAAAGATGAAATATATGCAAAACCAGACTTTTCAGAAGCAGATGGAATGAGAGCCGCAAAATTAGAAGAAAGATTTGCAGAATTAGATGGTTGGAATGCAGAATCAGACGCAGCAGTTTTATTAAATGATTTAGGAATTGCTCCAGAAAAGCACTATGCACTAATGAGCGAATTAGAAGCAAAAGATAAAGTAAAAGTATTATTAGCACAAGCATTGTTTGGAAATCCAGATATTTTATTACTAGATGAGCCTACAAACGACTTAGATTTAAAAAGCATTAGTTGGTTAGAAGAATTTTTAATTAATTTTGAAAACACTGTTATTGTAGTATCACATGATAGATATTTTTTAAACAAAGTGTGTACACATATAGCAGATGTAGATTTTGGAAAAATTAAAGTATATCCTGGAAACTATGACTTCTGGTATGAATCAAGTCAGCTTGCATTAAAACAAATGAAAGAAGCAAATAAGAAAAAAGAAGAAAAAATTAAAGAATTGCAAGAATTTATTGCAAGATTTAGTGCAAATGCTTCAAAATCAAAACAAGCAACATCACGTAAAAAATCACTAGAAAAAATCGAATTAGATGAAATTAAACCATCAAATAGAAAATACCCATATATAGATTTTAAGCCAGATAGAGAGCCAGGAAAAGAAATTTTACAAGTAAAAAATATTTCTAAAACAATAAATGGAGAAAAAATATTAAATAATGTAACATTTACTGTAAAGACAGGAGATAAAATTGCATTTTTAGCAGATAATGAAAATGCAAAAACTTTATTATTTCAAATCATATCAGGAGAAGTAAAGCCAGACGAAGGTGAATTAATTTGGGGAACAACAATTACTCAAAGTTATTTTCCAAAAGATAATAATTACTTATTTGAATCAGATTTATCTATTACAGACTGGCTAAGGCAGTATTCAAAAGATCCAGACGAGACTTATGTAAGAAGTTTTTTAGGAAGAATGCTATTTTCAGGAGAAGAAGCACTAAAAAAAGTAAATGTATTATCAGGTGGAGAAAAAGTAAGATGTGTTTTTTCAAAAATGATGCTTTCAGGAGCAAACTTTTTAATTTTTGATGAACCAACAAATCACTTAGACATGGAATCAATAACAGCTTTAAATGAGGGAATGATGAAATTTAAAGGTAATATGTTATTTACATCACATGACCACCAATTAATGCAAACAGTTGCAAATAGAATTATAGATTTAAAACAAAATGGTGTAGTAGATAAAGAAGTAACATACAATGAATACTTAGGAGTCGAATAGAGTTTATAAAAATAGTAAATAAAAAAATAGAGGTAAGCAAATGGAAAAACAAGAAAGAATTGCAAATAAAATAGCAGAAGAGTTAAACATAAAATTATTACAAGTAACTAAAACAATAGAATTAATAGATAGTGGAAACACTATCCCTTTTATTGCACGTTACAGAAAAGAGGCTACACGGAGGACTTTCTGATGAAACTCTAAGAGAATTTGGAGAAAGACTTACGTATTTAAGAAATTTAGAAGAAAGAAAAGAAGAAGTTAAAAATTCTATTGAAACGCAAGGAAAACTAACAGATGAAATAGTTAAAAATTTAGAAGAAGCAAATACATTAGCAGAAGTAGAAGATATATATAGACCATATAAACAAAAGAAGAAAACAAGAGCAACTGTAGCAAAGGCAAAGGGCCTAGAGCCTTTAGCAAATATTATTTTAGAGCAAAAAGAAACAAAGCCATTAGAAGAAATAGCAAATGAATATGTAACAGAAAAGAAAAGTATAAATGAAAATACACCAAAAGAAACAATTGTAGAAAATGTAGAAGAAGCAATAAATGGTGCAAAAGATATTATTGCAGAAATAATTTCAGATAATCCAGAATATAGAAAACAAATAAAAAGAAAATGCTATAGAGAAGGTTTTATTATAACAAAAGCCACTAAACCAGAAGAAAAAACAGCATATAATATGTATTACGACTTTAATGAAAAAATAAATAGAATACCAAGCCATAGAATTTTAGCAATTAATCGTGGAGAAAAAGAAGAATTTTTAAAAGTAAAATTAGATAAAAATGAAGAAGATATTTTAGACTATATCAAAAGAGACATTATAAAAGGCAAAACTCAATTTACCGAAATATTAGAAGAAACCATTTTAGATAGCTATCAAAGATTAATAGAGCCATCAATAGATAGAGAGATAAGATCAGACCTAACAGAAAAAGCAGAAGTTCAAGCAATTAAAGTATTTGGAAAAAATGCAAAACCTCTTTTATTAGCACCACCGCTTAAAGGCTATACTGTTATGGGCTTTGACCCTGCATATAGAACAGGATGCAAAATAGCTATAATAGACGAAACAGGAAAGCTTTTAGATACGACTACAGTATACCCAACAGAGCCACAAAATGATGTAGAAGGGGCAAAAGCTAAATTAAAAGAATTAATTAAAAAATATAATGTAAATGTAATTGCAATTGGAAATGGAACAGCATCACGCGAATCTGAAAGCTTTGTATCTGACATGATAAAAGAAATAAATGAAGATGTACATTATGCAATTGTAAGCGAAGCGGGTGCATCTGTATATTCAGCATCAAAACTTGCTACAGAAGAATACCCAGATATTAATGTATCATTAAGAGGTGCAATTTCTATTGCTAGAAGGCTTCAAGATCCACTTGCTGAACTTGTAAAAATAGATCCAAAAGCAATTGGAGTAGGGCAATATCAACATGATGTAGATCAAAAAAAATTAACAGAAAGCCTAACTGGAGTAGTAGAAGATGCAGTAAATGAAGTAGGTGTAGATGTTAATACTGCAACTTCATCTTTACTTTCATATGTATCAGGAATAAATAAAACAATTGCAGGAAATATTGTAAAATATCGTGATGAAAATGGAAAAATAAAAGAAAGAAAAGAACTATTAAAAGTATCAAAATTAGGAAAAACTGCATTTGAGCAATGTGCAGGATTTATTAGAATTCCAGGTGGAAAAAATCCATTAGAAATTACTGCAGTTCACCCAGAAAGCTATGAAATAGCAGAAAAATTATTAGAAAAAATAGGCTATAAAACTAAAGATTTATTAGATAAAAATAAAATAAAAGAAATAAGAAGCATTTTAGCAGATATTAAATTACAAGAGACTGCAAAAGAATTAGAAGTAGGAGAAATGACATTAAAAGATATTATAGAAGAGCTATCAAAGCCAGGAAGAGACCCAAGAGACGAAATGCCAAAACAAATTTTAAGAGCAGATGTATTAAAATTTGAAGATTTAATAGAAGGAATGGTTTTAAGCGGAACTGTTAGAAACGTAACAGATTTTGGAGCATTTGTTGATATTGGTGTAAAACATGATGGTTTAGTACATATTTCTCAGTTAAGTAATAGCTTTGTAAAAAATCCATCAGATGTAGTTTCTGTTGGAGATATTGTTAAAGTAAAAGTTATTGGAATAGATAGCGAAAGACAAAAGGTTCAGCTTTCTATGAAAGATGTATAAAAAAGAGGACTTAAGTTAATTACATTGACTTAAGTCCTCTTTTTTTAACCTTTAAATTCATTTTGTATAGCTTCAATTTCATCATAATGATTATTTAAAATATCTAAAAATACTTTTGCAATTTCTGGATCAAATTGAGTTCCAGAGCAATCTTCAATTTCTTCTTTTACAACATCTAAAGGTAATCCATCTCTGTAAGTTCTCTTAGAAGTCATAGCATCAAAAGTATCTGCCAAAGCTGCAATACGGGCAAAATAAGGAATATCTTCTCCTTTTAATTTACCAGGGTAACCTTTTCCATCAAATCTTTCATGATGATGCTTTACAATAGGTATAATATCTTTAAAAGCTTCTGCATTGCATAAAATGTGAGCTCCTATTGATGGATGATTTTTAATTTCAGAATATTCATCATCTGTTAATTTAGATTCTTTTAATAAAATACTATCTGGAATTCCTATTTTTCCAATGTCATGGAATAGTCCGCCAATTCTTAATGTTTTTAAATCATCATCAGAAAGACCAAGATATTTTCCAATTAAAACAGAATATTTAGAAACTCTATCAGAATGACCTCTAGTATAAGGGTCTTTTGCCTCAACTGTGTATCTTAAAGTTTCAATACTGTCTAAATATGCTTTTTCTAGTTTTTCGATAGTTTCAGATAATTCACCATTTATTCTTTTAATTTCATTCATTTGTTCAATAGACTTAATACCAGATTCAATAAGAAGCAATAATTGATCAAACTTATCGCTTTTTTCACAATAACCTTGAATATCTAACTTTCTAATAGTTTCAAGTGGTGGAGCTAAGTCCTTATGACCTGTTAGTAATAAAATATATAATTCTTTATTAAATTTTCTAATTTCTTCAACTACTTTATCACCATGAATAGGAGTCATAATAAAATCTAGAATCATTAAATCAAAATGCTCATTTTTTACAAGTTCTATTGCTTCCATAGGATCTGTTACGCCAGTTAAATTATAGCCAGAACGTTTCAAAAATACAGACAAAGAATCAACAATTCCTTCTTCATCATCTACTGCAATTATTTTATAACCAGAGCTTTGAGCAGACTGCATATTTTTTCTCATAAATTACTTCATTCCTTTCTTGCCATTAATTTACCTATATAACTGGTAAAACAATATTAAATTTTGTTCCTTCTCCTTGAGTAGTTTCATAAGTAATATTACCATTAAAGTGAGCACGAATAGTAGAATATGACATAAATAGTCCAAGACCAGTACCATTTTTACCTTTTGTAGTAATCATTTCTTTAAATAATTTTTCTTGAACCTCTTTTGGAAGTCCCCCTGCATTATCTTTAATAGAAATAGTTATATTTTTATCACTTTGAGCTAAAATTAAGTCAATTTCCTCATTAGTTTTTCCATTGTATGCTTGAATAGCATTAGAAATCATATTATTTATAACTTGTACTAAACTATTTATATTTCCTTTTAAAGTTATATTAGGATCTGCTTCCATTTTAATATTTAAAGTAATTAAAGCATTTTTAAGTTCATGCTTCATTAAAATATCAACACGTTTTACAAGTTCATCTAAGTTAAATGAAACAGCTTGCTCTTCTGATAAAGTAACAGCTTGTCCTTTTACAGCAGTAATTACGTCTGACATATATTCTGTATAATTTTTAATTTTATCTATCCAATCATACATATCTTTTGCTATAGCATAATGATCTTCTATAGTAACCTCAGGGTCACCAACAGATGATTCATATTCTTTTGTTAAATCTGTTAAACCTTCTGCTGCACCAGCTATAGACATAATAGGTGTTTTTAAGTTGTGTGCAATACCACCAATTAATTGTCCAAGAGAAGCTAAACGTTCTCTTTCCATAAGCATATTTTGATTTTCTTTAATAGTTTGCATATCGTGCATGTGCTGAGTAATATCTTTAAATAAAATTAAAGTCCCTAAAAAATTACCCTTGTCCCTAATTGCACTAAACTCTATATGAAAATATGAATCTAAATTTTCTACTGTTTTATCAAAACTATATGTTTTATCAGAGGTTTTTATAGAATCAATAGAGTTCATAATAAACTTTTCATCTTCACGAGAAAAATAACGCCTTTCTTCATCTTTTATAGAAACTTTAAATAAATTCTTACCTCTTAATTCATTTGCTGAAAAATTAAACATATGTAAAAATGTTTTATTAAAATCAATAATTACATTTTCTGCATCAAGAACAATATAACCATCAGATATTCTATCTACAATTTTTTGAAGTGCAATTGGAGTAACATTCATAAAATCAAATTTAAAAATTGCTATAGCATATAAAAGTATCATAAAGTTAAAGCTAATTGGTGTACTATAAGTAGTAAGAGGTATAATATTTAACATACCTACTACATTAGCAATAAAAGGAATTAGTGTTCCAATAATTATTAAAATTGACTGTTTTGAAAAGAAGCCAGAATTTTTAATTGAATATCTTAAAAATATAACAAGGCCAATTCCAAATAGTAAATAAGTATAAAGAGAATGAATTGGAAAATATGCTCCATATACCATTTCTGTAGAATTAATAGAATAATTTTCAAACATTAAATGGTGATAATCATTAGTAAACATAATAATAGTAGATATTATAGGAATAACAAATAGTAAAGAATGATACCATTTAAATGTAAATTTTGTTTTTGAAAAAGTAATTGCCATAAGTAAAAATATAACCGGAGAAAAGTGTACTCCAATACATGCAATTTTTTCAAAAAATACAGGTTCAATACTTGAGTTTTGAAATACAATTTGTAAAATAGAACCAAGTGTCCATATAAAAAATGCAAATAAAATCCAATTAAAAGCAGTTTTAAGCTGACTTTTTCTAGTTGTTTGTCTAATAAGAATATATACTCCAACTATTAAAATTTCAGAAATAATCATTAAAACCAAAGACCCAATATTGTTCATTTGTTTTTCCCCCTATTTTTAAATTATAAATTTAATAAATATTTTTTTAAATAATTTGTATCTATAATAGGCCAATGAAAGTCAAGCTGATGTAAGAAAAATTTTGTAAGTTCACAAGTTGTATTTACATTATTAGTATATGATAAATCTTTTATAAAATCAATATCTGTTATAATACCAGATAATTTATCTTTTGAATTATCATCTTTAAGCATTTCATGTATTTTATTTTGAAATTCAGTTTCAGAACATAAAGTTATTTTATGCCCATTTTCTTTTGCAAAATCTATAAAATAACTCATTTTTATAAAATTATCATTATATAAATGAAATACAGATAAATTTTTATTGTAATTTTGCAAAATATTTATAATAGCAGTAGCACATATATCTACAGGAGTAAACTCTAAAGGTAAATCTTCTAAATTATTAGGAATAAATCCTATTTTCATAAATGATTTAATTCTATTTATAAATGCATTTTCATCTGAGTTTATTTGAAATTTTCCATCTGCGTAGCGACTAGTAATATTTCCTAAACGTAGAATTTGAGCATTTAATCCATTAGAAATACCATCAAATACTAAGCTTTCTGCATCAAATTTACTTTTAATATATAAATTATCTAGCTTCTGTCCAATATAAAAACATGATTCAGAAAATGTAATATCATTTTGTTTTAAATCAGAAGAAACACTATTTCCTGCAATACTAATAGTAGAAATATATAATAAACGTTTATTATACTCTAAGCAATAATGTATAATATTTTTAGTTAAGTCAACATTTATATGTTTAAATTTATTACTATCTCCATAATGTTTTACCATAGCAGCAGAATCTATAACAATAGAAATATTATTTGTTAATTCTTCAAATTCTTTATAAGTAAGGCCAAAGTTTTCCTCTGTAATATTAGCTTCTATAATAAAAATTCTTTTACCAATGAGATTATCTAATTCATTACCAAAATAAAAATGTAAAGAATCCATAAAACGCTCCTTAGCATTTTTATTATTTTTGCTACGAATTATACAATAAATATTACCTTCATCTTTTTTAATAAACTCATCTAAAATGTGCATACCAACAAAACCATTACCACCAAGTAATAGTATATTATTACAATTTTTTGTCTCTAATAAAGAAGGTTTTATATTATTTGCAGTATTCTTATCAAGAATAGCTGAAATATCTTTAATATTTTCAGTATAAACTACATTTGCATTTGCTGGAATAGCCTTATAATAAGACTCACCTAATTCTTTTACAGTAGTATATTTAAAAATATCAGAATAAGGTACATTAATTTCATGTGCTAATAGCTCAGTTTTAAATTTAATAGCAAGTAAAGAATCGGCACCAAGTTCAAAAATATCATCTTCAATACCTACTTTAGTATTAAGTAATTGTTCCCATACATGGCATGCTAATTTTTCAAAATCTGTTTGAGGAGCAACATAGCTTCTAGTTTGCTCTTTTTTAATTTCATAATTTTCTAGTAATTTTTTATTTACTTTTCCATTTGCAGTAATTGGCATAGTTTCTAGGCAAATCATATATTTTGGAACCATATATAATGGAAGGCTTTTTTTAAGATTACTACGAATTTTAGATACTTCTATTTTAGTATTTACTGTATAAAAACAAACAAGGTAAGCATCATTTTCTTCTTTTTTATAAAGAACAGAGCAGTTTTTAATTTCAGGAAGTTCTAATATTTTATTTTCAATTTCAGATAATTCTACACGTAGACCTCTTATTTTAATCTGAAAATCTTTTCTTCCTATATATACAATATTTCCATCTTCTCTATAATAACCAATATCACCAGTTCTATATAATGTTCCTTCTCCATAAGGATTTTTAACAAAACTTTTTTGCGTTAATTCTGGTGAATTTAAATATCCATTTGATATGCCATTACCAGTAACACAAATTTCACCAGGAACATATTTAGGGCAAAGCCCTAAATTTTGATTGCAAATATAAATAGGCGCATACTCAAAAGACTTTCCAATAGTAATATCATTAGCATTTGTAATAAGTGCACATGAACAACAAGCAGTAACTTCTGTTGGACCATAAGCATTATAAATGTTAGCTTGAGTCACTTTAGAAAGCCTTGAATAAAGCTCTTGAGTAAATATTTCTCCACCTAACTGAATAACTTTTAAACTTTTTAAGCAATCTATAGTAGTAGCACTTAAAAGTAATTCAATACGACTAGGAGTTGTTAAAAGAAAGTCTATATTATATTTTTTAATTACTTCTGCCATAGTAACAGGTATTTTTTGTTCCTCTTCATTAGTTAAAACCATTGTTTTACCAGAAAGAAGAGGTATAAAAGTTTCTACCATAAACATATCAAAAGAAATAGTACTAACACTAATAAAATTTTCACAAATATCAGTATTCATTTTTAGTTTATGATTACGAAGTAAATTAATTACACCCTTACGTTTTAGCATGACTCCTTTTGGAGTACCAGTAGAGCCTGATGTATAAATTACACTAAATAAATCCTCATCATTACTAAAAATACAAAGGTTATCACTACGATATAAATTAAAGTTTTCTTCCTCAATAAAACATGTATTAGCATAATCAATAGTCTTAACTTCTTTATTTGTAAATAACAAAGGAGATTTACTATTTTCTAACATATACAAAATTCTATCATAAGGTAAGTTATGATCAATTAACATATACGCACAGCCTGCTTTTAAAATGCCAAGCATGAAAATAATAGTTTCTGGCTCACGAGGTAGCAAAATACCAATAACAGAATTTCTTTTTATATTTTTAGAAATAAGGAAATTTGCTATTTGATTTGCTTTTTTATTTAAATCATCATAAGATAGTTTTTTATTTTCAAAAATAAGTGCTGTTTTTTCAGGGCTATTTTTTACTTGGCTTTCAAAAAGAGATATTACAGTTTCATTTTCTAATAATTTAGAATTACATGAGTTAAACTCATCTAAAATTTGCTTTCTTTCAGAAGGTGTTAAAATTGAAACCTCTTTTACAAAAACATGTGGGTTTTCTAAAATACAATTTACTAACTGTAAATAATGTATTAAAAAATCTTTCATAAATTCATCTTTATATAAGCAGTTATTATACTCTAAATTGCATACAAAATTATTTTTATCAGGCAAAACTTCTAAAGTAAAATCAAATTTAGAAATAGATGAATCTGGTATATAGTAATTAGCAGTAAGATTTCCTAAACGCACTTCTTTCATTCCTTCATTTTGATAAACAAACATTGTATCAAATAGAGGATTTCTGCTAGAATCTTTTTCTAATTTTAATTTATTTACAAGCTCATCAAAAGGGTAAAAATCATTTTTAAAATCTTCTAAAATATTATTAGAAATTCTACTTATAAAGTCAAAAACAGTTTCTTCTGGAAGTATTTTTTCCCTTAAAGCTAAAGTATTAACAAACATTCCAACAATAGAATGTAATTCTTTTTGAGGCCTTCCTACAACAGGAGTTCCAACTATGATATCATCTTGACCAGTGTATTCATATAATAAAATATAATACATTGCCAAAAAGAATTGATAAGGAGTAATATGTAATTTAGTACATAAATCATGTATTTTATTAGCATTTTCTAATTTATTTGTTAATTTATGACCTTCAAATGTAAGATTTGCAGGGCGAGAAAAACTAGTAGGCATATTTAAAGTAGGAATTTCATCACTAAACTTTTCTAACCAATATTTTTCCATTTCCTTGTACTCATAAGAGTTCATTTCTTGTTTTTCCCAATAAGCATAATCTTTATAATCAATAGGAGAAGGGGTAATAGAATTTCCTTTGTAATACTCACATAATTCATCAAGAAAAATGTGAATAGATTCTCCATCACAAATAATATGGTGCATATCAAGTAACAAAACAGCTCTACCATCTTCTAGCAAAGCAAGTTTTGCTCTAAAAAGAGGTGCCTTAGATAAATCAAAAGGCTTAATAAATGAGTCAAATAATTCTACCATATTATTAGAATTTACATTAATTACCTCTAATTTAAATTTAAAAGGTGGCATAATTTTTTGTTTTACTTCATCTTCTTCTAAAACAAAATATGTGCGTAAAGCTTCATTTAGTTCTATTAACTTTGTAAAACTATTTTCAAGCTTAACAATATCTGGTGACTCTTTAAATATAAGTCCACCAGGGGTATTATAAGTAATAGAATTTTCTCCTTCTTTTTGAACTGTGTAATAAATTCTTTTTTGTGCAGAACTTGCAATATAAGAATCTTGATTTTCGATTTTAGTAATTTGTTTAGTATTTGATTCTTTATAATTAGGTGCTTGCTTAATATACTTAGCAAGTGCACGGACAGTAGGAAAATTAAAAACATCTTTTACTTGCATTCTAATATGAAGATTATTATCTAAATCTGCAATAAATTTAATAGCAGAAAGAGAATCTCCACCAAGTTCAAAAAAGTTACTATCTACACTAACTTTTTTAATATTTAATAAATCTCCCCATATTGTAGCAATTACTTTTTCCATAGAAGTTTCAGGCTTAGCATATTCATTTTTAATTACAACATCTGGAAGGGCTTTAAAGTCAATCTTTCCATTAGTTGTAATTGGAAGTTTATCTAATAAAATAAAATGTGAAGGTACCATGTAGTAAGGTAATTTTTTAGATGCATAATCTTTTAAGGCCTCTTTATTAAAACTATTTGATACTAAATAACAACAAATACTATCTACATCATTTACTTTTTTTACAACAGTTACAGAGTTTTGAACAGAATCATGTTTAAGAATTACTTTATTTATTTCTTCTAATTCTATTCTTAGGCCTCTTATTTTAACTTGAGAGTCATTTCTGCCAATATAAGCAATTTCGCCATTAGGCAAAAACTTAGCTAGGTCTCCAGTTTTGTATAAAATCCCATCACCAAAAGGATTTTTAACAAAATTTTTGTTAGTAAGCTCTGGCTCATTAACATAACCATAAGAAACCCCATCACCTGCAATACATAGCTCACCAGTAATTTCAGGAGGGCATAAATTTAAATGCTCATTACAAATATATACTTTAACATTAGGTAAAGGCTTTCCAATAGTAATATCATCAGAAGAATCAATCATTTTGCAAGTAGCACAAGAAGTTGTTTCAGAAGGACCATACCCATTATATATTTTAGCATTAGTATAATGAACTAAGTTAGAGTAAAATTCTGGGTTTAGTACTTCTCCACCTAACTGAATTGCCTTTAAAATATTAAGACACTTACTTGTATTAGAATTAAGTAATAATAAATTCATTTTAGATGAAGTAATTAGCATAAATTCAATAGCTTCTTTTTCAATTAAGCTAGACATTAAAATAGGATTTTTAGATTCTTCTTCATTTGCTAAAACCAATTTTTTACCAAGTAAAAGAGGAATCCATACTTCTGCTGCAAACATATCAAAAGAAACAGAGCAAATGCTAATAAAATTGTTTAGTTTATCTGCATTCATTGAATAAGAGTAACCTAAAACTAAATTAAGCATGCTAAAATTTTTAACCAAAATACCTTTTGGCATACCAGTAGAACCAGAAGTATAAACTACAGATAAATAATCTTCTGGAGGGCAAGGTAAATTTAAATTATTATTATTTATACTGCCAAAAGGAACATTTTCAAGTAAAATACAAGATGCAATTTCTTTTTTATAAAGCTCCTTATTTGTAATTACAAAAGCTACATTGCTATTTGTAAGCATATAGCAAATACGATCAACTGGAAGGCTACTTTCAACTAGCAAATAAGCGCATCCAGCCTTTTTAATAGCAAGCATAGAAACAATAATGTTACTACATCTAGGCAAATAAATTGCAATTTTATCATTAGGCTTAGCACCTTGTTTAATTAAAAATCTAGCAAGCTCATTTGCTTTTCTATTAAGTTCTAAATAAGTAAGAGTTTCATCTTCAAAAACAAGAGCCACATCATCTTTATGATTTTCTACTTGTTTTTCAAAAACAGAAACTATTCCTTCATTTTTGTCATAAGAAACAGAGGTATTATTAAAATCATTTAAAATTTTATTTCTTTCTTCTAATGTTGCTATTTCAACATCTTTTAATAAAATATTAGGATTTTTTATAACTTGTAAAACTATATTTAAAATACGATTATGAATTTTTGTAATATCTTCTTTTGTCAATTTAGAAATTTGATAATCATAAAAAATATCAAAATCACCAGTATCATCCATATCAAAAAAGTGAATTTCAAGTGTTTCAACAGTTTGCCCATTAAATAGCCAATGGGAAGAATAAGGAGTTTTACATTCTTTACTATTATCACGAGCATTTTGATAAGAAAATACAACATCATACAAATTTTGAGTATAGTTATATTTGTGCTTTAATTCTTCTAATAAAAGTGTATATGGGTACTTTTGATGCCTATAAATAGACATTTGAAGTACAGAGGTATTTTTTAAAAAATCACTAAAACTAACATCTGGCTTTACATCTGATTTAAAAGGAATAGTACTTATATACATACCACATGTATTTTTTTCCTTAAAATTAGAACGATTTAAAACAGGCGTGCCAATAATAGGATTTTGTATATTGTTAATTTTAGAAAGATAAATAGAAAAAATGCATAGGAAAAATGTGTAAACTGAGCAGTGATAATTTTTACAAAAATTTAATACTTGCTCATTCATATTTTTTTCTAGATGAAAACATTCTCTAGCCGCTTCAGAGCCAGATTCTGTAATATTATTTGTTATTTTTGCAAGCTCTGGAGAGCATGAAAAATATGTATTCCAAAACTCTTTATCTTTTTCAAATTTGCTAGAAGAAAGATACTCATTTTCAGAATTTATATAATCAATATAAGAAGAATTTAAAGAATAGCTAACTTCTTCTTTATTAATAATTTTAGTGTAAATTTCCATTACTTCATTAAGAAATAAACTTGTGCTCCAAGCATCAGAAATAATGTGGTGAAAAGAAAAAACAAATCCACCAGTTAAATCTGGAAATTTAAATAAATAAAAAGAAAATAGATCAGAATCTATAAAATTAAAAACTGTATTAACTGCTTGCTTATTTAAATTATTTAAATCATTATCATTTTCTAATTCAAAAATAGGAACAGAAAATTTTTTATACTCTTTAATATATTGTTTTGGAGTACCATTATCAAGCACAATTCTTAATCTAATTGCATCATTTTTTTGAACAAATATATTTAGTGCTTTTTCTAAAGAGTTAAAATCAATAGGCTCTTTAATTTTAATACATCCGCTAATATTATTTAAATTTGTATTAGAAGCATATTCTTCAGTTAAATAAATTGACTTTTGTGAGTTAGTTAAACTGTATAAAATTTCCCCCATATAAATAGCTCCTTTGTTTAATTTTAAATTTTCTTTTCATAAAAAGTATATACTAATAAACTATAAAAATCAATGAAAATATTGCAAAAAAATTCCTTTTATTGTAAAATCTAATTGGAAAAACTTAGCAAAAAAATTATAAAATTTATTATGCAAAAAAAACAGCATTTTAAATTATAAATAGGCTAAAAATTAGGAGGATTTATGAAAAAAGAAAAAAGCAGAATTGTTTATGAAGTTGAAGAAGTTAAAGATTTTAAGGAATTAGTTAATAGAGCTTATAGAAAATATCCACAAAACACAGCCTATAAGTATAAAATAAAAAATAATAATGAAGTAGAATATGTAAGTAAAACATATTCAGAATTTAAAGAAGATATTGAAGCACTATCTACAAAATTATTAGATATGGGTTTAGATGGAAAAAAGGTAGCTGTTATTGGAAATAACCGTTATGAATGGTGTACAACATATTTAGCAGTTACCACAGGTGGAATGATTATTGTTCCATTAGATAAAGCTTTGCCAGAAAATGAACTTCAATCATTAATATTAAGAAGCAAGGCAGAAGCCATTATTTGTGAATCAAAATACATAGATGCAGTTTCAAACTTAGAGAATAGTAATTTAAAATATATTATTAGTATGGAAAATGTAGATAAAGAAAATGTTTTACTTTATAATGATTTATTAAATCAAGGAAAAGAATTAATAAAACAAGGAAACAGTGCTTATGAGCAAGTAAAAATAGATCCAGATGCAGTTTCAATTTTACTATTTACATCTGGAACTACAAATATATCTAAAGGTGTTTTACTTTCACAACATAATATTTGTAGCAATATTACATCTTTAGCAGGTTACCTAAAATTATATCCAACAGATACATTACTTTCATTTTTACCAATACATCATACATTTGAATGTACTATAACTTTCCTTTTTGGAATTTATAATGGAGTAACAGTTGCATTTTGTGATGGCCTAAAATATATTCAAAAAAATATGAATGAATATCACGTAAGCGTATTTGTAGCTGTTCCTTTAGTACTAGAAAATATTCATAAAAAAGTATGGAAGGGAATAGAAGAACAAGGCAAAAAAGGCTTAATGAAAACAATGGTTGTAATTACGAAGCTATTATCTAAAATAAAAATAGATATAAGAAAAAAAGTATTCAAGCCAATTATAGATAATTTTGGAGGAAAATTAAGAATAGTTTTAGTAGGATCTGCACCATTAGATAAAAAAATAATAAAGGGCTTTAACAACTTTGGAGTAGATTTAATACAAGGTTATGGCTTAACAGAAACCTCTCCAGTTGTAACAGCAGAAACAGATAAAGAAAAAAGACCAGGCTCTATTGGACTTCCTCTTCCTAATTTAGAAGTAAAAATTGAAAATCCAGATGAAAAGGGAGTAGGAGAAATTACAGTTAAAGGACCAAGTGTTATGCTTGGCTACTACGAAAATGAAGAAGCAACTAAAAAATGCATGAAAGATGGCTGGTTTTATACAGGAGACTATGGCTATTTAGATAAAGACAATTTCCTATATATTTGTGGTAGAAAAAATGATGTTATTGTTTTAAAAAATGGAAAAAATGTATATCCACAAGAACTAGAACTTTTAATTAATCAAATACCAGCAGTAGAAGAAAGCATGGTATTTGCACGTAATAAAGACTCTATGGACACAACTCTTTGTGCAAAAATTGTATATAACGAAGAAAATATGAAAAACCTATATGGAGAAAAAACAGAAGGGGAGAAAAAAGAAATTATATGGCAAGCTATTAAAGAAGTAAATAAAACTCTTCCAGATGTAAAACATATTAAAGAAATTATTATTACAAATGAACCACTTGAAAAAACAACTACACAAAAAATAAAACGTTATGAGGAAATTAAAAAGAGTAATTAAATTAGAAAAATATAATTTTATGTGAAAAAATTAAATATTATTTTCTAAAAAATGCTAATTTATTAAAAATAAAAAGAAAATATAATGAGTAAAAAACAAATCATTATATTTTTTTTTATGATTAAAAAACTAAAAAAAGGAAAAAATTATAATAACTATTTTTAACATAAGAAAGATTTAAATTAAAATAAAAGTTAAATTTTCTTTCAAGTTCAATTTTATTATACCTAGAAAGGATGATAGCAAATATGGAAGAATACATAAAAAAGCAAAATAAAAAG
This sequence comes from uncultured Clostridia bacterium, assembly GCA_947627105.1. GTDB lineage: Bacteria > Bacillota > Clostridia > TANB77 > CAG-508 > CAG-273. The sequence continues at coordinate 24,405 of CANQUT010000014.1, forward strand.
AGAGCTAAAAAGTATTTTTATGCAGTAATAATAAGCATATTAATTGTAATAATTATTGCATTAATATATGTAATATATACAAACATCGAAGTTAAACCACAATATGATACAAGCAAACAAACATTAGAAATAGAAAGACTTTCACAAACAATAGAAAAAATTCAAAATAATGATAAAACAATAGAAGAAGTTATTGAAAAAGTAAACAAAAGCATTGTTGGAATTTCAAAATTAAAAAATACAGGAAGCACAATATTTTTAGATAATTCTACTTCGAAAATAGGAATAGGAACAGGAATGATAGTATCGGAAAACGGCTATATTTTAACAAACGAACACGTATCTGGTGCTAAATATAGCAAATGCTATGTAACACTTCAAAGCGGAAAAAATTATCAAGCAAGCGTAGTATGGTCAGATTCAGATATAGACCTAGCAATAATAAAAATAAATGCACAAAATTTAGAATATGTAAGTTTAGGAAATTCGGATTTAAGCAAAGTAGGACAAACTGTTTATGCAATTGGAAATCCTATAGGATTTGAATTTCAAAGAACAGTAACAGCTGGAATAATTAGTGCATTAGACCGCACAATTGTATTAGAAGAAGACAATAAAAAATCATATATGGGAAATTTAATTCAAACAGATGCAACAATTAACCCGGGAAATAGTGGAGGACCACTTATAAATTCAGATGGAGATGTAATAGGAATTAATAGTGTAAAAATAACATCTGCAGAAGGAATAGGGTTTGCAATTCCAATTAATGTAGCAAAACCAATTATACAAAGCTTTATAACAAATGGAAGTTTTAATGAAGCATATTTAGGAATTTTTGCCTATGATAAAAACATTATTCCATATTTAGATAGTAATTTGGAAATAGAAAATGGAATTTATGTAGTACAAGTAAATAGCAATTCTCCGGCTGCTAGATATGGCTTAAAAGAAAAAGATATATTATTAGAAGTTGATGGAATTAAACTAGAAAAAATGTGTGATTTAAGAACGTATATTTACAGCAAAAAGCCAGGAGATAATGTAACATTTCAAATTTTAAGAAATAAAAAAGAGCTTAGCATGCAAGTTATGCTTACAAAAAAATAAAAGGAAGAAGGAATTTTTATGAAATCATATTGGGTAGATAGTATTAAACAAACGAAAAAAGAATTTCCAAAATTAGAAGAAAATAAAAATGCAGATGTATGTATTATAGGAGGTGGGCTTACAGGTTTAACAACAGCATATTACTTATCTAAAACAAAAATGAAAGTAGTATTATTAGAAAAAGCCAAACTTTGTACACATACATCACGGAAATTCAACAGCAAAAATAACAAGCCAACATGGACTATTTTATGATTATTTATTAATGTCAGTTGGAAAAGAAAAAGCAAAACAATATTTAGAAGCAAATGAAGAAGCAATAAAAAATATACAAAAAATTATAGAAGAAGAACAAATAGAATGTGAATTTCAAAAAAAAGATGCATATGTTTTTACACAAAAGCAAGATGAAATACAAAAAATAAAAAAAGAAGTAGAAGCGGTAAATAAACTTGGATTTGCTGCAGAGTTTGTAAAAGATACTGAGCTACCAATTAATGTATTAGGAGCAATTAAATTTCCAAATCAAGCACAATTTAATCCATGTAAATATGCGCAAGGATTGGTAAAAGCTATGCCAAATGTAGAAATTTATGAAAACACAAAAGTTATAGACTTAAAACAAAGCCAAGATGAATATGAGGTAATAACAGAAAATGAAAATAAAATAACAGCAAAATATGTAATATTAGCAACACATTATCCAATTATAAATATACCAGGATATTATTTTTTAAAAATGTATCAATCATTATCTTATGTAATAGGAGCAGAAACTACAAAACAAGAATTAAATGGAATGTATATTAATAGTGAACTTCCAACAATATCAATTAGAACTACAACTTTGGAAAATGGAAAGAATTTATTAATAGTTGCAGGAATGGACCACAAAACAGGTGAAAAAAAAGATTTATCTAATAAATATGAAGAATTAATAAAAATTGCAAAACAAATAGACCCAGACTGTAATGTAAAATATAAATGGTGTACAGAAGACTGCATTTCACTTGATAAAATACCATATATTGGAGAATTCTCTAATCTAATGCCAAATGTATATGTAGGAACAGGTTATAAAAAATGGGGAATAACAAGCTCAAATGTAGCTGCTAATATTATAGTAGATAAAATTTTAAAAAGAGAAAATGCATATGAAGATGTATTTACATCAACTAGATTAAAGCCAATTAAAAATTATGAGGAAATGGGAAATATGATAAAAGAAGTAGTAAAATCTTTAGTTATTGAAAAATTAAAAATACCACAAAAAACATTAGAAGATATTGAAAAGAAAAATGCAAAAATTATTGAAATAGATAATAAAAAAATAGGAATATATAAAGATGAAAAAGGCAATTTATATGCAATTAAGCCTGTATGTAGCCATTTAGGATGTGAACTTTCATGGAACAATTTAGAAAAAACTTGGGATTGCCCTTGCCATGGTTCTAGATTTACTTATGAAGGTAAATCAATATATGACCCAAGCATACATGATCTAGAAACTATAAATATAGAATATTTATAATTATTGAAAATAATGCAAAAAAATCATATAATAAATGTACTAATTAAAAAAAGATTTGTAGAAGTACAAATCTTTTTTTAATTTAAAATGAAACTTTTTTTGAAAAAAAGCAACTATTATATTGAGGTGAAAAAAATGCTTGATCAAGAAACCTTAAAAATATTTGAAAAATTATATGAAGAAACATATGAAAACATACTAAAATATGTTGTTTGTAGCTGCTCAAATATTGAAGATGTAAAAGATATTGTACAAACTATTTATTTAGAAGTAATAAAAAAATTAAAAAAAGATGCATCTTTTAAAATTACAAAACAGTACATATTTGGAATAGCAAAAAATAAAATAAATAGCTATTATAGATTTAATTATAAGGCAAAAATAGTTTCATTATTTTCAAGTAAAAATAACGAAAAAGAAATAGAAATAATAGATAATATTCCAGATGAATTTGATTTACAAGCATATTTAATAAATAAAAATAATGTAGAAATTATTTGGGATTTTTTAAAAAAGAAAAAAGTAATTATTTTTAAAATATTTTATTTATATTATTATTGTAATTTAAAAATAAAAGATATTGCAAGCACACTTAATATAAGTGAAGCAAATGTTAAAAATTATTTGTATAGAACATTAAAAGAACTTGCTTCTTTTATGAAGTATGGAGGTGAAAATAATGTCTAACGAAGAATTGTTTAAAAAAATATTCGAAGAAAAATTTAATAAAGAAGAAATAAAAAAAGAAATCATTTCAAAAGAGTTTGTTAAAGAAAATAATAAAAAAATAAAATTAATGCCAATTTTAAAATTAGCATTAGCGCCAATATGTTTAACCATTATTATAGGTGGCTTTATAATTTTTGGTGGAAAAAAAGTAAGTAAACCAGATATTATTTTTCAGGAAAATAATAGTACACAAATATATGTTAATAAAATAAAAGAAAATTCACTTGCTAGATTAGACTGTGATATTAAAACAATTTCTAAAACAGAAAAATTAGATGACAGCAATAACAATAATACTGCAAACTCTAGTCAACAATTTGAAGTATTAAAAAGTCTAAAAGTACCGGAAGACTTTAATAACATAGAATATAATTTAATATATGTTAGTGATAATGAAAATAATAAAACAGCAAATATAGAAGATGCAAGAGAAAAAAAATATAATGTATTAAATAATTATAACTTTATATATTATAACGAAAAAAGTGAAAGAAGTATTAACATATCTTTTTCAAACAAAAATGAACCTATAAGAGATTATTTTTTTATAGAGGAAAATAGCAAAACTTCAAAAATAAATAATATAGAATTTAAAATATATAATTATGAAAAAACTTATTTTACAAAATTTATTTATAATAATTATTACTTTGATATAGAAACTAGTAACATTACACAAGAAGAATTAATAACATTACTAACATCAATAATAAATTAAAACAAATTTAATTAAAAATAAAATTATATTATAAATTATTAAACTAATTGGAGATGATGTTGTTATGAAAAAAATAATAAAAATAATTTTAAATATTTTATTAATTTTATTAGCAATTATTATAATAGATACAATACAATCAAAAGTATTTAATAATAGCCCAATAATAAAAATAAGAGAAAATTTAGATGGTGGTATTGTTGATTATATTGATTATGGAATTTTAGTAAGAAGCTATTCTCTTATAGATAATGAAAAAATAACTGTTTTCAATTGGGAAAAATATTCTATACAAGAATTTTTAAAACAAGAAAATGATTCATCAAATAATAAATTGCAGGAAGAATACAAAAAATATTCAAAAACAATAGATGATGTAATATTAGAACTAAATATTCCAAACGAATGGAACTATGAAGAAATTTTACCTAAAAAAGATTCTAAGCCTACAGTAGAAGGTTTAGAATTAAATAATTATAAATTCGCATTAAAAATTTATAAAAATTCAAAAGAAAAAAATGTAATATTATATGTACGCAATAGCCCAATTGGCGTATGTGGAACAGGACTTGAGAGTAAAAATATAAAATTAAACAATGGAGAAAATGCTAGTGTTTCCTATTACGATGGATCTAAAATATGGAGTTTTATATCATTTAGCAAATCAAATATTATGATTTTTATTTCCAATAATGGTCTTGAGGAATCTCAAGCAAATGAAGTATTAGATTTTTTTAAAACAATAAATATAGATACATATACAAAAATAAAAGATGCAAACTTAAAAGCAGATGGAATAGATACTAAAACTTTAATTAGATTTAATAATATTTTGTATGGAGAATCAGAATGCTTAATAGACTATCGTGGAGGTACAGAGCCAATAGGAAAAATTACTAAATTAATAGATAGCATATATGTACCAAAATATAATAATGAAACTAATGCAAAAAAAATATTAAATGCTTTAGTATATGAAAGCACAGAAAATTCAGTAATTCTTGAATATGAAAATGGAGCTAGATTATTTGAAAAAATAGAAGAAAAGTAAATTAAAGAGCAAGTAATTGTAACACATTTACTTGCTCTTATAAATTTTTAGTCTATTTCTCTAAATGATTTTAAAGATTTTTGATTATATGGGTTTAAAAATTTATATTTTAATTTGCAATTTTATGTAAATTATGATACAATTAAAATGATACATTATTCTTGCCATGTGCAATTTATATATACTCTAAAAATAATTATTTAGGAGGAACATTAACAATGTTAGAACTTATAACTTATAATTATTACCATAATGAGGTTTTCACAACTGATTTTAAGCTATTCTGTAAACTGTATAAATGGCATATAGGACTTTACTCTTTACTGGCATTACGGAAAAAAATATGTGCATTTGTATTTGGTATGATTGGAATAGCATTGCTGATTTTCATTAAACCTATACTATATGGACTTGTTTTTATTGACTTAAGCTTATTATTTATTAATATTCATATTAGAGAAATTACAAAAGCAATAAAATTTAATGAAGCTGGATTGAAGACACCTGCACAAAAAAGAGCATACCAAATAGAAGGTTTTATTAGAAGATTCATCAGCATAAATGGTAAAGCTTTGGGACCAAAAGAGTGGAAAGCAATCAAAGAATATGACATTGATTTATACAATAATTTGTTAAGCAATGAGTGTAATCATTGTTGCTATTATTATTCTTTAGAAATTGCTAGAATTATAAGAGACTCTACTCTTATGTGGGGAGCAATAGAAGAACCATTTAAAGATGGACACAAATATTATGCTCACGCAGTTATTTTAAGAAATGGCTATATTTATGATAGCAATATGCGTCAATCTATCAAGTATGAAGACTTTGCAAAGTTTTACAAATTCAAACTATACAAACAATGGAACTATGACGAATATTCGCAAGAAGATTTTAGAAAACTACAACGGGCAGAGTTTAGAAAATGGTGCGAAGATAATAATGTATTAGATTATGAAAAGTTTTAACAGTGAAAAGCAGTTCTAAATGGAACTGCTTTTTGCAATGTCTAATAGTCTATATTTATTTAAATATATAGAATCATTAAATTTATAACCAATATAGACAAATTCCCTGTGCTTGAAATTTTATGTAAATTATGTTATAATACGAGTGCAGTCTTTTTGTTAATCCTCTTTTTCAGCATATGGGACATACAGGAAGATTAGTAAAATTTTAGGAGGAGTCAAAATGATCAAAAGAAATTACAATGGAACTGTAAATCACAGAGTAATGAGAGATTTACGGAAATTATGTGATGTGAATGCAGAGAACGAAAAAGAATTGTTCGAAGCATTCCGCAAAAAAGGTGAGGTATCTGTTTATGAGAACCTTGATCCTTTTACAGGTTCACCTGATGAAATGTCAACTACGGTAACAATGAAAAGCGAAGCGGAAGTGAAAGAATACCTGAAAAAAGATTTTCTCAAGAGAGTAGAAGGGTATCTACACTACCAAAATCCTACTCATGACTATCTGATGAGTGATTTGGCCGAGTATATCAAAGAAAACGGCAGATTTCCTTCGAAGGATGAAATGCGGCAGTTAGAGAAAGACGCAGAAGCAAAGAGAATTTCTGATTTACCATCTGATACCATTGCTACTCCAAAAGAAATAACGGACCAGGATGTAGCAAGGGAAATTCTTCAATTGGCGGAAGAAATCATCGAGACAAGACGTGAAACAAGACCTGAGGATATTTTCGTTCATGTCGAGCCATATGATGATGAGCTCTCACTGTCAAATGATGAATTTTCCATGAACATTGAATGGGACAGGTACGAAGGCGTAGGAGATTATAGAGACTATAGTTGTTCAGTCAGGATAAGAAACACTGATATCACTGATACCTTTGGAGTTCTTTTTCAGTATCAGCATGACGGCACAATATACGTAAGAGGTGATAGTTTGTTCAAAGGTGTAACTGATGTATCCATGCAAACTTTAATAGCCATTCACAAATTTGTTGCGCAAATGGCTAAAGCAGAAGGCATCGAATTTACCAGCGAGATTTGTAAATTGTATAATAAAACTGTGCAAAAGTTCTCAAGTAAAATTGAGCAAATTTGCTCAGTTTTTTTCTTTGT
>CANQUT010000015.1 GCA_947627105.1 uncultured Clostridia bacterium
AAGCCTCAAGCAACAACCTATTATATAGGAAATGCTTGAGGTTTTAAAGTACGCCTTTTTACTGAGCGCTTACGATTAAAATTACAATATGCAGATGCTAGAGCTCATCATCCTGATACAGTAGAAAAAAGAGTTAAATTCTTAGATAGTATAGAAAAGCAATTACATATATCCTTAGATGGATTTGAGAAATAATTAAACATAATTATTTTTAAAACAGTTTACGAAACTTTTAAAAGTTCGTAAACTGTTTTTGGTTGGAGCTACTGGGCAGAATCGGACTGCCGACCTACAGGTTACGAATCTGTTGCTCTACCAACTGAGCTACAGTAGCATATATAAACAATGGAATAATATTCCATTGTTTATAATAATTTATACAGAATGTTTTCCTTTTGAGCGTTTTGCTTTCTTAGTTATCTCTATATTATCTAAAAAGTCATCATTGGTATATTCTTCTTTTTTAGTATCATCTTCTTCATTTATATTAGCAGTAGGAATAGTTTCTTCTTGTGTATAGTCTACGTTCTTTTTCCTTTTTGCTTTTTTAGTAATTAAAGTTATTATAAGTATAATTAGAAGAACTACAATTCCAATGGCTACACACATAATATAAAATTCTATATTGTGCTGAGCTTGAACAACTCCAATTGGTAAGTGTACTTTTATTTGATATGTTGTAGTTTCTTCTCCAGAAGCTGATTTTACTAAAATAGTAATAAGATTATCACCTTGTTTAAAATCACTATTTCCTAAAATTTCAACTGTTGCATCTTCTCTGTTTGGTACAGCTGTTATTTTTAATTCACTTACTGCAATATTTAAACTTAATTCATATGAATATTGATCTGGATTAAAGCCATCACTAAAGCCAGCTCCTAAAATTTCTAGTGATTGTAGTTTTAACTTACTATCATCAATAGTTTGGCTAGTATTAGGATTTGCCGAAGTTTCTATAGTAGTATCATCAGTTGTTTTAGTTACTTTTACAGTATATGTTTTTTTAGAACCATTTTCTGCTGTTACTGTAACTTTAATAGTATTTTCTCCATCTTTTAAACTACTATTGCCTTCTATTTTAACTGTTGCATTATTATGCTCTGCCTTAGCAGTTACGTTTAGTTTTGTTAAGTCTTCTTTTAAAGTAGCAGTATATTCTAATGTTTCCCTGCTAAAATCTGGACTTAATGTTACTTTTTCTATTGTTAATGAAGATAAATAATTGTTACTAGATTTTATAGTTTCTGGATGATCTACATCTTCTGGTTTTGTATCTGAAACAAAGTTTTTAGCAATATATTTAGTTGATCCTTTATAAGTTACCCTGTACCATATATAGCCATTTACAACTTCTGTTGAAGTTCCTGTTAAAGTTAATTCAGTTCCTGCAGATACTAAAACTGCACTACTAGATGTTGACCAGCTAGAGCGTAAATTTACATCGTTTGTTGTGTATACTTTTTTATTAACAGTAGTAAAATTTGGTTGCTTAGATGTAGTATTTCCACCACTGCTTCCACTGTTAGAAGTTGTTTTCTCTTTTATTGTTACAGTAAATGTTTTTGTTTTCGTTATAGATTTTGTATCATCATTACTATCAGTCATATCAGTTGTTTTAACTGTAATTGTAACTGTTCCTGCTTTTTGAGCTTTAAAAGTCCATGTTTCTGAACTATTATCTACAAATCCTTCCTTAGAACCTGTAATAGTAGCGTTAGTGTTACTAGCAGTAACAGTATAAAAGCCAGCAGCACCACTTGCTTTTGCAGTTACAGTAAAGGTATCTCCCACAGTTACTGTTGTTTTAGAAATACTTGCATCAAATGAGCCTGCAGCTTTACTTATTACAGACATACTACACAATATAATTAAACTTATCAATAATGTTGATATTAATTTTATCTTTTTCATTTTTTATCTCCTTTGTTATACTTATATATTACTATATTGTAATATTTGCTTTTTTAAGTATGTAATTTTTAATTCTTACATAATCTGCCGAAGATGTTGCTCCATCCCCTGTAGCATCAGAAGCACTTTTTTGTTCTTGTGTTAAAGTTACTTTTTTAAGTATATAGTTTTTAATTCTTACATAATCTGCTGAGCTTATATTTCCATCTCCATTTACATCGCCTTTTACTACAATAGAATATGTTTTTTCACCTACTGTTATTTTCCAGCCTGTTGCTAAATTTCCTGAAGTTTTAGTAGTATTTCCATCTTTAATTGTTGCTTCTTTTGCCACACTTTTTATGTTTTCTACTGTTATATTAGGTTCACATACTAGATTGTTATCAATTATTTTAAATCCATTTCCTTCAACTTTTGGATCCTCTTTTGGATCCTCTTTTGGATCTTCTTCGTTTGGATTTGGATTATTTTCATTTATAGGCTCTATCCATGCTTTTTTTGTTTCTGGATCTTGTCTTGCAACATATCCAACAATTCCACCATTTGTTGTAACTTTGTCCCATATATATTTAGTATCTGAACTTTTTACATCTTTTTCTGTTCTTGTTAAAATAGTATTTTCTGGAACTGTCTTTAATATTTGAACAGATTTATTTGAACTTGGTTCTTTTCTAATGTTTAATCCATCTGTGCAAACCACTTTTACTTTATCTACTGAACTTGTATTTGGATCATAAAGTGCAATATAGCCAGTTCCTACATAGCCATATATTCCATCTGCTGTTTTTACTCTATACCAATCTTCTTTATCTACACTTTTATATCTATCTTTTTCAACAACTGTTACTATTTGGCCTGGTGAAAGAAGTTTTAAAATTGTTGTAGAAGTAGTACCTGGGCCATTTCTAAAATTTGTATATGCTGTAACAATATATTCTTCATTTAAAGGCTTTTCAATATTAAACTTAGTTAAATAATCTCTCATTATATAGCCCTTTGTTCCATCTTTTAAAACTACTTTGTCCCATGCTTTTCCGTTTGAATCTTTATTATTATCAAGTTCTATTCTTAATATTTTTTCATCTTTATTTAAAGTAGCTATTGTAGTAAAATCTGTTCCTTTTCCTGCTTTAACTTCTACTTTATCTACATTAGTTTTTACATCTTCTGTAACCATTTGCTCTGTACCTGGTATTTGTGCTTGCATTTCTGGCATATCTTCATATACAGGAATTTTAAATATTATTTTGGAATCTTTTGTAAGCATTCCAACATCTCTATATGCTTCACGGATTTGCTCGCCTTCTGTTTTAGATGCTGAAACATTTGTCATATATTGATGTGAATAAAGTCCATTTGTTTTATCTACATCAAATTTTTCTAAATATAAAGTATCTTGTCCTTGAGAAGTATAGCCATTTGAAATTACAGAAGCTCCACCTTTTATTGCCTTTTCCGGGTCTGTCCAGCCGTAATCTCTAGCATTTGTTAAACCACTTTCCATTATTCTTTGTGTAGTACTTCCAAATGCTCCAACATTAAAGTAATTATATAAACCTTCATAGCCTTTATATTGACCTTTAATCATTGCGCTACCACTACCAGTGCCTTGCTCTTGACGTATTCTAGAAGCCAAATGGTATGGTGTTACATTATATTGCTGTGCTGCCTCAATAATAACCTGTGAATAAGTTTTATTTATTGTTTGTTCTTTTCCTTTTGAATCATAATATTTAATGTTTCCTTGCATATAATTACAATCTGAAAGAATTGTTTCTACACCTTTTTTTAATTGTTCTAATTCTTCATCTGAAACCTCTCCTAGAGTTAATTTTTCAAATTGAAAAATGTAGTCTTCATTTAAGGAATTTCTAGGATCCATATAATATGCAACTGTGGCAGTTGAAGCACATGTCCAGCTTGCATCTACCACTTTTCCGCAAGCACATTTATATGCACTATTCCAACTTTTTGGAACTACATTTCTTCCATGGTAACCAGTAGATTCGGCAATAATTACTTCTGGCCATTTTAGTCCTGTTTTTAAAATTTCAAAAGTCCAATTTGGATGTGATTCTTTTAGTTTTTTTAATAATTCTACATAACCTGGGTATTTTTCAAATTCTTTAAGTTCATCATCTATACTAGCAGCTTTAGTATTGTTTCCAATAAAAAGCGCGATTAAACTAGTTAATAATATAATAATACATAAAATACTTATAACTTTGTTTATTAAAATGTTTTTTAATAACATTTTTTCCTCCTCGTTAGTAATGCTAAAATCTACATATAATTTCAAAATAAGTATAACATTCTTGTTTTATGCCGTCAATTAAAATCAAAAAAAATGTGAATTTTGTATAAAAATTTACACAAAGTTCACATTTCGTGTTAGTATAAGTACTATTATTTATTATCTATTACCTCCAAAATTAGTAAATAGTAATAAAAATACTATTATGAAGAATAAAATAGTATTATCTCCCGAGCAGCAACCATTTCCACCAAATATGTTGTTTAAAAAGCCACCATTGTTTGAATTACAACCACATCCACAATCTCTATTTTCTTCTGGCATGTTATCTCCTCCTTCTTTTTCGTATATAATATAGTATGCAAAAGATAAAAAATGTGTTACAATTATTTTAGAATTTAAATTTAGGAGGATTTTATGCCAGAAGTAGAGCTGTTATCTCCTGTTGGAGATTGGAACTGTTTAAAAGCTTCTGTTCAAAATGGCGCAAATAGTGTATATTTTGGTTCAGAACAATTTAATGCTAGGATGTATGCAGATAATTTTGGACTTCAAGATATAAAAAAAGTTATTAGTTATTGTAAATTAAGAAATGTAAAAACTCATTTAACTTTAAATACATTAATAAAAAATTCAGAATTTGATGAGGCTCTTAGCCTAGCTAAAAGGGCTTATGAGGCAGGTATAGATGCAATTATTGTTCAGGATATAGGCTTAGCTAAATTTTTAATTGAGCATTTTCCAGATATGCCAATTCATTCTAGTACACAAATGTCTGTGCATAATTTAGAAGGCGTTTTAGAATTAGAAAAACTTGGCTTTAAAAGAGTTGTTCTTGCAAGAGAATTGTCTATAGATGAAATTGAATATATTTGCCGAAATTCTAATGTAGAAATTGAGGTTTTTATTCATGGTGCTCTATGTATTTGTTATTCTGGGCAATGTTTGCTTTCTAGTATGGCAGGCCGGCCGTTCTGCTAATCGTGGCAAATGTGCTGGACCATGTAGACTGCCTTATGAGCTTTTAAGCGAAAATATAAATAATAATGAAGTAACAACTATTGACAAAGGCTATTTATTAAGCCCTAAAGATTTATGTGGCATTGCTTTTCTTCCTAGATTAATTGCAGCTGGTGTAAAATGTTTTAAAATTGAAGGCCGTATGAAAAGCCCTGAATATGTTGCAACAGTTACTAGGATTTATCGTAAATATATTGATATGATTTTAAATGAAGAAAAATTTATTATAGATGAAAATGATGTTAATGATTTAATGCAAGTATTCAATCGTGGTGGATTTTCTAATGGGCATTTAGATAATAATCCAAATAAAGAATTTGTATTTCCAGAAAAGCCAAATAATATGGGAATTTATCTTGGAAAAGTAAATAAATATAATGCAAATAAAGGTCATATTACACTAAAGTTAGAAAATAATTTACAAGTTGGCGATTCTATTGCTGTGCAAAAAGAAAGTACAACATATTTTGTTTCTGAATTGATGATTAAAAATTCAAATGTAAAAGATGCATCTAATGGGTGCGAAGTTACAATAGGTCGTATGAAAGGTAATATTTCTGCAGGTGATAAGGTTTACCGTATTAGTAGTAAGTCTTTAAGCGATTTTGCCAAAAAATCTTATGAAAGCGCAGAAAATATAAAGATTCCTCTTAATTGTACTGTAACAATAAAAAAAGATTCTCCTATTAAAATGAAAATTTCTACAATAAATAATGGAAATTCTATTTATAATAACATTAATTTTGAGGTTTCTTCTAATACTGTTCCAATAGATGCATTAAAAACGCCTATTAGCGTAGAAAGAGTAGTAAAACAAATTTCTAAAACAAATAATACTCCATATTATTTTCAAAATATTACTGTTCTTTTAGATGATGGATTATATGTTCCAAGTATAAGCAGTTTAAATGATTTAAGAAGAAGTGCTTTAGAAAAACTTGAAGAAGAAATAATAAAAAAAGTTGCAAGAAAGCCTATTAAAGTTTCTAACAAAAAAGAAGAAACCATAACATATACACCAAATTTAGAACATCCAAATATCGCATTGTCTTTAAGAAATTTATATTTTGATTATGACTATTCTAAATTGCACAAACAAAAAATTACTAAAATTTATATAGCATTAAAACTGTTAGTTAATAAAAATTATTATGATATTATAGATTATCTTTCTGAAAATTATGATTTATACATATATATACCTACTATTATAAAGGCAAATTACAAAAATATTATATTAAATTCATTAGATTCAATAACTACTAGATTTAATATTAAAGGTTTTGTTATTTCAAATTTAGCAGATTTAAAATTTCTAGAAAAGTATAAAGATAATTATGATTTCGTTGGTAATTATTCTTTAAATGTTTTTAATAATTACTCAATAGATGAATATAAAAAACTCGGCTTAAATAGAGTTACATTATCTAGAGAACTAAATCATAACGATATAGAAGAAATTTTACACTCATCTAGTGTAGATACAGAATTAATTGTTTATGGAAGTCTGCCTGTTATGGCATCTAACTATTGTTTTTTAGGAAAAACTAATAAATGCCACCCAGACTGTGGAACAAAATGTCAAAGAGAAAACATATATTATTTAAAAGACAGACTTGGCTTTAAATTTAGAGTTATTCCAGATAATTTGCAAACTGTAACATTAATTTTTAATAGTAAAAAACTTTCTATTGCTACTAATGATATACCTATTTCTAATGTTAGAATAGACATGATTGATGAAACTATAGATGAAATTAATAAAGTTATAGATTCAGTTTATAATAGAGAAAAATTAGATGGTAAAGAATATACTAATGGTAATTTATATAGAGAAGTTTAAAAGTTGCTATTTTTGGATAATTATAAATTTTAGAGTAGCCACAGCGGTTTTGTATATATTTTTTCGTGCTTTAGTCGAGAAAAAATATATACAAAACGCAAGCGACGTGGCGGATAATTTATAAATACTAGGCTTATTATTAATTTTGTTTGCTTTAATTTTCTGCAGTTAATTTAATTATCAAATCCATGTTATCATCTTTTGCCGCCTTATTTTTTCTAATAGCTCCACATTTTTGGCAACGGTAAACAATAACATAGCCTTTTTTGCTATCTAGCTCTACTCTAATTGGCTCTAACATGCCATGGCAAGTTTCTTCTCTATCGCCAGGGTTAATATCAACATGTTTAGAATACAAGCAATTATTGCAATGATTTCTACATGTATAACCAAGCTTTTCTACCTTTTTTCCGCAATGCTCACATATAAATTCTTCATCTAATTTTGTAAATTTTCTTCCCATTTTTTCCTCTTACTAATATTCAAAAATACTTCCACCAATAAATTCCCTTAATAAAGAATTTTTTGGAACTAAACTATCATCTATATCTTCAAAATATTTCAAAAACTCATATAACCTTTTTGCTTCTGCATATTCTGGGTATGAGTTATCTATTTTTTCTAGCTGTGGAATTGCATATTTCTTTAGTACACATAACTCATATATTAGCGAAGTGTTAAACATACTATTTGCACCATCTTGAAATGGAAATATATGTCTTTGCTCTCCTCTATTTACAGAATCCCACATCTTTAAAGTTTTAAGTGCTGGATAACTTCTAAACTTACTATCTCTAACAATTCTTCTAATTAACCTACTATCTGTAGTAGAAATTCTATTATAATAATCTATGTTTAAAACAGTTAATGCACTAATATATATTTTATATTTTCTATCTTTTGGAATAGCTTCTGTTAATTTATCATTTAAGCAATGAATTCCTTCTATTACTAAAATTTCATCATCTGCAAGTTTCATTTTTTTGCCATCATATTTTTTTGTTCCTTCTTTAAAATCAAAAGTTGGACATTCTATTTCTTCACCATTTAATAATGCAAGTAAATGGTTATTAAATAATTTTCTGTCAATAGCTTCTAAACATTCAAAATCGTATTCTCCATTTTCATCTACTGGGGTATCTTGCCTTTCTACAAAATAGTTATCTACTGATATTGTAACAGGCTTTAATCCATTTAATTTTAGCTGTATTCCTAGTCTTTTAGCAAAAGTAGTTTTCCCTGAAGAAGATGGACCTGCTATTAAAACTACTTTTACTTCTTTATGCTTTATAATATCATCTGCAATATTTGATATTTTCTTTTCATGTAAAGACTCTGCAAGCATTACTACTTCTGAAGCATTTCCTTCCCTTATTTTTTTATTTAGTTTATACAATGTATTAATATTTAAAACATCATGTATATCTTCATACTCGTCAAGTGTAGCAACTAATTTTTTACTTGCTATTCCTTTTTCTAAAGAATATGGATTTTCTTTACTTGGGTATCTAATTAAAAAACCATCATTGTATTTAAGTAACTCAAATGTTTTAATATAACCTGTGCTAATTGGCATTACTCCATAAAAGTAATTATAGTAATTTTCACAAAAATATAAAGAAACACCAGCTTTTTGATTATTATCTAGCTGTAATATACCTCTTAATGTTTTTTCTTTTTCGTAGAATTTTTCTGCTTCTTCTTTGCTCATCTCTATTTTTTTAATTGGCAAGTTTTTTCGTATTATTTCCTTCATTTTTATTTCAACTTTGCTAACCATTTCTTTTGTAACTTCCATATTGTCAATTTCACAGTACATTGCATTTGTAAGCTGATAATTAACATTAAGATATGCTTCTGGGTAACATTCGTGAAATGCCATACTCATTATGTACAAAAGCCCTCTTATATAAATTCTTCTTCCATCTCTTGATAATAAATCTATAAATTTAATTTTATCATTTTCTTTAGGAATATAGTTCAAACTTTTAACTTCATTATTGCAATTACAAGCAATTATTGTATTGTTTTCTTCTATTTCTTTTTGAAATAACTTAGCTACTGTTTTTTGTTCATTTGTTATTTCAATGTTTTTTTCATTTAATTGTATTTTCAAATTAATCATTCCCCTTTTTATAATTTGCAATTAACTTCTTTTATTTTATATCTTATGCTATATTTAGTCAACTAAGACATGATAAAAATATTTTTTATATAAAGGAGAAGCCGGCAAGTTAATTAAAACCTGCCGGCCTTTCATATTATTTATTAACCTTTCTTAAAGGGCAATCCTTGACACTGCACTGTACCAATGCAGAATTTCCAGAACCGCAAATGTCTGCAAACTCGCATTTGACTCTCCGCTTGGTTCTCTCCTCACGGCCGCGGTTTCTGCTACCGTTGTTACCTGTGTAAACTCTGTCGTTGCTCATAATATGGTCTCCTTTTATTTTTTTGATAGCAATGCTATCTTAAAATATATTTTAGCACTTTTTTGAGCATTTGTAAAGGGTAATTAGGGACAGTCCCTTTTTCCCCTTTTGGGTAAAAAGGACCTGTCCCCATTACCCCATTTTCTCTTTCATTTTCACTAATGTGTTTAGTGCATCTATTGGTGTTAGCTCATTTAAGTCTACTTTATCTAATTCATGTGCAATTTCTGCTAGCTTATAATTATATAAGTCAAGTTGTCCGCTTGCAACTTTTTTGTTTTCTTTTTCCCCAGCTTTATCTCCTAAAATGCTTTTTCTTTCTAATGTTTTTAATATTTCATTGGCACGTTTTGTAACTACTTGTGGAACACCTGCAAGTTTAGCTACATGAACGCCATAGCTTTCATCTGTTCCACCAGATACTATTTTTCTTAAGAAAACAATATCTTCTCCCTTTTCTCTAACAGCAATTGAATAATTTTTTACTCCTTCTAGTTTTTCTTCTAGTGATGTTAATTCATGATAGTGTGTTGCAAATAGTGTTTTTGCCCCGCATTTTTCTTTATCACTTATATATTCTGCTACTGCCCATGCAATAGAAAGTCCATCATAAGTAGATGTTCCTCTACCTATTTCATCTAAAATAACTAGGCTATTGCTAGTAGCTTCCTTTAAAATGCTAGCTACTTCCATCATTTCTACCATAAAAGTACTTTGACCCATACTTAAATCATCTGAAGCACCTACTCTTGTATATATTCTATCTACAACACCTATTCTTGCATAAGATGCTGGTACAAAACTTCCTATTTGAGCCATTAGTGTAATTAATGCAACTTGTCTCATATATGTAGATTTACCTGCCATGTTAGGACCAGTAATAATTGCTAACCTATTACTATCCTTATCTAAATATGTATCATTTTCTACAAAACTTCCACTTGGTAAAATCTTTTCTATAACAGGGTGACGACCATCTTTAATATCTATCATTCCACTATTATCTACTATAGGCATTACATAGTTCATTTCATATGCAACTGTTGCTAAAGAACAAAGTACATCTAAAACAGCTATTATACTAGCAGATTTTTGTACTCTATTAATTTGTGCTTCTATTTTATCTCTAATTTCGCAAAAAGCATTATATTCTAAGTTAATAACTTTTTCTTCTGCACCTAAAATTTCATTTTCTACTTTTTTTAAGTCTTCTGTTACGTATCTTTCACAGTTTGCTAAAGTTTGCTTACGAATATAGCTTTCTGGAACCATTGATAAGTTTGATTTTGTAACTTCTATAAAGTAGCCAAATACTTTGTTAAAGCCAACTTTTAAACCTTTTATTCCAGTTTTTTCTCTTTCTTTTGCTTCTAAATCTAATACCCAACTTTTGCCATTTGTAGTTGCTTCTTTTAAATGGTCTATTTCTTCATTATAGCCAAGTTTTATAATTCCACCTTCTTTTACACTAATTGGTGGATCATCTACAATAGAATCTTCTATAATTTTATGTATGTCTTCTAATGTGTCTAAGTCTTCATATAATTGTTTTAATAAAGGAGATTTTACATTACATAAGCTTTGTTTTACATTTGGTAATTGTTTTGCAGAATTTTTAAGTGATATTAAATCTCTTGCATTTGCACTGCCATAAGAAATTTTTCCAGCTAATCTTTCAATATCATAAACTTTTTTTAATGAATCTACTACGTCTCCTCTTAAAATGATGTCTTCTTTTAATTCTTTAACTGATTCTAGTCTTTCATTAATTTTAAAAACGTCAATTAGTGGATCATTTATCCATCTTCTAAGTAGTCTTCCTCCCATAGATGTAGAAGTTTTATCTAGTACCCAAAGAAGAGTTCCTTTTTTGCTTTTATCTCTTAATTTTTCGGTAATTTCTAAGTTTCTTCTAGCATTAATGTCTAGGTTCATATAGTGGGTAGTGCTATATAATGTAATTTTATGAATATAATCTAAATCGTTTTTTTGTGTTTGTTTTAAATATGTAATTAAGCCATTGCTTGCTGCTACGCAAAATAAATTATCTTGCATGTTTTCCACTTTTTGTTCGTTTTCATCTATAACTTCATATTTAACATTAAATACTTCATAATCTGTATCAAAATTTTCTTCATTAAGCATTGAAATATATACTAAAAATCTGTCTCTTATTTTAGTAATTTCTTCTACTGAATTGTACATCATAGTATTTACTACAATTTCTGCTGGAGAATATCTTGAAATTTCGTCCATTAATGTGGCAAAGTTGTTTTGATCTTTAATTTGAGTGGTTTTGAAGTCTCCTGTTGTTAAGTCACATACAGAAACACCATAATAAATGCCATTTTTATATATAGCCATAATATAGTTGTTTTTCTTTTCTTCTAGTAGATTAGATTCCATAACAGTTCCAGGTGTTACTACACGAATAACATCTCTTTTAACAATTCCTTTAGCAAGTTTTGGATCTTCTAATTGCTCACAAATGGCCACTTTATAGCCTTTTTCAATTAATTTTGCAATATAAGTTTCAGCTGCATGAAAAGGAATTCCACACATAGGAGCTCTTTCTTCTTGACCACAGTCTTTTCCTGTTAAAGTTAATTCTAGCTCTCTAGATGCGGTTATTGCATCATCAAAAAACATTTCATAAAAATCGCCTAAACGATAAAATAAAATGCAATCTTTATATTCTTCTTTTGTTTGCAAATAATGTTGCATCATTGGTGAATACTCTGCCATGTTTAATTACTCCTTTAACTTATAAATACGATTTGTAGTATAACTCACTTTTTTAGCTACTTCAAATTATTTTATATAACTTTTCCTTTTAAATACCACATATGCTCCGATACAATTTTTAGATTTGCCATTTTTCCAATTAAGTCTTCCTTAGCTTCTAAAACTACTACTTTATTTGAATCTGTTCTACCTGTTAGCATTTGCTCATTTGTTTTGCTTTTGCCTTCTATTAAAACAGTTTGAGTAGTTCCTACATATTCTTTATTCCTTACTGCAATTTGGCTTTCTACTAATTCTTTTAATCTATTAAAACGCTCATGTTTTATTTCTTCTGGAATTTGATTTTCCATTTTATCTCCTGGAGTACCAACTCTTCTAGAATATATAAACATATATACTTGTTCAAAATTTACTTTTTTTACAACGTCTAAAGTATCTACAAAATCTTCCTCTGTTTCTCCTGGAAAGCCAACTATAATATCTGTACTAAATGTAACATTTGGAATAGTATTTCTCATTTTTTCCACTAAATTTAAATACTGCTCTTTTGTATATTTTCTATTCATCACTTTTAATACATTTGTACTTCCAGATTGAAGAGGTAAATGTATTAATTTGCATACTTTATTGCAATCTCGTATTGCTTCTATTACATCATCTGTAAAATCTTTTGGATGTGGAGATATAAAACGTATTCTTTCTATTCCATCTATTTTATTTATTGCTCTAAGAAGTGTAGCAAAAGAATTTACTCCTTCATATTCTTCGAAGGTTTTATTTTGTTCTCTTTCTACTCTTAAATATGAATTTACATTTTGTCCAAGTAAAGTTATTTCTTTATATCCATCTTTTGCTAAGCCTTTTATTTCTTCTAAAATATCTTTTGGAAGCCTGCTTCTTTCTCTACCTCTTACATAAGGTACAATGCAATAACTACAAAAATTGTTGCATCCATTCATAATAGTTACAGAAGCTTTAATATTATCATCTCTTTTTATAGGTAAGCCTTCTATAACTTCTCCATCTATATCTAAAATATCTTCTATTCTTTTTCTATTACTTAAAATTTCTAATAAGTCTGTTGGAAATTTGTGAAGTGTGTGTGTTCCAAATACAATATCAAAAAAAGGATAACTTTCTTTTAATTTTTCTACAATGTGCTTTTCTTGCATCATACAGCCACCAATTGCAATAATAGTGCCTTTTTCTTCTTTATATTTTTTAACTTCTCCAAGTTTACCAAATAGCCTATCTTCTGCATTTTCTCTAACACAACATGTATTAAATACAATTAAGTCGCTTTCTGATAAATTTTCTGTTTTAGTATAGTGCATTTTTTCTATTATACCACTTAGCTTTTCTGAATCATTTTCATTTTGCTGGCAACCCATTGTTAAAATGCTATATTTTAAATTTTTGCCTTCATTTATTTTGGCAACTTTTTCTATATCTTCTAATTGCGATATTATCACTGTTATTCCTCCAACTTATTTTAAAACTTTAAATATTTTATACTAATTTGTCATTTTTTGCAATAGTTTAGCTATGGCTTTAAGGCATAAAAAATTGCTTTTAACTTTTCACTTGACAGCATAAAAAAAATTAGTGTAAGAACTACACTAATATTTTTTTGAATTCTATTGAATTCCATATTTTTTCTTAAATTTATCTGCTCTACCACCTGTTGTTTCTCTTTTTAAGTTTCCTGTCCAGAATGGATGACATTTTGAACAAACATCAACTTTTATATCTGCTTTTGTAGAATTTGTTTTCATAACA
Source organism: uncultured Clostridia bacterium (assembly GCA_947627105.1). Classification (GTDB taxonomy): domain Bacteria; phylum Bacillota; class Clostridia; order TANB77; family CAG-508; genus CAG-273. The sequence goes on from CANQUT010000015.1 coordinate 13,985, forward strand.
TTTCCGCAAGCACATGTAATTGTGGCTTCGCCATAATTTGGATGTATTCCTTCTTTCATTTTGTATTCACCTCTTCTTTATTTATTCATAAACACTGTTATTTATTTTAACATAGTTTTATTTTAATTTCAAGTATTTTAGTTTTTAAATTACAATTATTTAATATTTTACTTGTTTTTAATTTATTTATTATTTTGTTCATCAAGTTTTTGTTGTACATATTGTGCTGAAGCACTTACTTCTTCTTTCATCGAAGCTTTATGCACAAGTTTATTAATTACATTAAATAAACAAGCTATAATTAAAACAAGCAATAATACTTTTTTCCAAATTTTTGCTATCATTTGCTTATCTCCTTATTTTTTTACTATAATTCTATTATACTATATTTTTTTTAAAAGTCAATGTTTTGGAAATTATATTATTGCTTGTATTTGTATTTTAGTTACTATTTATGGTTTATTCTAAAGAATAACCCTTTAAAATATTTACTCATTTGTTTGAAGCTTTTCTATTTCTTTTTCTGATAAGCCGGTTAATTTAGAAATTTTGTCCATTGACATATTGTCTTTTAGCATATTTCTAATAACTGATATTAATGTTTCTTTTCTTCCTTCAGTTTTTCCCTCTAGCTTACCTTCTTGTCTTTCTTGTAACATAAATCTTTCTAATGCTGTTGGCATACTACTTTTCCCTCCCTTCTTGCTTAACTCTTCTATTATTTTTTCTACTTTCTCTTCTTCTAGCACATAACTTAATATAGTGCTTCTTTAAAAAGTTTATCATGTCCCTTATTTTCTGTTATAAAATATTTTGCTGATGTTTCTGCTACATAGCTTTCATAACTATTAAATTTTTCTTCTTCGTTATTTGCATAGTATAGTTCATTGTTTTGTCTATTTAATCGCGTCATATATGTTTACCTCCTAGTTAAATGTGTTGTTATAAAAACTCTAGAGCTTATTTTTTTGTTTTTTAAAATTTAAAATAATTTGGTTTTGAAATTTTACGAAAAAATTTTTTTGTATACAAAATTTTTTAATTAATTTGATAAAATTTAATAAATGAATTAACATATATTATTTTACATTCTATTATATTACTTGTCAAGTATTTTAATAGAAAAATATTGTACAAATTGCATTTAACTTTTCACTTGACCATAAAATAATTTCCTTTTTTTTACATTTTTGAAATAAATCTTCTCAATATTTTTAATTTTTTTGAAAATAATAATTATAGACAATAAAAAATAAAATTGGAGGTTTTCTATGAAGAGTAAATGGATTTTTATTTTTATAGGAATAATTATTATAGCTTGTGCTCTATTTTTTATTTTTTCTCAAAGCAATAATAATAACAATTCTCCTACAACTTCTGGCGCAAAAAGAATTTCTACTGAAACCGAAAATACTGAAAATTCAAAAAAATTAGTTGAAACTGAAATTTCTAAATTTTCTACTAAAATTATTGTAGAAGATGATAAACGCGATAATAACTTAGAGCTTAGCGCTTCTAAATTAAATGGCGTTGTTGTAAAAGATGGCGAAGAATTTTCTTTTAATGATACTGTGGGAAATCCTACTCCAGATGAAGGTTACGAAAAAGCAGGAATTTTTATTGGTGGTAAAAAATCTAAAGGTTATGGCGGTGGAAATTGTCAAATTAGTACAACCTTATATGATGCAGTTTTAAAGGTAGATGGGTTAAAAGTAACAGAAAGGCATGAGCATGGTAAAGAAGTTGGCTATGTAGAAAAAGGAAAAGATGCAACAGTTGTTTATGATGAGCTAGATTTAAAATTTAAAAATAATACAGGCTATGATATAAAAATATATTCTAATGTTACTGAAGAAAAAGTTAATGTAAGGCTAGTAAAACTTTCTTATGAAAACTAATTTTATTATTCAAAGTGTCATAAAAATACCTTTTCAAAATATAATTTACTAATTTATATTTTGGGAGGTATTTATGTTTGTTAAAAACAAAATACATTTAAAAATAGTTTGTGTTTTATTAGCTTTTTTATGCATTTTTTGTAGCGTTTCTTATGCTTCAGATAGTGTTTACGTTTGGTCTTCTGAAAGTGAACCTTTAAATAATACTACTTCTACTACAAGTGCTAATATAGTTTCTAATAATGCAACTAATGAAGTTTCTTCAAATAATAATCCTAACAATACAGTTACAACTTCTGCTAATATTACAGATTTAAATTTACAATGTGGTGGCGCAGTGTTAATAGAAATGAACTCTGGCAATGTTTTATATGATCATAATATGCACGAGCAACTAAGACCTGCAAGTGTTACAAAAGTAATGACTCTTTTATTAATTATGGAAGCTATAGATTCTGGAAGATTATCATATACAGATAAAATTCCTTGCTCTGAAAATGCTAGCAACATGGGCGGTTCACAAATTTGGTTAGATGTAAGAGAAGAATTAACTGTAGATGAAATGTTAAAAGCAATTTGCGTTGTTTCTGCAAATGATTGCACTATGGCAATGGCCGAGTATTTAGCAGGTTCTGAAGAGGGGTTTGTTAAGCAAATGAATGAAAAAGCAAAAGACCTTGGCATGAATGACACTACATTTAAGAACTGCCATGGAATTGATGCAGATGGACATGTAACATCTGCCTATGATATTGCTTTAATGTCTAGAGAACTTTTAACTAAACACCCAGATATTACTAAATATACTACTATTTGGATGGATTCTTTAAGAGATGGTAAATCGGAGTTAGTAAATACAAATAAATTAATTAGAAATTATAAAGGTGCAACTGGTTTAAAAACAGGTTCAACTTCTGTTGCTTTATTTAACCTATCTGCAAGTGCTACTCGTGATGATTTAAGCTTAATTGCAGTTGTTATGAAAGCTCCATCAAGTGCAGTTCGTTTTTCTGAAGCACAAAAATTGTTAGATTATGGTTTTAGTAATTATGAATATAAAAAACTTGCAAGCAAAGGCGATTTTGTAAAAGAAATTGCTGTTAATAAAGGAGTAGAGTCAAAAGTTAATACTATTTTAGAAACAGATAGTGGAATTTTAATTACAAAAGGTCAAGATAAGAATATAGAGCAAGTAATAGATATGCCAGAAATTGTTTCTAGCCCTATTCTTCAAAATCAAATTTTAGGTAGTATTACTTATACTTTAAATGGAGAAGAAATTGGAAAAGTTAATATTGTTGCAGAAAAATCTATTGATAAGATTGGTGCATTTTCAATGATTGAATATGTTTATACTAAATGGTTTTCACTTTTTAGAATATAAAAAGTGATAAAGACCTAAAATGAAATAATCCAAAAAAGTATTTAGCTTTTTTGGGTTATTTCAAATATAAAAAAAATTTTATTTTTCTTATTCATCATAATCTGTGTTATCTTCATCCTCTACTTCATCATATTCGTAATCATATTCTGGTTCTCTTGGAATTTTGTTTCTTTTAGGTTTTGTTTTAGCAATTATGTTGTTAGTAGCATTTTCTGTAACATTTTCTAAAGTTTCTCTAAATTCTTTTCTTGCCTTTTCCTTGCTTTTTATTTCTTCTTTCTTTTCTTCCTTTTTATTTTGCATTGTTTTGTTTAAATAGCTATTCATTTTTTCTATTAAATCTGGCACATAGTCTAATAATTTATCAATGCAAGATGGGTGTTCTACCGGAAGCAATTTTACATTATTTTGCTGTACTACTAAAAATGCAACTGGAGAAATTGATACACCTGCTCCACTTCCTCCTCCGAATGGTAATCGGTATTGAATTTCTTCTTCTTTATCTTTTTTACTGTATTCATCTATTGTTTCTCCCTTAAATTCGCTACCACCTGCTGCAAAACCGAATCCTACTTTTGAAATTGGTATAATAACAATATTATTGCTCGTTTCAATAGGCTCTCCTATAATAGTATTTACATCTACCATGTCCTCAATGCTATTCATGGCTGTAAGCATAAGGTTTTCTATTGGATGCTGTTCGTTCATTTTTATCACTTTTTCCTTTCTTTATTAAAATATATATTACATTTATAATATGTACAATTTTTAGTTCAATTATACAATTTAATTTAATTTTATATAAATTTTGGTTATTATATATTGGTTGTATGCTGTAATTATAGTTTTCTTTAGTCCATTTTTTAGTTAAATGTGAAAGAATTATACCTATACTAGATGATAAAAATGCTATTGAAAATGCAGTTATTATTGGACTTTGTAAACCAAGTATTGCATATAATTTAAATTTAGAAATTTTAATGTTTAATTTTTCTAATAACTTAATATCTTTTAGTTTAATATCACCCTCTAATTTTTTAATATCAATTGGTGGTATTTTAGAAATTAATTTATTTACTTTTTTATTGTTTAAAGAAATCCATAGCCATTTTATATTATTAAATAAATTAAGCGAAATTTTTATAATATAATTTGCTTTTTTGTCTTTTTCCATATTGCTTAAATTTAAATCTTTTATTTCTATTTTTAATGTAGAAATTAATAATAGAAAAATTAAGCTTGCTATAAAAGCTATAAGTCCAAGCAAAATAAAAACTAATATCATTATAACCTCCTTTAGTATTTGAAAGTTATTTGATATTAGTTTTTCCATTTTTAGAAATTTTAAACAGTTTGTATTGTTTTAATAGTTTAAAACTATTACTACGCTCTTTTTGCTTTCTCTACTGTAATATCTCCAAATAATTCTTGCTGCTGTGTTATTACTTTATTTCTTCTAGATAATTCTAGTAGTCCTGTAAAAGCTGTAACTACTTCTTGATTGTTACATTTTTTTAGTGAAAATAGTTTGTTAAAAATAAATTTCTTTTTGCGAATTAACTCTTTGAACATTACTTTTACTTTGCTTTCTACTGTGTATGTATCTGTTATTGCTATTTGTTCAATATTCTTTGCATTTTGATTTATTTTTTGTGAATTTCTTTCTATTAATTCTTTATAATTTTGTGCTATTTGTTCTTTAGTATAAGTTTCTTCTAATCTTTGTTTTGGTAGTTCTATTATTTCTGGATTTTTAAATATTCTTTTTTCATTTTTTAACATAGATTCTTTTAATTTTTGTGTTATTTCTTTATATTTTTTATACTCTATAATTCTTTGTAGTAGTTCTTCTTCTGTAAGTTCTTTTTCATCTTCTACTACATTTGGAAGCAATGTTTTTGATTTTAAATAAAGAAGTGTTGATGCCATTACTAAAAACTCACTAGCAATTTCTAAATTTAATTCTTCCATTTCATTTAAATAGCTAATATATTGATCTGTAATCTCACTAATTTTAATATCACAAATGTCCATTTTATTTATATCTATTAAATGACATAGTAAATCTAATGGCCCTTCAAAATTATCTATTTTAACTTTATATTTGCTAGTTTCTAATGTTAGTAAGTTTGGCATTGTTATTTATTTCCTCCGTTTGTTTTTCTTTTTGCTTTAAGTTTTGCTTCGTCGTAATTCTCTCATGTTTTTTTGTATAGCTTGTAATTTTTCTTTTTTGTTTTAATTTCATTTCATTTTTTGCTTTTTTGTTAATTTTCTATTTCTTCAAATGCTAATTTTACATTTTCTGATTTATAGCCTTTTTTGTATAAAAAGTTTTCTATTTCTTCTTTTTCCATTTGTGTGCTTTTTTTTATTATTATTTTTTTAGCACATGATATTTCATATTGCTCTAAAATATCTTTATTTGCATCAAAGTATTCTTCTATTATATTAATGCTAATACCCTTTTCATATAATTTAAGATACATTTCTTTAATAGAAAGAGTTTTTATTGCCATAAATTCATTTACTGCTCTTTGAATATAGCTAGAATCATTTATATAGCCATTTTCTTTAAAATTTTGTATAATATCTTCTAATAAATTTTCATCTACTTCTTGGCAAAACTTTTTTCTTATTTCTTGCTCTGTTCTTTTTTTATATAAAACATATTTTAAAACTTTAGTTTTGGCTTTGTCAAATTCTTCTATGTTTTTATATTCTTTTATATTATTTTGTTTTGTTTTTATAGCATTATTATTTGAGCTTTCATTATTATACTTTACATTAGGATGTTTTTCTAGAAAATCTTCAAAGCTTTTCATAAATTAAGTTTTGTTCTCCTTATTCTTATGTTTTTTTTATTATTCATCAAATTCTTCTGGCTCTGTTTCTTGCTCTGCATTAGGTTCATCTTCTCCTAGGCTTTTTTCAAATGCTGCAGCATAGTTTTCTCTAATTTTCTTTTCTATTTCTTCTGCTACTTTAGGATTTTGTACTAAATAATCTTTTGCATTTTCTCTACCTTGGCCAATTCTTTCGCCATTATAGCTAAACCAAGAACCACTTTTTTCAATAATGTCTAGGTTAACTGCTATATCTAATATATTGCCTTCTTTTGATACACCTTTACCATATATAATATCAAATTCTGCTTCTCTAAATGGTGGAGCTACTTTATTTTTAACTACTTTTACTCTTGTACGGTTTCCTATAACTTCTCCATCTTGTTTTATGCTTTCAACTCTCCTAATGTCTAATCTAACAGAAGCATAGAATTTTAGTGCTCTACCACCTGGAGTTGTTTCTGGGTTTCCAAACATAATACCAACTTTTTCTCTTAATTGGTTAATAAATACTATAACACATTTTGATTTGTTAATTACACCTGCTAATTTTCTTAATGCTTGTGACATTAACCTTGCTTGTAAACCAACATGGCTATCTCCCATGTCTCCATCTATTTCTGCCTTTGGTGTTAAAGCTGCTACTGAGTCTACAACAATTATATCTAAAGCTCCGCTTCTAACTAAAGCTTCTGCTATTTCTAATGCTTGCTCTCCTGTATCTGGCTGAGATACAATTAAGTTATCTATATCTACACCTAAGTGTTTTGCATATACTGGATCTAATGCATGTTCTGCATCTATAAAAGCTGCTTCTCCACCTGACTTTTGAGCTTCTGCTATCATGTGAAGTGCTATTGTAGTTTTTCCAGAAGACTCTGGACCAAATACTTCTATAATTCTTCCTCTAGGAATACCACCTATTCCTAATGCAATATCTAAACTTAAAGCTCCTGTTGGAATTGCTTCTACATTCATTGCTGTAAAATCTCCTAATTTCATAACAGAACCTTTTCCGAATTGCTTTTCAATTTGTCCAAGTGCTGCTTCTAGTGCTTTCATTTTTTCTGAATTTTCATTACTCATTAATTTTTCCTCCTATTGGTTTATTGTAATTTTAATTTTTATTTATTATTTTTATATAAACGTATGTTTGTGTTTATTATATCTTATTTAAAAATATTGTCAAGTATTTTTTTAAATTTTTTAATATTTAATTATTTTATAGTTAATTGTTTGCATAGTACTAGTTTTTGCAGTTTTGAAAGGTCCCGTTCTGAGCCTTCTTCTTTGAGTCTACTTCTTGGGCGGGCATTTGAAAAACAAAAAAACTCGTACTATGCAAGCAGTAGTGCAATTATAAATGTTTGTGTAATTATAAAAGTTTATAAAATATAACTAATACTCCCTGTACCAATTAGAGAAATTATAAAACAAGCTATAGTTATTTGGTGTAACTTCTCCTCTAAAATCATTACTATATACTACTACATCTTGATTTCTATATAGTCCTATATATGGCACCTCTTCTTTATATATTTGGATTATTTTTTCATATTTTTCTTTTTGAAGATTTTTGTCTGTAATACTATTTAACTCTTTTAGCATGTATGTTATATCTTCATTATTATAATTTGCTAAATTGTTTGCTCCAAAAAATCCAGTTAGATCTGGCGAAAGTGATGTATATACACCAGTTAAAAGTATTTCATAATTATGATTTTTTAAATAATTTTGATATTTAGTATCTGAAACCTTTTCTATATAAATTTTTATTCCTATAGATTCTAGCTCTTTTTTTATTTCTTCTGCTACCTTTATTCTTTTTTCATCATTTCTATTAACAGATAAAGTAATGTTTATTGTTCTTGTTACTCCATTTATTTCTTTTTGCCAAATTCCATATTCATACTTCCAACCTTTATTTTCTAATAGCTTTTTGGCCTCCTCAGAATTTGATACATTAGAAATAGTTATGTCTTTTAATAAGTAACTATTTTGTTCTAATGGAAAATAGCTACTATATGCTTTATTTGTCAAAATAGAGCTTACTATTTTTTCTTGATCTATTAATAAACTAATAGCTTTTCTTACTTCTTCATATTTAAGTACAGTATCTTCACAATTTAAGGCTAAATAGTCATACTCTCTATTTTGATATCTACTTTCTCCATAGCCCATTGTTCCAATATATTCTTCTACATTTGAATTTGTTGTGTGCAAAAAATCTATACTACCTAGCTTAAACGCATTATATACTTCTCCCATAGTTTTATATAAATTAACTGTAATAGTTTTTATATTAGGATTTTCTCTTTCTATTTCATGCCAGTCATCATTTTTAGTAAGTTCTATTTTCTTTTCTCCAATACTACTAACTTTATATTTTCCAGTTCCAATAATGTCTTGTTTGCTGTTTAAAACTATTGGAAAAATTAAGTTATATTCAAAATATGGAATTTCTTTGTTTAGGTTTATACGAATAGTAGTATTATCAACAATTTCTACATTTTTAATATCTTTTACATTTTCATAATAAACACAATTTTTATTTTTTTGAATTGTTTGAATTGAGTTTTTTACATTAGTAGAAGTAAAATTTTCTCCATTAGACCATTTTACATTATCTTTTAATTTAATAACATAGCTTTTATTTTCAACTTTTGACCATTCTTTTGCTAAGCATCCTTCTAAGTTATAGTCTTGTGAAATAGTTATTAATGGTTCAAATATTAGGCTATCTATGTAAAGAATTTCTCTATTATTAGTAGTATATGGATTAATAGAATCAAAATCTGATATGCCAAACCTAATACTAGTAACCATATTTACTGTTTGATAGCTAATGTTTAAATCTTGCTCATTTTCCTTTGAACTTTTATTTAATGCAAAGTAAATAGCCACTGAAATAATAAAAAGTATTAATATAGTTATTATTATTTTAGGTATTATATTTTTCATTATTACTCATTCCTTATTTTCTTATATTTGATATCATATAATATATTGTAACTTTTTGCAATTATCCATACATAATTTCACAAAAAAAGCACAAAAATAGTAATTCCCCTATTTTTGTGCCCCATATATTAAATAATATTAGAAATCAGTTTATTTTCTGCTTTCTACAATTAACTTAATTCCTGTTCTGTCTTCTCCCTCAACCTCTACTTCTGCAAAGGCTGGAATACATACTAAGTCTACACCAGAAGGTGCTACGAACCCTCTTGCTATTGCAATAGCTTTTACTGCTTGGTTTAGTGCTCCTGCTCCGATTGCTTGCATTTCTGCTTTACTTGATTCCTTTACCAAACCAGCAATTGCTCCTGCTACTGAATTTGGATTTGACTTTGATGAGATTTTTAAAACTTCCATTTTTGCCTCCTATAATTTTAAATTTTTTTGTTTCGCGAACAATAATAGTTATAATATATATTTTAAAATTTGTCTAGTATTTTTTGGAAAAAAGTGGAAATTTTTATCGTTTATTTTTTACAATATCTGCCAATTATCTAATATAAAGTCTTTCAATTTTCTCTGTTTTACAATTTTCGTCATTTAAATCAAAAATACAGCCATTGAATATGCACTCTCCATTTGCTAGTTTATATCTTTCTGGAAGTGATGTTAAAAATCTTTTAATTGAAGCTTCTGTGTCCATACCTATAACAGATTTTTTAGGACCTGTCATTCCTAAGTCTGTAATATAGCCCATTCCATGCTCTGTAATTTCCTCATCTGCAGTTTGCACATGTGTATGTGTACCTACTAATATGTTAACTCTTCCATCAAGAAAATATTTCATAGCTATTTTTTCTGCTGTTGCTTCTGCATGAAAGTCTACTATAATAATATCAACATCAATTTTAGATATAATTTCATCTGCTACTGTAAATGGATTTTCAGAAAGAACAGACATATCTGTTCTACCAATTAAATTAATAACAGCTACTTTTTTATTATTACATTCAAAAATATTAAAGCCTTTTCCTTGAACACCTTTAGAATAATTAGCTGGTCTTATTAATTTTGGATGATTTATGAAAGTAAAAATATCTTTTTTTGCCCATGTATGATTTCCCATTGTAAAGCAGTCTATTGGAAGTTTTATTAATTCATTCCACGATTTTAAGCTTACACCCATTCCATCTGACACATTTTCTGCATTTACTACTATAAAATCTATTTGCATTTCTTCCTTTAATTTTGGAAGTACTTGTTTTAGTTTAGCTAAGCCATTTTCTCCTACAATATCTCCTACTGTTAATATTTTCATTTTAATTTCCTCATATAATATGTAAAAACATATTCTTTCCTTAAGTTTACTTTTATAATACTATAAAATGTGGTATTGGTCAATTATAAATTATTTTCTTTTTTCAATTCCTAATTGTTCTTTTAGCGCACTTTGTAAAACTCTTGAAAAATTAACTTTATTTTTTTCAGCTAAATCATTTATCCATTTTGGAATTGTAAGAGTTTTCTTTACTGCAATAGTTTGTATTGCGTCTCTAAATAAAGGCATATTTACTTCTATTAAAATTGCTCTTTCATTTTCTTTTAGTTGAATTTGATTTAAATTTGTTGGATTTGGAAGTTCTTTATCTTCTTCATTGCAAGCTATATAAAGGCCTAAAGCATCTTTTGCCATATATAAAGCTTCTTCATCATTATCACCACAAGTATTGCAACCTGGAAAGTCAGGAAAAGAAATAGAAATTCCATCATTCTCATAATTAAAAATTGCAGGATAAATATAATAATCTTTTTTCATAATATTAATCTCCATTATTTTAATTTTATTTGAGCCTGTTTAGCTATTGCTCTTATTGTTCCTATTGGAATATTCTTTTTTGGATGTGGTACTATTACAATTCCTTTTTTGAATTGATGTTTAAAAGCATGATGACTTCCTGTTGCTTTTCTACATTCATACCATCCATCTTCAATAAGAGCTTTAATTATTTCTCTAGAAGAATATTGATTCATTTATAATGCTCCTTACATTATATATTATAATACGTATTATAATATGTGTCAATTGTTTTTTGATAATTAAAGATAAAAACTTATTTGATAAAAATACTTTGATAAAATTTGCATTGATTATTAACTTTTAAAAATTATAGCATGGCTTGTTTTATATTTCAAGAAAAATCGTATGACAAATTTCGACAATTATTTTATATTTGTAATTTTTCATATATTGTGTTATAATACACCTATCTTTCGTTGGTACAGCGAATATAATAATTGTACAATTTTTTAAATTACAACAATATTTTGTTGTAATAAAAATTTCATAGGAGGGATATTATGACAGACAGATGTGGTAGCATCGACCACTGCATTGTCAAAAGCAAGATTCAAGCATCTGGCATATATGATTTGATGAAAAATCTTCGTGGTGCCAAAGAACGGTGCAACTCTTACTTGGTAGCAAAGAATATTACTTCCATAAGGAATATTCTTGCATCATACAGTGACAGTTGCGAGCGCATAAAGCCTTTGCTTGAAAAAGCTGACCTTTGCGTTGAGCAGGCAAGCAATGCCAAATTTGGATTAACTATTGAGGTTTCAAGATATGTTAATCAATTTATGGCAGAGCTCCAAAAATTTTTCGAATAACCCATCCTAAAAAGAAATCCTTGCAAAAAAGGATTTCTTTATTTTTCTATACTTTTATTTAAACTTATGATATACTCTTAAAAGGCAAATTATAGGAGGAAATAAGTTTGAAAAATAATATAGGAAATTCCACATAACAAATAAAACCCCTAAAAAAGCGGTTTAAAAAAATTAAATATT
>CANQUT010000016.1 GCA_947627105.1 uncultured Clostridia bacterium
CAAAGAGTTTAGATAAATGCTATTTTTTTACAAAAAAATGTTGAGGCATTTACCACCCCAACTAATATTATAGAACCAGTTTTTTTATTTTTAGAAAATCTGCAAAAAATGAAAATCAGTTAGAAGAATTTACATTCTAACTGACTTTCATCATTTTCTTAAAAGAAGGGGACTTGTTAAGCTTACTTATTTTGATTAGCAATTGCAGTACACAGATCTTTCTGCTGCTCTTCCGTTAAATGCTCCAGTAATTTGTTTCTAACATTTGCATCAACAAATTCCCAAACTAAGATCTGAGTTTCCAAATCCAACTTCGGGAAAATTCCATTATCCAAAAGAGGCTTAATTTTTTCATACTTCAGTTGTGCATCAGAAACAGGAATATACATATCTCCTAAACAAGAGCACGAAAGAATGGGCCATTCTCTCCTTTCACTAATTGCATTAAGAAAACTGGCATTAGCCTTTTCGAACTCTTTTTCTGTGCAAATCCCAGATGTAACCGCTTCCTTTTTCTTATCAAAGAAAAAAGTTAAAACATCAGATTCAGTGTATGCAAGATCGTAGTCATCTCTTGAATAGAGTGGCCTTTGCAAAAATAAGGTATATCCGTGAACTCTGCTGTAAATCCTACCACTTCTGCTGTTAGGGCACACATTAATTTTCCGCCATTCCATAAAAGATTACCTCCTAATAAGATATTAATAGATTTTAAATATAGCACTTGTGCTATTGTAATAACCAGTATAACATAAACAAGCAACAAAATCAAGTATTTATGTAAAACTCACATTTCTATTGCAACTCTTTGATAATTCATATATAATACCTTTAAAAAGAGAACAATAGAGTTTGTAACTTGTAAGAATATCGCTCCAATAAGTAAAATCGTCGTACTTTGGCGAAAACGATTAATTGACTGTAAAAGGTCAATTTTTTATTGCCTTAATACTATTATTTATGATAAAATAATGTAAAAATAATAAGAAAAAGGAGCTATACAACTTGAAAAAAGATTTTAAAAAATTCATAATATCTTTATATAAACCTGTTAAATTTTTAACATTTGTAATGATATTAAGTATGATTATTTCACAAATACTAGATTTAGTGAAACAATATATTATAAAAGGTATAATAGATTTACCAAGTAAGGAAAATTTTTTGCCAACAGATTTATATAAAACTATTTTTGTTTTGCTAGGAGTTATTATTTTAGAATTGATATTTTATTATATTTCTAATATAACAAGAACTATATATGTAGTAAAAAAACAAACCCCATATATTTCTGAAAAGTTATTTAGCAATTTAGATAATAAAACTTATTCATTTTTTACAGATAATTATACTGGAAAAATATCTACTGCAATAAATGATATAAATGATGAAATTATTAACTTGAATGATAAAATAACAAGTAAATTTATTTCAGTATTAACTTCAATGATAAGTAGTTTAATAATTTTATATACTATTAACCTAAATATCTTTATCGTTGCAACTATACTATTTACTGGAATAATAGTAGGAAGATTAGTTTATTTTTCTAAACGATATTTGCCTTCTGTAAAGAAAGCTCAAGAGTACAATAGAGAATATAATGGAATATTAAATGATGCTGTATTAAATTTCACATCATTAAAATTATATAATGCAGTATCAAACTTTTCAAAAAATTTAAAATCGAAAAAAGAAGAATCGAATTATTATAGAAATAGAGCATCAAGAAAAGAATTTACTTTTGGGGCTATAGCAAATGTTGTTTATGTTTTAGTATTAGTAAGTCTAATGATATATTCAATTAGATTATTTGAAAATGGTATGATGACATTAGGCAATTTCATATTTTTTATAAATGCTATGATTTCATTAAAAAGTCAAACAACTACTTTCACATGGTCTTATATACATATAGGAGAAATCATGGTAAAAATGAAAAATAGTTATGAATTATTATATACCAGTGATAATGTAAGAGATGACAATAAACCTGATATAGAGATAAATACAGGTAAACTTGAATTTAAGGATGTTTCATTTAGATATAACAAAAACTATATTTTTGAAGATTTTAATTTAAGAATAGATGATAAACAAAAATTAGGTATTATAGGTGTAAGTCGGAAGCGGTAAAACAACATTAGTCAATATGATTTTTAAATTCTATTCACCAGAAAAAGGTAGCATTTTAATAGATAATAAAGATATATCTAAATATAATACAAACTCATTATATAATAATTTAACCTATGTACCTCAAGAAACAATATTACTCCACTCTACAATTTATGATAATATAAAAATAGCAAAACCTGATGCAACAGAAGAAGAAATATATAATGCAGCAAAAAAAGCAGAACTTCATAATTTTATAGAAAGTTTAGAAGATAAGTATAATACTATTGTTGGAGAAAGAGGTATAAAACTTTCAGGTGGTCAAAGACAAAGAATAGCATTAGCTAGAATATTTTTGAGGGATTCTAAAATAGTAATATTTGATGAAGCAACCAGTAGCTTAGACAATAATACAGAATTTAAAATTCAACAAAATATACACAAATATTTTAACGAGCAAACTATTATATGTATAGCACATCGTCTATCTACCCTAAGTGATATGGATAATATTATGGTTATAGAAAAAGGTAATGTTGTTGATTTTGGAACTCCAGAATATATAATTCCTAAATATGATCATAAAGAATTTATGGCTGAATTATAAAGTTATATAATAAATATCAAAATATATATGTGAATTGTGGAGGAGCTACATGGCAATGAAAATTATAACATTATGTGGAAGTTTAAAATTTAAAAAAGAAATAATGATAATTGCAGAAAAGATGGCTTTAAAAGGCAATTGCATTCTTACACCGATTTATCCAATATTAGAGAATGTAGAAAGAACTGAAGAACAATTATTAAACTTAAAAGAAGAGCATTTTAAAAAAATAGAATTATCTGATTCTATATTAGTAGTAAATGTAAACAATTATATAGGAAATAGTACAAAATTAGAGATAGAATATGCAAAAAAATTAGGAAAAGAAATTATGTATTATACAGATTTAATAAACGTAATTTAGAATTGTCACTTATAATTTTCGATATAAAAAAAGAATAAAAATAGCGAGCAAATAGAAAAATATTTTCATCTGCTCGCTATTTTAACTTTGCATAAGTTTTAAAACAGTCTTAAGAGATCTAAAAGCTTAAACAGCATAAAATCTCTTCCACTATTCCAAAATTCAATGCAGAAATCCTGTACCTTGTCGTCATAGAAGTCCAGCCTAGGAAATAAAAATTCCTTCGGCATTTCTTCCATCTGAATGGAGTAAACTCTCTCGTCATTACAATAGTATTGCATGAACCATTTTTTGAACGATAGTATCCGCTCATCACAAAAATCGTGATTTTTCACATGAACAGATACTTCCCAGCACACCTCACCATCCAAATTGTCGTAGGAAAAAAAGATAATAGTGAAGAAGGCATTATTTATTACATACTTGAGCCTTTCTGAACTATAGTCTTTTAAAACCATTGGAAACGGAATTGGAGTTTTAAAATGTGCCTTTTCTTTGTAAAACATTGGATAAACAACGTTTTGCATAAAGTCTTGTTCCTGGCGAGAAACGTACCTGTGATGTTCTTCTTGGGTTTTGAATCCTTGTGCTACAATCCAGTCATAGTATTCCATAACGTTCGGTGGATTTTCATTTTTCGTTTGAAACATATTTTTACCTCCTTGAATTTTCTTGGAGGTTAGAAACCTCCAAGTAATATAACTTATTGGTTTCTAAGCAATACAATATCTATATTATAACACATATTTCTATAAAAAATCAACATAAAAAAATTTGTTTTTAAGATACACACATTTTATATAAAAATATACATTATTTTATTTAATCCTCAAATTTTAAATCCAAATAAACATATTTATTCATATCATAGTCAAAAACGTTGTCTATCATTTTTTTAGCAATTTTACAACACTTTGACATTCTTTCTCCATTAAATAGTGGGTCTATATATCTAACTTTTGTACCATGATGCAAATAATATACATCTTTAGGCTCTTCATTTGATGTTTTTATTTTTTTAGAATTTTTCCAAATATTAAATATATCGTTATATTTAGAATTTTCAATAATATTAATTACATCACTTTCTTTTAGCTCATATAAATCTTGCTTTGTTATTTTATTTTCATTAATTAATCTTTTTAATATGTCTGCAATAAGTTGCATAGAATATCTTGTTCTATCTTCTAAATATATTAATGATGACTTGCTTACAGATTTGACAAAGTTTCTTGCTATTTTTTTAGTTTTAAAGCCTAGTTCTATCTCCCCTTCTTCATTTTTTTGTATTTCAATATCGTTATATATTTCTTTAATATCTTCTAAATTTATTATTCTATGTATAAATAAACCATTTGATAAAGAATATTCTAATCTATCTGCAGATAATTGTGGCGTATTGTTATCTGCTATTGGATAAAGATGATAATTGTCAACTTCTGAAATATCAATATTATCTCTTTTTAATAATGACATTATTTCACTAGAATCTTTTATTATTTGTGTTGTTAAATCTTCTGTTGATTCTTGAGTCATATAGTCTCCATTTAAGTAGTCTATGCAATGCTTAAATGCTGGTGTTGCTATATCGTGAAACAAACCAGATAATGTTTGCTTTTTGTCATGTGTAAAGTGCCATATAATTAAAGCAACTGCAACTGAATGGTCTAAACTTGAAAAGAAGAAATTAATATCAAATAAATTAGTATATAAAATTCCGCAAGTAACGCTTATATATTGTTGTTTTAATAACTCTTTTGTATTTATATATTCATTTAGCCATTCTGGAAAATTTGGTTCTAAAACTTTAAAATATTCTTTTATTTCTTCATTTAAATTATCATAATAATTATCTTTCATATATCAAATACTCCAATTAATATTTCTATGTTTATTTCATCAAACAATTAGAATATGCCTTTATATTATCACTTTGCTTTTTAAATATCAACAATTTTCAAACTTTTATATATTTTTTTCCAATATGGTGTATAATAATTACAAGAAATGGAGTTGATTTTACAAATGCCAAATGTAAAAGAAGATGTAGATATAGAAAAGCTATATAAAACTCAAAGTTCATTAGATAAACAAAAATTTCTAGAAGAATTTAAAATTAATCAAAATGGCTTAACTACAGCAGAAGCCAAAGAACGTATAAATAAATATGGTCTTAATGAAGTTAAACAGTCTAAACCTAAAAAATGGTATAAATATTTTTTAGAAAGCTTATTTAGCCCATTTAACAGCATACTTCTTGCCATTGCAGCAGTGTTGCTTTATACAGATGTATATTTAGCAGAAAGCCCTAATTATGCAAATATTATTGTAATTTTAATTTTAGTAGCTTCTAGTACACTTTTGGAATTTTTTGAAGAATATAACTCTAATAAAGCTGCTCAAAAGCTAAAAGAACTTGTAGCAACTACTGCTACTGTTTTACGTAATGGAAAAGAAGTTTCAGTTCCTATTAAGCAAATTACTGTTGGAGATATTGTAATGCTTTCTGCCGGAAGTTTAATTCCAGCAGATCTTAGAGTTTTAGATTCAAAAGATTTATATGTTGGTCAGTCTTCTTTAACTGGCGAATCTGATGCTGTTAAAAAAGTAGTAGAACTTGGAGATTCTTATGATGAAAATGAAATATCTAAAAAAGATTCTCCTTTAAATATAGATAGCATTTCAGACTTAGATAATATTTGCTTTATGGGTACTAACGTTATAAGTGGTAGTGCAAAATGTGCTGTTATTAAAACTGCAGATGATACCTATTTTGGAAAAGTTGCGCATACTATTCCAAGTAGCAAGCCAAAGTCTGCTTTTCAACGTGGAATTGAAAGTATAAGTAAACTTTTAATACGTTTTATGCTAATTTTAATACCTATAGTGTTTATTTTTAATGTTTCTAAACATAGCATTATAACTGCTTTTACATTTGCAGTTGCCATTGCTATATGTATTACCCCTCTTCTACTCCCTGTTATTCTTTCTTCTAGCCTTTCAAAAGGCGCTATTAGAATGTCTAAAAAGAAAACTATTGTAAAAAAATTAGATTCAATTCAAAGTTTTGGATCTATAAATATTTTATGTACAGATAAAACAGGAACACTTACAGAAGATAAAATTGTTTTGGAAAAGTACCTAGATATATACGGTGAGGAAGATTTTAGAATTTTAAAGCATGCATTTTTAAATTCATATTTTCAAACTGGGTTAAGAGGTAATATTGATGAAGCTGTTGTAAATAGGGCTTTTGAAAATAATATGAAAGAATATGTAGATAAATATAAATTAGTTGATGAAATTCCTTTCGATTTTTCACGTAGACGCTTATCTGTTATTGTTACAGATAGCACAAAAAAACAGCTAATTACTAAAGGCGCTGTTGAAGAAATTTTAAGTATTTGCACAATGGTAGATTATAAAGGCGAAGTTTCTCCAATTACAAAAGAAATTAAAGATAACATCAAGCAAATTTCTAAAAAACTTAATGAAGATGGTTTAAGAGTAATTGCTGTTTGCCAAAAAAATGACATTGCTAATGTTTCTAAGTTTAGTATAAAAGATGAAAAAAATATGGTGCTTTTAGGCTTTATTGGCTTTTTAGATCCGCCTAAAAAAAGTGCAAAAGTTGCCATAGAAAAGTTAAATAACGCAGGAATTAGAGTTATAGTTTTAACTGGAGATAATTTAGAAGTTACAAAATGTATATGTAGTAAAGTTGGAATAAATTCTGATATAATTGTAGAAGGAAGTCAAATTGAAAAGCTTTCAGATAATGGAGTTTTAAGGCTACTTAAAAAATGCAATATTTTTGTAAAGCTTTCTCCTATACAAAAGGCTAGAATTGTTAGACTTTTGCATGAAGCTAACAATGTAGTAGGCTACATGGGAGATGGTATTAATGATGCCCCATCTCTTATAAATTCAGATGTTGGAATTTCAGTTGATACTGCTGTTGATATTGCAAAAGAATCTGCTGATATAATTTTGTTAAAAAAAGATTTAAATGTTTTGCTAGATGGTGTATACGAGCGGAAGAAAAACTTATGCAAATTTAATGAAATATATTAAACTATCAACAAGCTTTAATTTTGGCGAGGTAGTTTCTGTAATTATTGCAAGTGTTATATTACCATTTTTGCCAGAAACACCTATTCAATTATTAGTAGAAGGTTTACTATACGATTTTGGGCAATTAACTCTTCCATTTGATAATGTAGATGAAGAAGATTTAAGAAAACCTAGAAAATTTAATATAAATAGCTTAAAAAATTTCATGTTATTTATGGGACCAGTAAGTTCTATTTTTGATATTATTGTTTTTGCTATTTTATTACTTGTATTTAAATTACATGACGCCCCTACCTTTCAAACTATATGGTTTTCTTACAGCATAGTTTCAAACCTACTTGGTATGCATATTATTAGAACTGCTAAAATTCCGTTTATTGAAAGTAATGCACATAAATTTGTATATTTTTCATCAATACTACTTGCAATTATTGGTGTAATTATTCCATTTACATGGCTTGGAAAACTAATAGGATTAGTTAATATTCCATTTGAATTTATGCCAATTATAATATTCATTCCTATTTTATATTGCTTTGTTGCAATGATTGCTAAAAGAATATACATTAAAAAGTATAATGAATGGATTTAATAGTTACTTTATAAACACTAAAGCTCGAATAGTACTATTTTTCGCAGTTTTGAAAGGTCCCGTTCTGACTCTACTTCTTTGAATTTACCACTTGCAACGGGTAATTTGAAAAAAGTACTATTCGAGCGGGTTAACTATAAAACATTAATATATAATAATAGTGTAGCAGTATTGTAATATTTTAACATATACATTATAATAATTCATAAGAGGTAGCATAATGACAAGTTTTTTATTAAAATTAATTGCAATGGTCACAATGGTTATAGACCATGTTGCAGACGCTTATTTTAAAAAAACTACTGAATTTAACTTAATAGGAAGAATAGCTTTTCCTATTTTTGCATTTCAAATTTCAGAAGGTTATACACATACAAAAAATCTTAAGAAATATTTCTTAAGACTATTTTTGTTTGCCATTATATCTCAAATACCCTTTATGCTATTTAGAAGTATATTTGCAAATGATGTTTGCTTAAACATTTTCTTTACACTTTTCTTTGGTATGCTTGCAATTTTTGCTTATGATAATATACTTAAATCTTCTTTTCAATTAGTAAAAAATAATAAAGTAAATACTTGTATTAAATATGCTATTGGCGTTTTCTTTGCCATTATAATTGGTATATTAGCAGAGCTTTTAAAATTTGACTATGGATTTTTTGGAATAGCTATTATATTTATATTTTACGTTTTTAGAAATAACAAAATTTTAATGACTGCTTTCTTCTCTATTTCATGTATTATTAGATATGCAATTAATATTCTTATGTATGGCTATAATAATTTGTATGTTTTACTTTGCTTATTTACTATTTTACCTATAGTGTTTATTCTTTTATATAATGGAAAACAGGGCAAAAAGATAAAGTATATTCTTTATGCTTTCTACCCTATTCATTTGCTTATTATTTATTTTATTTTTGGAATTCTTACATAACTTACTTATTTTTGTGTAGCAAAGTTAATTCCCCTTGCTACAACACTAGACATATTTTCAATTAGCTCATCAATTTCCTTTGGTGTTACAATAAAATTGTAATCTTCAGGTGCTAAAACTTCTTTAATCATTTCATATTTATTTTCTTCTTGAAGACTATTTAAAAAATCATTTGACTTAGCTTCTTGTTGTAATTTTTGAATAAATAAATCTAAGCTATCTGCTGCAATAGTAGCCGCTTCTACAACTGTTGGAACACCTATTGCAATTACCGGAATGCCTAAAGTATTTTCAGTTAGCTCTTTTCTTGTATTGCCTACACCTGCTCCAGGAATAATTCCAGTATCTGCAATTTGAACTGTACTACTAATTCTTTCAATACTTCTAGAGGCTAAAGCATCAATAACAATTATTAATTTTGGATGAATATTATCCACTATTCCTTTTAAAATTTCTACTGTTTCAATTCCAGTTGTGCCTAGAACTCCCGGAGATACAGCACTAACTGGCCTTGTATCTTTATCTAGTACATCTGGCATATATGTTAATAAATGTCTTGTAATATCTATATCTTGTATTACTTTTGGGCCTAATGCATCTGGAGTAACATACAAATTTCCAAGACCAACTACTAAAATATCATCTTGCACACCTATTAAATTTGCAAGTAATGTTTTTAATTCTTTTGTTACAGCTTCAGATGCCTTTTGAATATCATCTTCACCTGCTACTTTAATATTTTTAATATCAATAGTAATATAATTTCCCTTTTTCTTGCCTATTGCCTGCTCTCCATTTTCATTTAAAACCTTTACTCTTGTAATTTTAATATCTTCACCAAGCATTTCTTCTTGAGTTTCTAAGCCATCTACCTCATCTGAAATATTATTTGCCTTTTTATATATATCTCGCCTTTCTAAAGCCAAATCTGTTCTAAAATTTATCATAAAAAAATACCGCCTTTCTAATTATATTATTTGAAAAGTAGGTATTTTTATTCATTTACTCTATTTATTTTCATCATTATCTTGCAAACATTGCGTACATAGGCAAATTGCATCTTTAAAGCCTTGTTTATAGTTTTTTTGACTATAGTATGCAATTTGTATTTCGTAATTTTCTATTAACAGTTCTAGTTTTTGAATAATATATTTTGTTTCCTTTCCATTTAATAATTCATTAATTTTATTTTCTATTTCTTCTAATTTTACTTCATTTAAAATTTCACTTAATGCTTCTCTATCTTTGCTATTTTCAGTTTCAAGATCTTCTTGCCTAAATTCATATATTTTATTTAACATATCTGGCCTTTTGTTTATATTTTTTTCCATAATGTGCCCTCCTTTTCTCATTAGTTAAATTTTAACTATTAACTTCTATTTTTATTATACCAATAATTAACTAATTTATTCAATAAGTTTTGCAAAAATATGAGATTTTCACTATAATTAATTTTTATATTATAATTTCAATATATATTATAATATTATGATATTATTTTACTATTTGGTAATGTTTTTGTTACCTTCTTAGTGAATTTAATCTTTTTTTCTTCGTGTATATAATTAATAAAAATGTCGATTTTTGTATTAATTTGTATTAATATATAAGTCTTAAGAAAGTAGAGTGATATTGAAAATGAAAAATTCTTTAGAAGTTGGAAATCGTATTAGAAATGTAAGAGAAGAATTGAGAATGAGTAGAAATGTTTTTTCAGAAAAAATCAATATTTCAGAATCGTATTTAGCACAATTAGAATTAGGAAATAAATCTCTTGGTATGAATACTTTAATTTCTCTTTGTGAATACACAGGTTATTCTGCTGACTACTTTTTATTTGGAAATGATATAAATGATAATTTATGTAAGAAGATTATTCGTATGGTAAGTATACTGCCTGAAGATTCTTTAGATTTAGTTTATGAGATTATTCGTTCTATAAAATCTCATTCTAAATAATAAAATAATTAAAACTTATTAAGTTTGTTGCAATATAATATTCACAGCTAATTATAAATTTTAGAATAACCACTTGCTTCTTTGTATATATTTTTTGTGCTTTAGCCTAAGAAAAAAATATATACAAAACTTTGGCACGTGGCGTATAATTTTATGCTGTGAATTGTTTTTATTTTGAACAGTATCTACAAAGAATAGCTTGTAATCCAATTTCTAAATCAATTAAACCGTACTTTATAATTTGCATCTAAGTTAACTAATTCTTCTAAAATACTTCTTAGCTCTTCCTTTTCAAAATACTTTGCTTGCATTTTATATTTTGTAACTAAAAACATTTGATTAGGCTTTAAACTCATTGCAGTAGCTAAATCTTTGCCGTACTCTTCTGCTATTTTTATAATATATAATTTTTTAAAGTGATTATATAATGTAACTAAAATTTTTTGTACAGGCTCTTTATTTAATATAAGTCCTTGTAAAACCTCTAGTGCAGACTTTATATCTTTTTTTCCTAAATTATCTGTTAAATCAAATATAACTGCTTGGATTTGTTTTATGCAAAGTTTGTCTATATCTTCTTTTGTAATATTTCCGCCTTCACCTTTATATTCTATTAGCTTCCTTATTTCATTTATTAAATCTTGCATATTAGTTCCTGAACATTCTACTAAATATTTAGCAGAATTATCATCTATTGTTACTTTATATGCATTACAAATTTTTTTAAGGTTTGTTATTAATTCTGGAAGTTTTAAAAGTGCAAATTCTTTTACTTCCCCTATTTTTTCTATAACCTCATATAACGAATTTTTTTCTACTTCTTGCTCTATAAATACTAAATCTACTGTTTCATTAAGTTCTTTTTGGTTTTGCTGTAAATAATTTGCTATTTTTTCTTGTATAGGCATATTTTCGTTACTTTTTTTGTTTTCTGTTTTAGCTTTGCTTGTAGATTTTTTTTCTTTTTTAAAAAGTCCTGTATTTTTGGCTATAATTAATTTTTTTTCAAATCCAAATGCTGGTGTTTCTAGGTTTGAAATTAAACTATCTACATTTGTTTCATCTATTTGAATATAATTAATTCCTAAAACCTGCTCACCAAATTCTTTTTTTATTTTTTTTACTCTTGTTTCTAGAAGATATGTTTCTTCACCATACATTAAATAAATAGCCATTTTTTTGCCTTTCTCTAGTTTTTTATGCTAATATAATAATAAAATTTTAACTATGACCTGTCCCTAAGTGCTTGAAAATAAGCATTGGGACCTGGTCCAAACACCCCTGTCCCCTACAATTTTTCTGCAAATTTTGCTGAGTGTGCATGGCAAATTGCTGCTGCCATGCTATCTGTGGTGTCATCTAGCTTTGGTAAACTATCTACTTTTAAAATAGTTTTTACCATTTTTTGTACCTGCAATTTATCTGCTCTTCCATAGCCTACTACTGCTTGTTTTATTTGAAGTGGCGTGTATTCATAAGTAGGAATTCCTTTTCTACATCCTACTACTAAAATAACCCCTCTTGCTTGTGCTACATTAATAGCTGTTTTTGCATTATTGTTAAAGAATAATTCTTCAACAGATATTGCATCTGGTTTATATGTATCTATTATTTGTTCTAAGTCATTATTAAGTTTAAGCAATCTTAGTGGAAATGATTCTCCTGCTTTAGTTAGTACAGCACCATGTGTAATTAATTTAAACTTATTTCCAATATAATCAATAACACTGTAACCTGTTATTGCAAACCCTGGGTCTATTCCTAGAACTCTCATTTTTTTAGTCCTTTCTTTCATTTGCTTAAATAGTACTATTTAAGCTTTAGTGTAATTATAACTTTAATACGTAGTTTTATTATTAATAGTTTTGCTCATGGTTTTTAATAATTATTCTAAATACTTCTGCAACTGACCAAGCTTGTGCAAAAGCTCCTTTTGCTTCATAAGGCTTAGTTGAATTATAAATTTCGCTAATGCTTCCTACAGTAGAATTTTTATACATTTCATTATAAAAAGTATCTTCTACTTTTTTAGCAAATTCTGAATACTCTTTTTGTAGTTCTTTCTTTTTAGTTTTATTTTTTTCTGCTTTAATAATATTTAAAAAGCTATCTGAATAAATACCTAAAAGCCATGGCCATGTAATACCTTGATGATAGCTCATGTCTCTTTTTATTTGGTCACCTTCATAAATTTCTCTGTAGCCAATTTCTCCTTTTGCTAATGTTTTTAATCCATAAGGTGTTAATAATTTTTTAGTAACTGTATTTAAAATTTCTTTAGCTTCGTTTGAACTAGCATCAACTACTTGATGGTATAAAGATAGTGCAAATAGCTGGTTTGGTCTTATTTTACTATCTCCTACTAAATCATCTAAGCTTTTTCTTTTTTTATTATAAAATTTAGCCATGAAGTTTTTCTTGCATTTATTAGCTAAGCTTGTATATTTTTCTACTAATTCTTTTTCTTTATATAATTTTGCAAAATCTGCCATAATGCATAATGCATTGTACCATAAGGCATTTATTTCAACTGTTTTTCCATTTCTTGGTGTAACTACTTTATCTCCAATTTTAGCATCCATCCATGTATTTTGCGTGTATTCTGTTCCAGAAGATAAAAGTCCATCTTCTTCATCTAAATGAATATTATTTCCGTCTAAGTCTATGCCATTTATATAAGCTTCTATAACCTTTTTTAATGTTTCATATAACCCTTCTTTTAAAAATTCAAAGTCATGTGTATATTCTATATATTTTCTAACCTGCTCAAATAGTAAAAGAGATGCATCTACACTATTATATAATGGCCTATTATCATAGCCTGAATAACCATTTGGAACTAGTCCATATTTAACATCTCTAATGCATGTTAATAGCACTTCTTTAGCTACTTTAAACCTTCTTGGAATAAGTAATATTCCTTCAAACGAAATTAATGAATCTCTGCCCCAATCTAAAAACCATGGATAGCCTGCAATTAAAGTATATAAAGCAAAAGAAGGTCTATATGCTATAAAATTATCTGATGCAATTATATAATCTCTTATTAATGTTTTATACTTTTCGTCATATTCCTTTTTTGGCTCCAATAAGTATGAATCATATAATTCACTAGTAATACGAATAATTTCTTGATTAACTAAATTTCTGCCATCTAACTCTTCTATGTTTTCTTCTAACGAGCAAATAAATGTAATAAATTTTTCTTCATTAGCTCTTAGTTTTACTTCATAAACACCAGGTACAGATAAGTTTTCTTCTGCATCTCCACCTCTTTTTTCTTCTTCTATATAGTACATATTTTTAAATGTATCATTTTCATGCTCTATGTATTTTCCTTCTGATAAGTTCATATAAATTGGTGTTTGTTTTTGATTATTTACTATTATTTTTACTTTTTGATCTTTTATTTCTTGTTTTAAATCAAATTTAGCATTTGGAGTAGTAGTGTGAAAATCTCTAAAATTAATAATTGGAGTTATTTTTAGCTTTGTTCTTTTTTCATTATTTTTTATATTGTAAAGTACACAAACAGTATTTTTTCCATAATCCATACAAATGAATTTTTTTATAACAGCACCATCTATTTCATATGTAAATATTGGAACATATTCTTTTTCAAATGATGTTAAATATTGATACCCTGTTGAAATATAGTCTTTGCCCATATTTGAATATAGTATATATTCTTTTCCATCACTTTCAAAGCTTTCATCTACTTTAGATAAAATTACATATCTATTTGCTGGCGGATTTAGTGGTGCTACTAATAATCCATGATATTTTCTTGTATTAATTCCAAGTATTGTAGAACTGCTATAACCACCAATACCATTTGTTATAATCCAATCTTTTTTTATTCCATTTTCTAATAACAAATCTTTTTGTTCATATTTCATTTGTACTTTCCTCCATAATAACTACGTTTTTTCTGTTGTTTATTTTCTTAAGCTATTTATTGCTTTTATAAATTCTTCCTTTTGTTTATCTTCTAATTCTTTTATTTCTTTAATTTGTTCTTGTACAGATTCTTTTTTAGCTGTACTAGTATGTTTTCCAATTGATTTATTATGTTTTGAATTTGTTTTTTTGTTTTCTACAGTATTTTTAGCTTTATTAGCGTTTTCTGTGTTTAACTTTATATGTTCTTTTTTAGCTAGTATTTTTTCATTTTCATTTATAGGAAGTCCAGCTTTCACTTTCATTTTTATTTCTGATTCTTGAATAGATTCAATTCTATCTTTATATTTTTTATAGAATTTACTTTCTTCTTTTGGTTCCTTCTTTTTAGTTTGCCTAATATTATTATTCTTTTTATTTACTCTTAAAGTTCTTTTAGCTTCTTTTAATCTATCATTTAATAAAACATATTTAGTATCATTTTGCATATCTTTAAATTTCAAATCATCACATATAAGTTGAATAATAGAAGCTGCAACAGCATCTGGGTTATGCCTAATGTAGCCATCTGTAACATAAGAAATTTCTCTTTGCATTAAATAAACGCCTTCGTCTTTTGCTTTGCTTGCATCTATTTCTACTAATTCTTGTCCTTGCATATTATATTTTCTAATATATTCTGGAATTAGCTCGCCTGTATCATAAATACAGTATTCAATTATGCCTTGTCCAGCATGGTCATTAATTGCCTTAATATGGTCAGATAATGTGTAATTATCTGTTTGGCCAGGCTCTGTCATAATATTGCTTACATAAATTTTAAAGCCTTTGCTGTCTTTAATTGCTTTTGCAACACCTTTTACTAAAAGATTTGGTATTACATTAGTATATAAGCTACCAGGTCCAATAACAATAGCATCTGCTTCTTCTATTGACTCTATAACACCTGGAGCCACTTTGCAATTAGTAGGATTAATAAAAATTCTATTAATTTTACTAGTTTTTGAATTTACTACCTCTGGTATTTTATCTTTGCTTTCTATAACTGTTCCATCTTCTAATTCTGCACAAATTTGTACCTGTTCTAGTGTTACTGGAAGCACTTTTCCTGTAATATTAAGTACAGATTTTGTTTGTTCTATAGACTTTGTAAATTCACCATATAATTGCTTCATTCCTAGTAAATAAATATCTCCAAAGCATAAATCTTTTAAAATTCCATCATTAAATTGTAAGTTTAATAAATTTTTCATAGCTTCTTCATCTTTTGAAAGAGCTACTATACTTTCTTTTATATCATTTAAAGGCATTGAATTTAATGCTTTACTTGATTCTGATATAGCTTCTCCATAGTCTGAAACAGTAACAATAGCAGTTAAGTTATTTGTATAATTTTTAAGTCCTCTTAATACTGCATTTAAACCATTTCCTCCACCAATAACTACAATTTTAGGTCCTTCTTCATATATTTTCTTGTTGAAAATTAAACTATTTACTTTTGAATTATCATTTTCAGCTCTACCATCTGTTTCTTGTACTAATAATTCCAAAGTTCTTCTTTGCATTTGTATTATAGATACTATTACTAAGCCAAAACCAGCTATAAAGCATAAAATAATTCCTATTAATGGTAAAAAATCTAATCTTTCATTAGTTAATATTTGTGCCATTCCAAAACAAGTAAGTACAATTCCAAGTAAAGTAAGAAATAGCCATCTTTTCATTTTAGTGCTAGAACCGAAACCACTTTAAAAAACCTTTCATAATTAATTGTATGGTATTTGCCATACTCTCCTTCCCATTATTTTTATTATTCACCTATAATTTTTATTTCTAATTCAATTTCTTTTGAACATTTTTCTAATACTTCTTTTTTAATGTGCTCTGTTAAATTAATTACATCTTGTGCTGTTGCCTCTCCTGTATTTACAACAAAGCCTGCATGCATAGTAGATACCTCTGCGCCACCTACTTTATAGCCTTTTAAGCCACATTCATCTATTAATTTTGCTGTAATGAAATCTGCTCCTCTTTTAAATGTACTTCCTGCACTTGGCATTTGAATTGGTTGTTTTTCTTTTCTACTTTGCATATTTTCATCCATTTTTTGCTTTATTTCTTCTGCTTTTCCATAAGGAAGCTCAATTGTTACATCTGTAATAATTACATCTTTGTTAGAAAAAATGCTATGTCTATAGTCAAACTCACACTCTTTATTTGTTATAGTATGAATACTTAAATCTTTTGCCATATATGTAACATCTTTAACAATATCTTTCATTTCACCGCCATAGGCCCCAGCATTCATATAAACTGCTCCGCCTATTGTTCCAGGTATTCCACTTGCAAATTCAAATCCTGCAATTTCTTCTTTTAAAAGCTTTTGTGCTAATACTCCATTTTTAACACCCGCTTCTAGCTTTATAATAGCACTATTTTCTTGTTTTTCAATTTGTATATTATCTAGATCTATTTTAAGTACAATTCCTCTAATTCCATTATCTTTAACTAATAAATTAGTTCCATTTCCTATTATAGTTAGTGGAACATCATATTTGTTAGCTACTTTTAAAGCATAAATTAAATCTGCTTTGCTTTTTACATTAACTAATATATCTGCCTTTCCACCTATCTTAAAAGATGTATGTTTTTTCATTTCTTCATCTTTTTTTACATAATTTAAGTCAATCTCTTTAGTTAGTATTTCATAAATTTTTTCTTTTTCCAAAAATACTACCCCTTTCTAGTTTTTATTCTAGTTTATTCGACTTTCTTTGTAATAATTACATTTTATTTTTAAATTTTATCATTTTTATATATAGATTACAAGTTTTTGTTAGCAAAAACATAATAAAACTGCACTAACGTTTTTTAAGTGCAGTTTATTTTAATAATAATTTTAATTAGCCATTAAAACCATAAAAGTACTAAATATGTAACACATACAATACCTGAAATAATAACAGCTCCTACTTCTAGAGCTTGTGATGCTTTAGAATCTGTTTTTTCTTGATTTTCATTTTTGCTTTTTTGGTACCAAGTTACCATTGCATAAATAATTCCTACTATTGCAACAGCAAATGCTGGTAATCTTGTTACTTTAAAAAAGCTCATAATTGCTGCTACAACACTAATTGTAAAAGATAATAATCCCATATTTATTCCTTCCCTTCTTTTGTATCATTATTACATAAGAAATTATATCATTATTATTATTTTTTTTGCAACATTTTTTAAAAATTTTTGTATTTTTATCGAATTATGGCATTATTATTTAACTTTATTTAAACTTTAAATTTTTTATGGATGGCTTTAAATTTTTTTCAAAAATTGTATAAAACATATTGTATATGTTAATAATTTGTATTATAATAACTTTAGTTTTAAAGATTCTCCGTTAGCTCAGTCGGTAGAGCGCTCGGCTGTTAACCGATAGGTCGTTGGTTCAAGTCCAACACGGAGAGCCAACAAAAAAGCAGGTAATTAAAAATTATCTGCTTTTATTTTTAATAGTCAACAACCTTTAGGTAGTTATAGCGAAGCTATTATTTTCTTCATTTCTTCTTGTCTTTTTACTTTTTTAGTAGTAGTTTTAATTAATTCTTCAGAAGTTAATAACATTCTTTGAATATGTTTATATTTTGGAAAAGTAGTGTTAAGCTGTTTAATTTCGTTCCAAATAATTTTATATAAATCATCTTCACTTATATTACCATATTTTTCTTTTACTTCATCTTTGTTATATACTAGTTTTACAGCTATTCTAACATCTGACTTATCTCTTTTATCTGGTATGCCAAATACCATACATTCTTCAACAAGTTCTAATCTATTTACTAAGGTTTCTACTTCTTCTGGAAATACTTTTTTACCATTTTTTAAAACAATCATGTTTTTGTTTCTTCCAGTAATATGTAAAATACCTTTTTTATCATAGTAGCCTAAATCTCCAGTGTAGAACCAACCATCTTTTAAAACCTCTGCTGTTAGCTCTGGCATTTCATAATAGCCAAGCATTACATTAGGACCTTTTACTTTTATTTCTCCAATTCCATTTTCATCTGGATTATCAATTTCTATTGTATCATTAATCATAGGAACACCAACAGATCCACTTGCCATAGCTTTTTCATTTTCTGCTGCAATAACAGGTGCTGTTTCACTTAGTCCATAGCCTTGTACTGTTTTTATTCCCATGTCATTAAACCCTTTTGCAATTTTTGCATCTGCAGTAGCTCCACCAGAAATAACAAAACGTAACTCTCCACCTAATGCATCTATTACCTGTTTAAATATTTTTCTTCTAATATCTATATGTAGTTTTAAAAGTGCATTGCTAATTACAGTTGCTACTTTAATTAATTTTGTTTTGCCTTGCTTTTCAATTTCCTTCATAATAGTTTTATAAATAGCCTCTATTAAGACTGGTACACCAACAAATAGAGTTACTTTGTATTCATTTAAGTTTTGCTTAATATACCTTAAACCATCTGGGAAAACATTTTTTACACCACATGCAAGCATCATAACTATGCAAGTAGAACCAAATATATGGTGAAATGGTAAAAATGCAATATTTGTATCTGACTGCCTTATATCTTCTACACATTGCATTGCATAAATATTAGATGCAATATTTTTTTGTGATAACATAACAGCCTTTGAATTTGCTGTAGTTCCTGATGTAAATAGTAAAATATTCATAGCATTTTCATCTATTTTAGCATTTACATACTCTTTTTGCCCACTTGCTAATAGTTCTTCTCCTTTTTGTAATAGCTCTTTTATAGACTTATAACCATCTATTTCACTCATACATACATATTCTGTTAAATTTGTTCTTCCGTTGTTTTTAATTTCTGTAATTTTATCTGTTAGTTTTTCGTCAAAAACAATACAGTCTGCCTTACTTCTTATAATAGATCCTTCAAGTTCGTCATATTGTAAGTCTTTATCTAACGGTACAGACACAATTCCACCAAGTAGGTTTGCTAAATGAGTAATTACCCATTCATATCTGTTTTTGCCTATAATTGCTATCCTTTTGCCTTGTAAGCCCATGTTATAAAAGCATGTGCCTAGCTTGTTTATATCTTCTAATAGTCTTGTATATGTTACATTTTCATAAGATACTTCGTTTTCATTTTTATGTTTTATTACAAAAGCAATTTTTTCATTATACTTTTTAGCTGAATTATAAATAATTTCCTTAACATTATTAAATTCAGTAGCTTCATAGATTTTAATTTTTTCCATATAGAAAAATTTCTCCTTTAATTTATTTTTTCGCTTTTAGTATATCATAAAAAATAAAAAATGTCTTTATACTGACTTAATAGTCACAATTTTTTTATGTGATATTAAGATAGGAGTTATTAATATTTATTAAATAAATATATCATATTAAACTTAAATTATCAATTATTACTTAAATTTTTTTATATTTTAAATTTTTTAGGTGATTTATAAAAAAATAAAGAGGCAGAAATAGCAGGCATGTAATTTCTAACCTCTTTATTTTTAAATGTCAAGCTACTTTTTGTAGCTCATCCAAGAAGAATTTATTTAATTATTCTCCACTGTTCAGATGTTTCTTTCTTTCACAATGGATTTTCGAAA
This sequence comes from uncultured Clostridia bacterium, assembly GCA_947627105.1. GTDB lineage: Bacteria > Bacillota > Clostridia > TANB77 > CAG-508 > CAG-273. Next base: position 20,174 of record CANQUT010000016.1, read on the forward strand.
CCCAGACGGGTTTCTTCTACAGTTTACAGATTTACATAAAGTGAGAGACGGGCAGAACTGCTGCCATTGGTACTGGTCGGATTGAAGAAGTTCCTATTACTAGGTGAACTGATGGCGCCGTAAAAGCCCCCTCGATCAACACGATCGTAGGCGTCGTAGGCCTCCATAGTCCATTCATAACTGTTTCCTAATAAATCATATATATTACATAATTTATCTTTTGAATCAGGAGCACCGGTTATTCTACCTGTACTATCTTCATTTTTTTCTACGCCTGCAGTTGGTGTTGCATTTGTTACGTCAATTCCATTACCTTTCATCCATTTCATCATTGCATCATACTGACATCCCCATATTGTACTTGATACTACTGCTAAATTTTCATTTTCCTCTGCATATGCTTTATTATATTTATATTGGCCATACCAATCATGGTTGCTATTATCATTATATAATGATTTTGCTCCTGCTTTACTTTCTGATTTGTTTGAAGCTGATAAGCTAGTTTCATATCTTCCTATATAAAACCCTCCGTACTTCGCTACGCTTTTTGCCATATTATAAAATTCTTCTTGTAACTGTTTTAAAAACTTCTCTTTTGTTTTTGTTTCTCCTTCTACTACTGTGCTCAAATTCGAACTGCTTCCATCATAATCTGTTCCGTTTCCACTAAAATTGCCAGTTACAATTGCTGGCTCCCTTAGTCCACTGTTTGCATTATATGTTGTATTTGGATTTCCTGCAGTAAATTTTTCTCCAGTAGTAGTTGCATATAGCTTTCCTACTAATTCTTGGTTGATTGGCGTATGTGTTTCACCTTCATCATGAGTACAAGTGAATGTATTTGTTGTCTTATCAAAAGTAATTATAGAGCCTGCATGGTCTTTGCACCATACCATATCATTTATAGCTACTGGTACCCATACAAATTCATTTCCTGCTTCATTAATTGTTTTTGCATCTGTTATTACTATTCCTTCTTTTATACTTTCTCCTTCTTTTATTCTAAATCCACCTGGTACTGTCATTGTATCATTTCCAACTGTTACCTCTGTTGTTGTTTCAAATGGTGTTGCTTTTTGCTTTGCTTCAGCTAATGTTGGTGGAGTTGGCTTTGGCGTTGGAGTTGGTTTTGTTGGTGCTGGTGGGTCACTAGTCAATATATTACTTATTTCTTCTGTTAAATTTGCTAAGTCTTCTTTTGCCTGTTCTTCTGCTTCCTTTGTTTTCTCTGCTGCAAGCTTTGCTTGTGCTATTATTCCATCTTCTCCTAAAACCATTGTTATGGTTACTCCTGCCAATATTAAAAGCACTACTATTGTTACTACTAAAGCTATTAATGTTATACCTTTAGCGTATTTTGCAGTGCTTAAAAAATTGGGTTTATTCTCATTTAAACCTATTTCTCCTCTCTTTTCTAAATTATAGCTCTCTCTCTCTCTCTCTCTCTCTACTTACACAACGGTTTGCTGTCATTTTAGTTTTCCTCCTTTTTTTCTTTTTGTTTATTATTTACAGCTTTTGTATTTTTTATTCTGCTTTTTAATGTTATATCTAATAAAACATAAATTAATTTATTTGTAAACAAGACAAAATCTTGCCTTTAATTTTATAAAAGCAAGATTTTATATTATGTTCATATTTTCTTACAGTATCAGGCATTTTAGAGCATCGATTTAAATATTTATTAGTTTTGTAACTTATTTATTACAAAAATGTTATAAAAATGTAATATTTAAAGTTACTATTCATATCGTTTTTTTTCCACAATTGATACAAATATAAATCAATTTATAAAAAAAGTTATAAAGAAGTTTATGAAAAAATTAAAAATTAATGAGTTGGTTCTTTGTTACAATACCAACTCATCAATTTTTTTCCTAACATATTATCAAACTTATCAATCATTTCAATTTTATTATATAAATCCGAGCAAAAACAAAAAAAATAATAAATAATTTCGGAAATAGGTTGAATGAATAAAATTTTAGACAAACAAAATGTACCATTCTTAGAGAGTGATACATTTTGTTTGTTGGCTGAATTTTTACCGAGACAATTTTTTAAAAAAATCATCTTCGCGTTTTTTCTGATCTTTTTCACATGTTATAGCATAAGCCGTTCCACTATGAACTTCAATATGCTTCCTATTAGGCATATACCTTACAGGGCATTTCTTTTTTTTACAAACGGCACACTTTAGATTGCTTTTTAAGACAGAAAAAAATGTAAGACTTGCCAATTATATTACCTCCTTAAAATAATTATTTTATAATAAATGTCTATATATCAACCTGTAAAACAGGATAAAAAAGAAATTTATATAAGTATATTATCACTTTTTCTTGATTTTTTCAAGTCGTTTAACTTTTTACATAATACCAACACAACGTTCATCGTCATTTTTTTCTAACATATTTTGAATAATACTAAATAAAAATAAAAAAAGCTGAAATTGGTTAGATTTCAGCTCCTAATGGTGCGAATGTTAAAGTGCAAATCTATAAATGCGCTATTCTACTGGCTTTTTTCATCTATACCCGAGTATAAACCGAGCAAATAGCCTAATAATATATAATGTTATATATTGTTAAAAAAATATATTAACAATAAAACCTAATGTTTCCTGAATGAATTATTTTCCATTTTTCAACAATTTGAAAATAATGTAATGATATATCTTCACATATAATGTTTAATTCTTTTTCAGGAATTCTACCTTTATTATGGCAAACAATACAATTACCTGACTGTGTTAGCCAAACTTTGGTTGCTTCAGCAGTAGGATTTTCCTTTGAAATATGTACATGAATTGGTTCATCGTTTTCATTTGTCCAAAAATAAATTTTATAACCGTTTTATTTCAAATATACTAGGCAATTTCTAAACCTCCTAATCTTGCATATTTAAAAAAGAAAGATGCTCCGTTTTTTACAATTTCTAAAAACTCTCTCTTTTCTTCTTCTAAATAATTTCCATCTTCTAGAACAACTTCATAGCTTGGAAGTTCAATTACATAGGTGTCAAATCCTTTCTCTGTTGGTCTTTCAAAAGTAATATGAATATATTCTTCTCCATTTTCTTTTTTTCCAATGTCAGAAAATACCCCCAATGTTCCATCAGGATATTTAGCAAATTCATAAGTCATTTTTATCACTCCCTATTTTTTAATGTAATTTTTTTACTTTTATAAATTTCAAATGTTTTAAATTTAAATTGTTTATAAATATTATAATCTTTTTTTCTAAAAAAATCTATATGTTTTAATCTTTTTTGAAACAATGTTCACATCTTGATATATCTTTATCGTATTCCTTAAAAAAATTGCTTTATCAATTGAAGTGTTCCTCTTTTTTTAGACGAAACTAAGTAGAACTATAACATAAGTATGTCTACGAAGAAATTTCTTAATTTAAAACTAAAAGACTATATAGATAAATCTTTCGAATATGTTAGTTTATTATTTAATTTTTCAAAAGAAAGATTAAGACGATTAGTAAATTCATTTATAGAAAAAATTAATTTTAAAGAAAAATAAGATTTAAAAGGAATTAAAAAAGCTGAAGTTATTTAAAACTCAATCTTATTGCCATTGACATAAATATCTACAACTTTTTGACACTACCCACGATTGATACAAATATCAATCAATTTATTAAAGCATATCATAATTGAGATAAATTACGCTAGCAAAATTAAAAATATTTTTTCAAAAATTTGTTCTGTTTGCTTGTATTTTAATCAACAATGTTATATAGTTATAAACATAGAAAATGAGAATAAGCAGTGTGAGTGCTACCACTTTACATACACAGTTTTGCCTGTGAGAATGGAGGTGGTGCTATATGGTAGAACAAGCTATGTTATTAATAATATACTTCCTTTTCTACGGTTTAATAGGAATGACTATTATAGCATTTGCCTTAATTATTGCAATAGTAGTAATTTTGAGCAAATAATAAAAGCACCACATATGCTCTGCCAAGCTTTGTGGTGTTTTATCTAGTTTATAGGTAGCACACATTTCTGTGGCTCTCATTTTTTTAATTATATAGACTTTTTTTTATTTTGTCAAATACTATTTGTAAAAATTATTAAAAAATTTGAATTTTTTCTTGTTTTAATAACGTGTAGGTGTTTCAATTCTTTTAGAATTAGTACACATTTTTTCAGTGTTACTTCCAATATATGGTATTACACCTCTATAATTTGGAGATTTGCTTTCTCTATGATAGTCTTCTGCATATAATCTAGATTTTTGTATTAATTTTGATGTTAAATACGGAGAAATATAAGCTCCACATTGATGATTTACTCCATAAGCTTTTTGGTGGCTACCCACAATTACTGTAGATTCTATACTATTTCCATTCCATTCTTTTCCTTTTTCGAATGTATGTCTTTCTAACTCTCCAAAAAATGACATATCTGACATAAATAAATCTCCTGATGGCTCTCCTCTACGAATTTGATCTAAAGCAAATGTAAGATCTACATTAAACCATGTATCTCCTATTTTTACTTGATTCCATGAATGTTTTTCTCCATCTTTATCTTCACCGTCTACAACCCTACTTTCAACATCAACACAGCTTAAGACATTTCTTAATATTTCTGCGTATCCTTTACAAATTGCTTTTCCTGTTAATAATCCTATTAATCCACTTGCATTTGCGCTTTTATCATCATAACGTGGTTTATCAGAAGCCTCTGAATCATACTTAATTTTATTAGCAAGTTTATCAAGGATTTGTACTGTAAGTTGATAATCTATAGAATTTTTATCAGAAGTTTGATTAACATAAAGTTTGCTAATAATTTCATCATTTACAACTTTCATTATTTGTTTATAAGTTCTTAAACTGAGAGGTCTCTGTTCTCCTTGATGTGCACGATATTTTCTATCTTTTTCTATTATTTTTACACCTTCAACGTCAAAAAGTTTTTCAATATCACTTAGTTTTTCTAATGGAAGTTGTCCAATATTCTCAATAGTAATAATAATAGGTATTCCTTTATTGTTTTTTGGCTTATTAAGCATTTGCTCTATTAATTTTATATCTAAAAGATTAACGCATGCATAAGGAAATGCTTCACCAATACTTTTTATATCTCCGTACTCAAATATAGTGCTACCTTGAAATTTAAGCCTAAAATTTGCTATTTCTGGAGAAATTTTTCTTTTTGCAAATTTATTTAAAAATTGAATATCTTCTATATTAATTGCTAATGGTTGACTAGTTAAAGTAGTTATATCTACACCTTGTTCTTGCATTTTTTCAAGTGTTTCAAATAAATCTGCTAAAGAAAAGATATTTCTAAAAGCTTCAAATGGAAGAGGATATCTAATACTATACATTAGCAATTCATATGTAGAAACTCTTCTTTTTATATCTTCTTTTCTTTTTCTCTGCATAAATGGATCTGTTTCATTAAGCCACCCCATATATAAATCATTTATTAATTCATAATTAATTTCCCTCGTATAATATGTTTATAAGGTTTATTTAATATAAATTTTATAAACATATTTTTTATATTTTAAATAACCTTTC
>CANQUT010000017.1 GCA_947627105.1 uncultured Clostridia bacterium
AAAATTTTAAAAGAAAAATCACCTCTTAAAATATTGGAAATAGGCACAGCAGTTGGCTATTCTGCAATTTGCTTTTCAGAATATTTAAGCCCAAATGGTTACATAGATACAATAGAAAGAGACTTGCAAAGAGTTAAAGAAGCAAAAGAAAATATAAAAAAAGCAGAAGTAGAAGATAAAATTAACATTTATGAAGGAGATGCAGTAGAAATTCTTCCAACACTAAAAGGAACTTATGATATAGTATTTATAGATGCTGCCAAAGGAAAATACCCATTTTTCTTAAAAGAAGCATTAAGAACTTTGAACAAAAATGGAATAATTATTGCAGATAATGTGCTATATAAAGGCTATGTTATGAGCGATTATAATAAGCATAAACAACGTACTGCAGTTAGAAATTTAAGAGAATATATTGCAGAAATTACTGAGGACCCTAATTTAGAAACTGAAATTTTAGAAGTAGGAGATGGACTAGCTATTTCTAAAAGGAAAAATTAAAAATTATAATTTAAAACAATAAAAAGGTATTATATTAATTTTAAATTTAGAAATTAATATAATACTTTTTAATTTATATAAAATATTAAATTATAAATATCTTATAAATGAAGCAACTGTGTCCACTAGCCAAATTCCGCATAATAAGTAAAGTGTATAACATTGAACCATATATGGAATTTTAGCTAAAATTAAATTAATTTTCTTTTTTAAAAATGGATAAACATGATTAATAAAAATAATAGCAATAATTCCCCATGCAAAAGAATAAAAAACACTAATTCTTCCATTTAAATTGAAAAATTCATTTGTATAGTCCCACCAGTGCATAGCAAATAATGCATCTAATCCATAACTTACAACATATTCAAAAGCAGAAAAAATAATAGCAGCATATATAAAAAGTTTTAAATTATTATTACGGTATTTTGCTAAAAATAAAATTAACATTAAAGCGCCAAAGCCATAAATAGGGCAAATAGGACCATATAGAAATCCTCTTTTAGTAAAATAGCCTAAAGTATATATTGAGTACAAAGTTTCCATTACCCATCCTAAAAAAGCAAATATAAAAAAGTACATTATTAAAGTTTGAACTCTATTTAATTTTATTTTCTTACTTGTTTTTTCCATAGTATAAAAACCCCTTTTATATTTATATATAATAACAAATTTTTAGAACAAAGTAAATATAAATTGGAAAAATTTTACTTATAAAAATCAGTAATTGTTACTATTCACAGCCAATTATAAATTTTAGAGTAGCCACAGCGGTACGATTATATGTTTTTTCGTGCTTTAGCCTAAGAAAAAACATATATCGTACGCAAGCGACGTGGCGGATAATTTTAGGGCTATGAATAATAACCAGTAACTTACGTACTCGACAAATACTTACAAATATAGTATAATTAAAAAGGTAAAACAAGTAAGTATTTAATAAATGTAAAAATAGGAGAAATAAAATGAAATTTGAAAAGCCAGAATTGTTAGCACCAGCAGGATCTTTTGAAAAAGCAAAAACAGCTTTTTTATATGGAGCAGATGCAGTATATTGTGGAACAGGAGCACTTTCATTAAGAAGTAGAGCAGAAGTAGATAACAACGATTTAGCAAAAACTATTGAATATGCACATAGTATAGGCAAAAAAGTTTATGCCACAATAAATATATATGCTTGGGACAGTTACTATGAAGAAATAAAAAAGCAAGCACAAATGCTAAGTAAATTAAACGTAGATGCAATAATTGCATCAGACGGTGGAGTTATGGAAATTTTAAAAGAATATGCTCCAAATATACCAATTCATGTAAGTACACAAGCAAATACAGTAAGCTACCATAGTGCAAACTTCTGGTACAAAAATGGTGCTAGTAGAGTAATTTTAGGAAGAGAATTAAATAAAAACCAAATTGCTGAAATAATGCAAAATAAAGAAAAAGATTTAGAAGTAGAAATATTTGTACATGGTGCAATTTGTTTTGGCTACTCTGGAAGATGCTTTTTAAGCGACTTTTTAGCAAGTAGAAGTGCAAATTTAGGAGACTGTGCTCAAAGCTGTAGATGGGCATATAATGTTTATGTAGAAGAAAACAATAATCCAGGAAATTTAATGCCAGTAGAGCATGATGAACATGGAACATACATATTTTCTTCTAAAGACTTATGCTTAATTAAGGAAATACCAGAAATTATAAATATGGGAATTAATAGCTTAAAAATAGAAGGAAGACTTAAAACAGAATATTACCTAGCATCTGTTGTAAATAGCTATAGAAACGCAATAGACGATTACATGAAAGATTCAGAAAATTATGATTATACAAAATATTTAAATGAATTAGAAAAAACAAAAACAAGAGGGCTAACTACATTTTATTTTAATGATAGAAATAACAAAGATTTCCAAGAATATGAAGGTAAACAATATAATCCTAATTATGAATTTGGAGGGAAAGTGTTACAAAATATTAATGGAAAATATTTAATAGAAATTAGAAATAAACTAAATGTAGGAGATACAATGGAAGTTCTAATTCCAGAAAAAATAGAAACTGTAAGTTTTACAATAGAAAAATTATGGGATTCAGAAACTGGCGAAGAAATACCAACAGTAAACCCAGGAAAACAAGGACAAACAGTTTTAATGAATATTCCAGCAAAAGTAGAAAATGGTTGGATTTTAAGAAGAAAAAAATAAGTATAAGACGGGGATTTGCTTTAAAGCAAAACCCAGCCTTTAAATTAATATTTATGAATTTTCTAATTTTTCAAACTTTAGACCAATTAAAAAACTAATTGCAAATAAGCAAATAGAAAATAGTCCTTCTAAATTAAAACTAAAACCGAGGATAAAGAACTAATACAGATCCTAAAACAAAGCCAATAATTGCATAAAACGTTTGAGTATGATAGTTACATAGTAAAAACTGAATAAGTTTTAAAAATATAAAACCTCCAATTAATATTCCTATTCCAAGTGGAAATAAAATGCATAAATCAACATTTGCAATAGCATCTAAGTAAGTAGTATATATTCCTAGACTTATTAAAATAACGCTACTACTAACCCCAGGAACTACTATACCAATAGACATTAAAAATCCTGCAAATATTAAATAAAAAAAGTACGAATTTGAAACTTGTATATTAAATATTTGAGGTAAAACATTTTCTAGTTTAATAGATAAAACACCTAACAAAAATGCAGATATTAAAAAAGTTAGATAATGTAAACGAAAACCTTTATCTCCATTTGCTCTTTTAAATAAAATAGGAATACTTCCTAAAATTAAACCGATAAAGCAAAATTTAGTTGGCATAGGGTATGTGCTAAATAAAAAATTAAGTAGCTTTCCTACTAAAAGCACGCCAACTATTCCACCAAGAACTAATGGAAAAAGAAATATTATATTTTTCTTAAAATCATGAAACAAATTTAAAATGCTGTTTACTAGCTTTTCATAAATATCAAATATAACACAAAAAACACCACTACTAATGCCAGGCAAAATAGCACCAGCACCAATTAAAATTCCTTTAAAAAAATCTAATATAAAACTCATATTTTTTATACCTTTAACAATCTATTTGTAAAGATATATTCAAAAACTTATAAAAAATTCATAAAAACAATTGACAAAAGCTTAATAAACCTTTATAATAATATCTGTTCTAAATAAAAATTGCAGGTGTAGTTCAATGGTAGAATTCCAGCCTTCCAAGCTGGCTATGTGGGTTCGATTCCCATCACCTGCTCCAAGAAAAGTGGCTTTAGTAGCTACTTTTTTCTTTTTGCAAATTTATGCACTATTGATATTAAAAGAGAAGAGAGTTATCCTTTATCTAAAGATTTAGTTTTGTTTTATTAGTCATAATAATTTTTTTATCGGCATCTCTTGTTAGTGTTTTATTAATAAGTGCCTTTTTGAGCCGATAAGATTTGCAATCTTATGTAAAATGATGTATAATATAAAGTAATATAGGTAATATCCTATGTTGCTTACCCAGTTTTCACTAATTAGTGAGCGGGATTTTCCTCTAACTTTTTGGTTTAGCATATATAACAAGTAAACAACAATAAAAGAAATGGAGGACATAATTATGATTAAGAAGTTTGCAACTTGGTTTATCGTTTTTGGGCTTAGTTTTCTGGTATCGGAAGTGTTCAAATGGACTGAACAGGGAAAGGCTTTCATTTACATCCATCTGGGTGGAGCAATTGTTATCATTTTAGTGCTGGCTATAATCTTGATAATTGCTGGTCTTGTAGTAAGAGAAAAAAAATTAAAAGCAAATATATCTTCTTTATTGTTAATATTGGAAGCAGTAGGAATATTAGCAATTACGCTGTTTGCAACTTGGGGAGCCACAAAACTTTTTGACGTAGATTTCTTTATTACATACCAGATAATGACATTCGGTCAATGCCTCTGCACAGAAAACAAGAAAAAAGACGATTAACAAAAAACAAAAAAGAATTATCTTTTCCTCGCAAGAGGTTTCTTTTTTTGTTATCTTATTTTATATATAATAAAAATTACAGAAATATTAAATTTGTGCTTGACTTTCTAATAGTGAATGTAAATTTCACACCCACACTTGTTAAATAGCAGGTGTGTTTTTTTATGGTTCAATATTAATAGTTAGTTTAAACATCTAAAGAAGTTTTTCTGTACAATTTTTTAATAAAAATTAAAGAAAAATGGAGAAATCGAGAAATAATTACTTCATTTATAGAGATAGGATGTGAAACTATGGAAGAAAATAATTTAGCAGTTCAAAATGAATTATCAAATAAAGATATAAAAATTTAATATATACAATAAGAGGTAAGCAAGTCATGCTATATAGTGATGTAGCCAGACTTTTGAATATTCAACGAAAGATTTAAATAGAAATGTTAAAAAAATATTTACCCTAATAAAACATTTTTTAAATTAAAATAGTCATCATTTTCTTCACAAATAATATCAAATTTAGATTTAAAATCTTCTACTTGGCTTTTAGTATAATCATCTGTTAAAAAGCCAACATTTAATACAAAATCATGATTTTCCTTATTTACCATATTTAAATCAGTTACTTGGTCTGCTAATAAAATAACTTGTTTTCTATTTTTTAATTTTTCAGAGATATTATTTGGTAAAGAAACCTCATTTTTATTTAAACTATGAATAATATTTTTTTCTACACCAATTGCAATACCATTTTTAAAAATAATTTTATTGCTACTAACATAAACATTATCAAAATAGCAATTATTTGTTTTTAAAAATGTTTCAATAAAATTGCCAATTCCGGCACTAATAATTATTAATGGAATATTGTTTTCATGTAAAAATGTTATAAACTCTTTTGCACCAGGTCTAAAATTTAAAACTCGCAAATCTGTTGCAGCTATTTTAAAAATTTCTTCACTCATTTTATATTTTACAAATAATTCAATATGCTTTTGAAACCACTCTCTTACAAGTGTTACTTTTTTATTTAAGTCCATTTTTTCATCAACTTCAATAGGACGATAATATTCATATAATTCATCTCTTTCTTTTATATATGAATTTGGAACTAAATTACTGCTTGCTAAAATAGACCAAGAAGTTTCACTATTCCCAGTAGTAATAGTTTTATCAAAGTCTGCAACAACATAGATATTTTTTAAATCTGAAAATGGTAACAATTTTTTAACATTTGAATGAATAATCATATTAACTCCTTTAAATAATTATTAGTATATTTATTATATAACAAAACAAAAAATATTGCTATTTTTTATAAAATAAAATATAATTAAAAAAATGGAGGAACTAATTATGCCAAGTTTTAATATTCATTTAGCTATAGCAAATAGATATATGCAAAAACACAAAATAGAAAACGAAGAAGAGTTTTTAACAGGAAATATTGCACCAGATTTTGCAGAAAAAGCAAAAAGTCATTATAGTATAATTTTAGAAAATGCTACATTATCAGAAGAATTAAAAAATAAAGTTATTATAAAGAATTTTTTAAAAGAAAATGAAATTAAAACTGATTATGATAAAGGAGTATTTTTACACTTACTTGCAGATAAAATATTTTTCACAAGTTTTTTTGAGGATGAATATTTACAAACTGTTGATAAAGATGTATTTAGAAAAAATTTATATTATAGTTATGATAAAACAAATGCATATCTAGTAGAAAAATATAATATTAAATTTCCAAAAAAATATGAAAAAGAAATAGAAAAGAATATTAAAGATAATGTGGCTGAAAAAAACTATAAAACAGGAGGAGAAGTTTGCATTTTGCCATTTGACAAATTAGATAAATTTATAGAAGAAGTATCTAATATTAATTTAGATGAATATGCAGAAAATTGCAAAAATACATCTTGCTAAAGCTTAAAAAATACATATTTAAAACATAACAACACAAAATATAATAAGAATATGTTTATAAAATAATTATTATAAATATACAAGGAGACAAAAATGGAAGAAAATGAAAGTAACTGGTTTAATAAAAGTATAGAAGAAGTAGAAAAATATTTTGAGGTAGATAAATCTAAAGGATTATCTAATGAGCAAGTAGAAAAATTAAGAGAAAAATATGGTACTAATGAATTAGAAACCAAAAAGAAAAAAAGTTTATTTGTAAAATTTTTAGAGCAATTTAAAGATTTTATGATTATTATTTTAATAATAGCAGCAATTATTTCGGGAATAGTAGGCTATATAGAAGGAGAAGGCATTACAGATTCTATTATAATATTAATAGTAGTTATAGTTAATGCTATTATTGGTGTAGCACAAGAAAGTAAAGCAGAAAAATCATTAGAGGCTCTTCAAAAATTAAGTTCACATGTAGCAAAAGTATTAAGAAATGGAAATATAGAAGTAGTTCCATCTAAAGAATTAGTACCAGGAGATGTTGTAGTATTAGATACTGGAGATTTTGTTCCAGCAGATTTAAGAATTATAGAAGCGGTTAATTTAAAATCGCAAGAAGCATCTTTAACAGGGGAATCTGTTCCAGTAGAAAAAATTACCTCTAAAATAGAAAAAGAAAAACTTGGAATAGGAGATAGAGCAAATATGCTATTTTCTTCTAGTTTAATTACTTATGGTAGAGGAAAAGGAATTGTAACCCAAACTGGTATGAATACAGAAGTAGGAAAAATTGCAGGAATGATTAATAATACTATAGATACCCAAACTCCACTTCAAGAAAAATTAAATAAATTAGGAAAAACACTAGGAATAGCTGCAATAGTTATTTGTATAATTATTTTTATAATAGGCTTATTATATGGAAAAAATCCAATAGATATGTTTATGACAGCAGTAAGCTTAGCAGTAGCTGCAATTCCAGAAGGCTTAGCTGCAGTATCTACAATAGTTTTAGCAATAGGCGTACAAAGAATGGTAAAAAAACATGCTATTGTTAAAAAACTTCCAGCAGTAGAAACTTTAGGAAGCACTACTGTAATTTGTTCAGACAAAACAGGAACTTTAACACAAAATAAAATGACTGTAAAAAAGATTTTTTATAATGGAAACTTAGTAAACATAGAAGATGTAGAAGCCTTAGAAACTATGCCAGAAGAACTACAAAAGTTAATTTATATTAGTATGTTTTGCAATGACACAAAAGTAGCAGAAGACAAAACTTTAACAGGAGATCCAACAGAAACAGCGTTAATAGATATGGGCTTTAACTTAGGATTCCAGCCAGCAATATTAGAGCAATTTCCACGTGTTAAAGAACTTCCATTTGATTCAGAAAGAAAGCTTATGACAACAGTTCATAAAACAATAGATAAATATATAGTGTATACAAAAGGTGGAATTGATGAATTATTACAAAAATGTAACAGTTATAGTTTAAATGGTACTATTAAAGAAGACCTAGAAAACTATAAACTAGAAATTACAAAACAAAATGAGCAAATGGCACAAAATGCACTTAGAGTTTTAGGCATGGCATATAAAGAACTAGACCATGAACCAACAGATGATGAAGTAAAACAAATAGAAAAAGATTTAACTTATGTTGGTATGGTAGGAATGATAGACCCACCAAGAGAAGAAGTTAAAGAAGCAGTAGAAAAATGTAAAAAAGCAGGGATAAAAACAGTTATGATTACAGGTGATCATAAAATAACTGCAATAGCAATAGCAAAAGCATTAGGAATTTTGGAAAATGAGCTAGAGGCAATAACAGGTTCTGAACTTGAAAATATGTCTGATGAAGAATTAATACAAAATGTAAGAAAATATAGTGTTTATGCAAGGGTATCGCCAGAACATAAAGTTAGAATAGTAAAGGCATGGCAAGCAAATGGTGAAATTGTTGCAATGACAGGAGATGGCGTAAATGATGCACCTGCTTTAAAAACAGCAGATATTGGCTGTGCAATGGGAATTGTAGGTACAGATGTATCAAAAGAAGCAGCAGATGTTATTTTAACAGATGATAATTTTGCAACTATAGTATCTTCTGTTGAAGAAGGTAGAAGAATTTATGATAATATTTTAAAGGCAATTCAATTCTTACTTTCTAGTAATGTTGGAGAAATTATTATATTATTTGTTGCAATATTAATTACACCTTTACTAAGTAGCTGGTTTAATATTGATGTAAACCTAATTGTACCGCTTCTTCCAATTCATATATTATGGATTAATTTAGTAACAGATTCACTTCCAGCTTTAGCATTAGCAGTAGATCCGCCAGAAAAAGACATAATGAATAGAAAGCCTTTAAAACCAAAACAGGGTGTATTTACTAAAGGAATGACATGGAGAATAATTTATCAAGGTATTATGATAGGTTTAATTACATTAGTAGCATTTTGTATAGGATTAGCAACACCTGAAAATGTTCTTCCAGAAGTACAAGTAACAGATGCAAATGGAATAATTAGAACCTTAAGCGTAGAAGAAGTAAAAGTAGAAATAGGCCAAGCAATGGCATTTACAGTTTTAGCTTTATCTGAACTTGTACACGTATTTAATATTAGAAACAATAAAAAATCTATTTTTAAAACTGGAATTTTAAATAATAGTAAATTAATATTAGCAACAGTTGTATCTGCAATGCTAATGATTATAATATTAGTAATAGAACCATTAAGACATATTTTTAGCATACCAGTATTACCACTTATGAATATAATAGAAATTATAATACTAGTATTTTCACCAATTGTAATTGTAGAATTATTTAAGCTATTTAAAATTAATACTATTAAGGATGAACAATAACAATACAATTCATAAGCTTAAAATAGTTCGCCACGTTGTACAAAATTTTATACTACTGCACTATTATATATATTTCTTCTGTTTTTCATCCGAACCGCATAGGTGTGTGAATTACTGTATGCTTTCTTCTAGTAATTTACTGTAGGCTAAGTAATAGTTAGCAAATGCTCTCTAAATTCAAAACAGTGCGAAATATATAATAATAGTGCAGTTTAAAAAATGAATAATTTTAAAAAATTCCTTAAATTGACTATTAAATTTTTTTCAAATAGTATATAATACTTAAAGAAGAAAATAGTCGATTTAAGGTGTTTTTTATGGTAATGTATAGTATTAAAGTTGTTAAAAAAAATAAAAAAAGAAAACAAGCAATAATATTACTTATTATTACTATTATTTTACTTTGCCTAGCTGTGTTTGGAGGCATTAAATTAGCAGAGCATACGCATTTAGCTGGGAATAATAATCTAATAAATTCTACTGGGCAAAACGATAAAAATCAAGTAAACAATGAAGAACCTAGTGAAGGCAATAATCAAAATAATGAAAATAATCAATTAGTAGAAAATAATAATGAGAAAAATGGGCAAAATAATGTAGTAAATAATGAAGAAACTCCAAGCCAAAATGAACCTTCAAAAAATGCAAATATTCAAAAGCTAACAAATGAACAAATTAATTCAATTAATAATATATATAAATCAAATACAAAAAGAGTATTTTTAACTTTTGATGACGGACCATCAAGTGCTGTAACACCAGATATATTAGATGTTCTAAAAAATGAAAATATAAAAGCTACATTTTTTGTGTTAGGTACTATGGTAAAATCAAATCCAGAAATACTAAAGAGAGAACGATTAGAAGGACATTATATTGCAAACCATGGTTATTCACACGTATACAAAAAAGTATATGAAAATGAAAACAAACCATTAGAAGAATACAAAAAAACTAATGAGTTAATTCAAAAAGCCTTAAACGATAGTAGCTATCAGTCAAATGTTTTTAGATTTCCAGGGGGCTCTAATGGTGGCTATTATGATGATATAAAAACTAAAGCAAAACAAATTTTAAATAAAAATGGCATCGCATATTTAGACTGGAATGCACTTACAAACGACTCGGCAGGAGCAACTACAGAAGAAGAAATGCTTAAAAACTTAAAATCAACCTCTAAAAATAAAAATAGTATTGTTGTATTAATGCATGATGCACCAAATAAAAAGCAAACTGCTAAAACTTTGCCTAAAATAATAAAATATTTTAGAGATAATGGCTATACTTTTCAAAATTTATATGATATTTTATAAAATATTAGGAGATAAAAATGTATGATGTTATTATAGTAGGAAGTGGTCCTGCAGGAATTACTGCTTCTATTTATGCTAAAAGAAGGAACTTATCTGTTCTTGTTATTTCAAAAAATGATAGTGCACTTAAAAAAACAGAAAAAATAGAAAACTATTATGGATTTCCAAATGGAATAACTGGAAAAGATTTATATGAAAATGGTATAAAACAAGCACAAAATTTAAAAATAGAAATAATAGAAGATGAGGTAGTTTCTATTGAATATTTGAATAATTTTAAAGTAGAAACAGTAAACTCTAATTATGAAGCAAAATCAGTTATTTTATCAACAGGAACAAATAGAGCAGTGCCTAAAATTAATGGAATAAAAGAATTTGAAGGAAAAGGAATTAGCTATTGTGCAGTTTGTGATGCGTACTTTTTCAAAGGAAAAGATGTAGCAGTTTTAGGTAGTGGAAATTATGCAATACACGAATTAGAACAGCTAAAACCAATTGCAAAATCTGTTACAGTTTTAACTAATGGAGATAAAATTATAGAAAACAGAAGCATAGAAGCAAATGTAATAGAAAAGCCAATACGTAGCTTTAGAGGAGATAGCAAAATAGAAGAAATAGAATTTGCAGATAATACAAAAAAACAAATTAGTGGTGTTTTTATAGCACAAGGAACAGCAACAAGTAATGATTTAGCAAGAAAAATAGGTGCAAGAATAGAAAATAATTCAATTATAGTAAATGAAAATATGGAAACAACTGTGCCAAATCTATTTGCTTGTGGAGATTGTACAGGAGGGCTTTTGCAAATATCAAAAGCAATACATGAAGGGGCTATAGCAGGCTTATCAATATTAAAAAAATAAGGAGGAAAATATTATGTCATTAGTAAATTTAAATAGTGAAAATTTTACAAAAGAGGTATTAGAGGAACAAAAACCTGTGCTTATTGATTTTTGGGCAGAATGGTGCGGACCATGTAGAATGATGGCTCCAGTAGTAGATGAAATAGCAGAAAATATGCAAGATTCTGTAAAGGTATGCAAAGTAAATATTGACGAAAATCAAGAATTAGCAGAAAAATATGAAGTAATGAGTATACCAACTTTTATAGTTATAAAAAACGGAAAAGAAGTAGGCAGAACTATTGGAGTTCAGCCAAAAGAACAACTATTAAAAATTCTATAAAGGAGAAAATGTCAATTTTAAATTGGCGTAAATTAGCAATATGAATAAAAAATGGGAAATATGCGAAAAAAATGATGAACAAATAAATAAAATAATTGAAGAAAATAATTTAAGTTTACTTCTTGCAAGTAGTTTATCTCAAAGACGGAATTACAACAAAGCAAGAAGTACAAGCTTTTTTAAATCCTACAAGAAACGACTTTTATGATCCTTTTTTAATGCCAGATATGGAGAAAGCTGTAAATAGAATTTTAAAAGCAATAGAATTACAAGAAAAAGTAGTTATATATGGAGATTACGATGCAGATGGAATTACAAGTATAACAGTTTTAAAAAAATTCTTAGCAGAAAGAGGATTAGAAGTTGGGCAGTACATACCAAATAGATTAGATGAAGGCTATGGATTAAACCAAAGTGCAATAGATTATATAAAATCTCAAGGCTATACTTTAATGATTACTGTAGATTGCGGAATCTCTGGAATAGATGAAATTGAATATGCTACTAATTTAGGAATAGAAGTAATTGTAACAGACCACCATGAACCAGGAGAAGAAATTCCAAAATGTTTAGCAGTAATAGACGCTAAAAGAAAAGATAATATATATCCATTTAATCAGCTTGCAGGAGTTGGAGTTGTATTTAAACTAATTCAGGCAATTTCTATTAAATTAAATTTAGATAATAAAGAATATTTAAAATATTTAGATATTGTTTGTGTTGGAACTATTTCGGATATTGTCCCTTTAATTAGTGAAAATAGAGTAATTGCAAAACTTGGCTTAAAACTAATTTCTGTTACAAAAAATATAGGGTTAAAAGAATTATTAAATTCTATAGGCTATAAGCAAATAGATTCTACAGCAATTTCTTTTGGAATAGCACCAAGAATTAATGCATGTGGAAGAATGGGAGAAGAAAAAGAGGCTTTAAAATTATTTTTAACTAATAATGAAGATGAAGCAAAAGAAATTACTAAAAAATTAAATGAATATAATATAGAAAGGCAAATAACAGAAAAACGTATATTTAGTGAAGCTGTAGAAGAAATAGAAAACCAAAAAAATGAAAATTCATGCATAATTTTAGGAAAAGAAAATTGGCATCATGGAGTTATTGGAATAGTATCTTCTAAAGTTACAGAAATATATTTTAAACCAAGTATATTAATTTGTTTTGAAGGAGAAGAAGGAAAAGGCTCTGGAAGAAGTGTACCTGGATTTGATTTACATGAAGCCTTAATGAATTGTAGTACATATGTAGAAAAGTTTGGCGGACATAGTATGGCAATAGGAATTACAGTAAAAAAAGAAAACTTTGAAAAATTTAAAAAAGAATTTGAAGAATATGCAAAAAATAGCCATGTTAGTGATATAATTCCAGTTATTAAAATAGATAGAGAAATTGATTTAAAAAAAGTTAATATGCAAATTGTAGAAGACTTAAAATTATTAGAACCTTATGGTGAAGGAAATAGAGTTCCATTATTTCTAGTTAAAGGTTTAAAAATACAAGCTATTCGTACTTTATCAGATGAAAAACATTTAAAATTAAAGCTAGGACAAGATAGCTATATTATAGATGCTATAGGATTTAATTTAGGAAGTTATGCAAGTAAGTTTCTAATTGGAGATAAAGTAGATATAGTAGGTTCTTTAGAAGTTAATAGCTTTAATGGAAATGATCAAATTCAAATTAACTTAAAAGATATTAGAAAATCAATAGATTAAGCACTTTAGGAGGTGAGCAATATGTCTGAAGTAAAAGAAATGACAATTGAAGACGTAATATCAACTAGCAAAAAAAATAATAGAAAATCAGATAGCAAGCTAATTAAAAAAGCTTATGAATATGCTAAAAAATATCATGGAGATCAATTAAGAAAATCAGGGGAATCATATATTGTTCACCCTTTGCAAGTTGCATATATATTATCAACTTTAGGCTTAGATGATAGCACAATTTGTGCAGCTTTATTACATGATACATTAGAAGACACAAACTTAAATAAAGAGGATTTAATACAAAACTTTGGAGAAGAAATTGCAGAATTAGTAGATGGAGTAACTAAACTTAGCAAATTAAAATATGCAAGTTCAGAAGAACAACAAGTTGAAAATTACAGAAAAATGTTCTTAGCAATGGGAAAAGACATTAGGGTTATATTAATTAAGCTTGCAGATAGACTTCATAACATGAGAACATTAAAATATTTAACTAGAGATAGACAAATAGCAAATGCAAATGAAACTATGGATTTATATGCACCACTTGCAAACCGTTTAGGTATGTACTCTTTAAAATGGGAATTAGAAGATTTATCTTTTAAATATTTATATCCAGAAGAATATAGAGAACTAGTAGAAGGAATAGATCGTAAAAGAGAAGAACGTTTAAAATTTATAGATATGATTATGGACCAAATAAAACAAGCTGTAAAAAAAGAGCATATAGAAGCTGAAATTACAGGAAGGGCAAAACATTTATACAGTATTTATAGAAAAATGAAAAGAGATAATATTACATTAGACCAAGTATATGACCTTTTTGCATTAAGAGTTATTGTAAAT
The DNA here is from genome assembly GCA_947627105.1 of uncultured Clostridia bacterium. GTDB lineage: Bacteria > Bacillota > Clostridia > TANB77 > CAG-508 > CAG-273. Next base: position 14,324 of record CANQUT010000017.1, read on the forward strand.
TCAGTAAAAGATTGTTATGCAGTTTTAGGAATTGTACATGAACTATATAATCCAATGCCAGGCAGATTTAAAGATTATATATCAGTTCCAAAACCTAATATGTATCAATCATTACATACAACTTTAATTGGGCCAAAAGGAACACCATTTGAAGTGCAAATTCGTACATGGGACATGCACCGTATTGCAGAATATGGTATTGCTGCACACTGGGCATATAAAGAAGCTAGCTTTTTAGGAAATAAAAAGGCAAATGTAAAAGTAGAAGAAGATAAACTATCTTGGCTTCGTGAAACTTTGGAATGGCAAAAAGATATGCAAGACCCAGATGAATTTTTAAATACATTAAAAACAGAACTATTTGAAGATGAAGTTTATGTGTTTACACCAAAGGGAAAAATCATATCTTTAGCAAAAGGAAGCACGCCAATAGATTTTGCGTATAATATACATGCTGAAATTGGAAATCACATGACTGGTGCAAAAATAAATAGCAAAATGATGCCAATAATTACTCCACTTAAAAATGGAGATATTGTAGAAATAATTACATCAGATAGCACTAAAGGACCAAGCCGTGACTGGCTTAAATTTGTAAAAACTTCTACTGCAAAAAATAAGATATTAGCTTGGTTTAAGAAAAATGATAGAGAAGAAAACATAGTTAAGGGAAAAGACCTAATAGAAAAAGAAATTAGAAAAATTGGTATGACACATGCAGAACTTGCTAAAACAGAATATATACAAGCAGCACTTGATAGATACAAATATGGTGAAGTAGAAGATATGTATGCAAGTGTTGGCTTTGGTGCTATTTCGCCACGGAAAAATTGTAGCAAGAATGTTAGAAGAATATCGTAAAGAGCATCAGACAGAAAACTTAGAAGAAAAACTAGAAGAGCTTTCAAAAGAAAAAATTATACAAAACAAGCCTTCTAAAAATGGTATAATAGTAAAAGGAATAGACAACTGCTTAGTAAAACTATCTAAATGTTGTAACCCAGTGCCAGGAGACGAAATAATAGGCTATATTACAAAAGGCAGAGGTGTATCTGTACATAGAAAAGACTGTGTAAATGTAAAAAACTTATTTTCAGAAGAAAACCGTATGATAGATGTATACTGGTTTGAAGCAGAAAAAACAAAATATAATGTAGACATTGAAATTTATGGAAATGAAAGAAATGGACTTCTTGCAGATATTATTAAAGAAATAGAAAGCACAAAAAGCAAACTATTAGCTGTAACTTCAAAAGCAAATAAAGAAAAAATATCTATTACAGAAGTAACAGTTCAAGTAGAAAATATAGACGAACTGAACAAAATACTAAAGCAAATAAGAAAAATAGATAGCGTTTACGAAGTTAAAAGGAAGAAATAGGGGACAGTCCCTTTTTCCCCTTTTGAGGGTATTGGGGACAGGTCCCACTGCTCGTTTTCAAGCACTTAGGGACAGGTTAAATTTACATAATCACAGTTGGCCACGGTTGGGACGTTTGTTAAAGCGACAGTTTGTCACTATTGGGACACATGTTAATAGAGTTAATTATATAAAAACGAAAGAAGATGAAATTAAATTGATACTAAAAGTACTAAAGTTAAACAATGGAATGATTAATGATAAGACAAATTGCTATATTGTTCAAGATGAAAATACTAAAGAAACAATGGTAATTGATCCAGCAGGTGAAGCAGAAAAAATAATAGAAATGCTAAATATTTTGCAAGCTAATTTAAAATATATTTATATAACTCATTGCCATGGAGATCACATTGGAGCATTAAAAGATTTAAAAGAGCAAAAAGGTGGAAAAATTTTAATTCATCGTTTTGATGCAGAAGGATTATATAATAATGAAATTAGTCTTACAGATTACATAGGAATTGAAGAAATACATTTAGAAGCGGATTCTAGAGTTGATGATGGAGATATTATTCACATTGGAAACATAGAATTTAAAATAATACACACACCAGGTCATACAGTTGGAGGAAGCTGTTTATACTGCGCACAAGAAAATTTACTTTTTTCAGGAGATACTCTATTTCATGGAGCATGGGGAAGAACAGACTTGCCAACAAGCAATTTTACAGATATAATAGATTCAATTACAAATAAGTTATTGGTGCTTCCAGAAAATACTATAGTATATCCAGGACATGGAAAATCAACTATGATTAAAGAAGAAATTCCAATTTATTATGAACTAAAACCAAGACTTGATTAAACTATATTTGACTTATGAAAGGGTGAAATAAAATGAAAATAGAACCAAGAACATTGCCAGGCTTTATGGAATTATTGCCAAACGAACAAATTTTATTTGAACAAATGAAACAAAAAATAGAAAAAACATATCAGAAATTTGGCTTTTTACCATTAGATACACCAGTTCTAGAACTTTCTGAAATATTACTTGCAAAAGCAGGTGGCGAAACAGAAAAACAAATATATCGTTTTCAAAAGGGAGATACAGATATTTCAATGAGGTTTGACTTAACTGTACCACTTGCAAAATATGTTGCAAAAAATTATGGCAATTTAAGCTTTCCTTTTAGAAGATATCAAATAGGAAAAGTGTATAGAGGCGAAAAGGCCCAAAAAGGTAGATTTCGTGAATTTTATCAATGCGATATAGACATTATTGGAGATGGCGAATTAGACCTAATTAATGATGCTGAAATTCCAAGCGTAATATATAATATAATTAAAGAAATTGGATTTGATGATTTTACTATTTGCATTAATAATAGAAAAATTTTAAATGGACTATTTGAAAACATAAATCAAAAAGAAAATTCAGTAGAAATTATGCGTATTATTGATAAACTACAAAAAATTGGTGAAGAAAAAGTAAAAGAAGAACTAAAAGAGCTTAATGTAGAAGAAAATTCAATATTAAAAATAATGGAATTTATTAAAATAGATGGAACTAATGACGAAAAACTACAAAAATTGCAAAACTTAAATATTGAAAATGAAACTTTTAAACTAGGTGTAGATGAATTAAGCCAAGTAGTAAAATACATTAGAATATTTGGTGTTCCAGATACAAACTTTAAAATAGATTTAACTATAGCAAGGGGATTAGATTACTACACAGGAACAGTATATGAAACATTTTTAAATGATTATAAAGAAATAGGAAGTGTTTGCTCTGGCGGAAGATATGAAAATTTAGCAGAATATTATACAGATAAAAAACTTCCAGGAGTAGGAATTTCTATTGGATTAACAAGACTATTTTACAAATTAAATGAATTATCTTTAATGAAGGTAGAAAAGTATTCTATGGCAGATGTTTTAATTATTCCAATGTTAGAAGATTTAAGCAGACCAATAGAATTAGCAAGTAAGCTAAGAGAAAAAGGAATAAATACAGAAATATATTTAAATAATAAAAAAGCAAAAACTAAATTTAAATATGCAGATAAATTAAAAATTCCTTATGTAATAGCAATTGGAGAAGATGAAATAAATTCTAATAAATTAAATGTTAAAAATATGGAAACAGGAGCAGAAACTGCTACAAGCTTTGATGTAGATGAAATTATAAAAATTATTAAATAAAAAATAACTTGCTATTTAGCAAGTTATTTTTTTGCATTTAAATAGGCCACTGCTAAGAAAAAAAGTCAACTTATCATAAATTTCTTATAAAGATAATATAATACATATAGTAAACCTTTGGACAAAGGAGAAAATATTTATGATAAATATGGCAGTAATAAGCCTAAAAGATATTGCTAAATATTTAATAAAATTTATAATATTTATTGCTATAATAATTGGAACTTTTACGTATGCATCTAAACTAAAAAATAATGCAGGACAAATAGAAATTTTGCAAAAAAATACTTTTTTATCATGCCTTAATGTTACTATTCCAGGAGCTGCAAGCATAAATAATGAAAAAAAGGAAAAAACATTTATCAATATAGAAAGTCCACTTAAACTAGCATTAGGAATAGAACTAGAAATGATGTCTTCTCTTTCTAACGAAGAAAAAGAAAATAAAAATATTGCAGATGACAATAATACAAAAGAAGAAACAAAAAACGAACAAGAAGAACCAGTACAGCAGGCCGAAATAGGTTTAAAAACTGAAGTGCAAAGCTCAAACGTTCCAAATAAGTATACAGTACAATATAATGGAGTAAAAATAAAAAATGAAACAAACTATAAATTAACTAAAGAAATTTTAACACCAAATATAAATATAAAAACAGAAAATATTTTAATTTTTCATACACATGCATCAGAAAGCTACACGTCTAGTGAAAAATATAAATACAAGGCAACAGGCAACTTTAGAACAACAGATAAAAATTATTCTGTTATAAGGGTAGGAAGAGAACTAGACAAACAACTTAAAAGTTATGGCTATAAAGTTACACATAATGAAACCTTACATGATTACCCATCTTATTCAGGTTCATATGATAATTCTTTAAAAACTGTAAGCAATATATTAGAAAAAAATAAAGATACAGATATTGTAATAGACATACATAGAGATGCTATAGCGGATTCTAAATATGCTCCAACTGTTAAAATAGGAGATGATTATGCAGCACAATTAATGTTTGTAATAGGAAGCGATGGAGGCTCAACTAAGCATGAAAATTGGCAAGAAAATTTAAAATTTGCAGTAAAAATTCAAGAAAAAGCCAATGAATTATACCCAGGGTTATTTAAACCAATTATTTTAAGAAATTCTAGTTATAATCAAGAATTAGCAAAGGCAGCAGTAATTATAGAAGTAGGAGCAACTGGAAACACATTAGACCAAAGCATAACTAGCATGAAATATCTAGCAAAAGTAATAGATGAAGCAATTAAATAGTTTACAAATTAAAGAAAGAAAAATAGATCTTAAGATCTGGAGATGGGCGATATATTTTAAGTAAACGGACTACAAACCTAGTGCAATAGCAATAGGTAAAGCACAAAAATAACAAAAAATCGCAAATGCATTGCATTTGCGATTTTTTTGAAAGATGTAGCAATACTCACTCCGCCAAAAAACCTATGACCGAACGATATTCTTTTTTTGCGCTATTTGAGGAACCACAATCACATTCAAACATTTTTGAAAATGGTACTTCTAATGTAACTTCTTCATCATGGCCACATGTTTCACAGTAAAAATGCATCGTCGCGGTCTGGCCCTTCAAAAGCTTAATGTGAATTGTATTCTCAAGAGCAAGGTGCTGACCCGAATAGATACCAGTTCCATCTGAGTCGTTGTAAGACGTAAAGTTACCGGATCCACCATCAGATGTAGTAACCTCAAGAACTGCGTGAGTTTTGTCACAGCCAGCCAAAGCGATGCAAATAATTGCCATCACAATGACTATCAAAACAACTTTCAAAATCCTTCTATTTTTCACACTAGTCACTCCTCATTTATTAGTTATATTAAACAGCTTTTGCTGGAATCTAGGGAAAAATATATAAAAATAAGGCAATAGCCTTACGACAGATTTATTATACTATTATTTACATAAAAAGTCAAATTAATAGATTTATCTAAAAAATAATAAAATTATAAAAAATGCATTGAATAAAAGTAACACTTGATATAAAATTATAATAAATACAAAAGAGGAGGGAAAATAAATGATACAAAATGTTAAATTAGACTTTAAACATAGTAAATTAACTGAAAAAGATTTCATGCAATATGCAGAAGAAGTAGCTGAAGCACATGATGAATTACATAAAAAAAGTAAAGATAAAAAGGAGCCTTTAGGTTGGATTGACTTACCTACAAAATATGATAAAAAAGAACTTGAAAAATTAAAGAAGGCTGCTAAAAAAATACAAAGTGATTCAGAAGTATTACTAGTTATAGGAATAGGTGGTTCTTATTTAGGAGCAAGAGCTGTAATAGAAGCCTTAACACATACATTTTACAATTATCTTCCAAAAGAACAAAGAAAAACTCCTCAAATTTTATATGTAGGAAATAATTTAAGTCCAAATTATATAAATGATATAATTGACTTAATAGGAAATAGAGATTTATCTATTAATGTAATTTCAAAGTCTGGAACTACCACAGAACCAGCAATAGCATTTCGTATATTTAGAGAATTGTTAGAAAATAAATATGGCTTAAAAGAAGCTAAAAAAAGAATATATGTTACAACAGATAAAAAAGATGGTGCATTAAAACAAATTGCAGACCAAGAAGACTATACTACTTTTGTAATACCAAGTAACATAGGTGGAAGATATTCTGTTTTAACACCAGTAGGTTTACTTCCAATAGCAACTGCTGGAATAGATATAGACAAATTGCTAGAAGGAGCTAGATTTGCTGAAGAAAAATATTTAGACAAAAATTTAAAATATAATGACTGCTACAAATATGCAGTAATTAGAAATATGCTTTATAAAAATCAAAAAGGTGTAGAGATTTTAGTAAGTTATGAGCCAAAATTGCATTATATTATTGAATGGTGGAAGCAGCTTTTTGGCGAAAGTGAAGGAAAAGGCGGAAAAGGTATTTACCCAACAGGAGCAGAATTTACTACAGACCTTCATTCATTAGGTCAATATATTCAAGAAGGAAGAAGATTTTTATTTGAAACTACAATTAACATTAAAGAGTCAGCAACAGATATAAAAATAAATCAAGATGAAGATAACTTAGATGAGCTTAATTATTTAACAAATAAAGGACTAGATGAAATTAATAAAAAAGCAATGGAAGGTGTTATAAAAGCACATGAAGATGGAGATGTTCCAAACCTTATAATTACAATGGATAAATTAAATGAGTATAATTTAGGACATTTAATCTACTTTTTTGAACTAGCTTGTGCAATGTCTGGAACATTATTAGGAGTTAACCCATTTAATCAGCCTGGTGTAGAAAAATATAAATCAAATATGTTTGAATTATTAGGAAAACCTCAAAAAATTAAAGAAAGTAGTAAGAAAGAATCAAGAACTAAAAAAGAAAATAAATCTACTAAAGAAGATAAAACAAAGAAAGAAAGTAAATCTAGTAAAGAGAAGGAAATAAACAAAGAAAATAAGGTAAAAGAAGAAAAAGTAAAGGCAACTAAAAGAAAAACAAGCAAAGGAAAGCATGCAGAATAGGAAATTATAACAAACTTATAGCAAATCACAGCAAATTAAAGCAAAATTAAAGCAAATTACAGCAAAAATATTGACATTCCTTGCATACTATGGTAAAATACTTATCTGTAAGCCGCCTGAGTCGGGCAACTAAATATTGCTTTATATAGCAATTGCCTTGTTATTTATGCTTAGCGAGTATACAAATATAGGAGGTGTACTAAATGTACGCAATAATTGAAAGTTGTGGAAGACAATACAAAGTATCAGAAGGAGATGTAGTATTCTTCGAAAAATTAGAAGCTGAAGAAGGTAAAAAAGTAACATTTGATAATGTTGTTTTAGTATCTAATGGCAAAAAAGTAGAAGTAGGAACTCCTTATGTTAAAGGTGTTAAGGTTGAAGGAAAAGTAGTTTCTCATGGTAAAGGCGAAAAAATATTAGTTTATAAATACAAAGCTAAGAAAAACTACAGAAGAACACAAGGACACAGACAACCATACACTAAAGTAGAAATTACAAAAATAAAAACAGCAGAAGAGAAATCTGAAGCTAAAGAAACAGTTGCAAAAGCAGAAACAAAAAAAGCAGCTACAACAAAAAAAGAAGCTTAATTAAATAAAAAAATAAGTACATTTTGAAAATGTATTTTCGAAAATAAAGTTCTTATAGCTAATAATCGAAGGGAGTGAAAAAGCATGGCTCATAAAAAAGGTCAAGGTAGTGTTAAAAACGGTAGAGATAGTGAATCAAAACGTTTGGGATTAAAAAGAGCAGATGGACAAATAGTTCCAGCTGGTAACATACTAGTTAGACAAAGAGGAACAAAAATTCATCCAGGAACAAACGTAGGAATTGGTAGCGATGATACTCTTTTTGCTAAAGTAAGCGGAAAAGTTAAATTCGAAAGACTTGGCAGAGATAAAAAGAAAGTCAGCGTTTATCCAGTAGAAGTAGGTAAAGCCGAATAAATATATTAAATAAACTCCAAACTATTGGAGTTTATTTTTTTAACGGGATCTCTCAAAACTGCGAAAAATAGTACTATTTAATCTTTAATGTAATATATTAAGTAAAATAAAATTTATTATTATAAAATTATTGTAAATTGTACTAAAATTAAGTATAATAAATATGTTTTAATAAATATAATTAAAAGTTAAAGGAATGATGAAAAATGGAAGAACAAAAAAAACGTATGGTTACAGGAGATAGACCAACAGGCAAATTACATATTGGTCATTATTTTGGATCTTTAAAAACAAGAGTAGAGATGCAAAATAGTGGAAAATATGATCCATATATATTAATTGCAGATGTGCAAGCACTAACAGATAATTTTAATAATCCAGAAAAAGTAAGAAACAATGTAAAAGAAGTTGTAATGGACTATTTATCTGTAGGAATTGACCCTGAAAAAACAACAATATATATTCAATCTATGATTCCAGAAACAGCAGAATTAACAGTGTTTTATTCTAATTTAGTAACAATTGCAAGACTTGAGCGCAACCCAACAGTTAAAACAGAAATAGCACAAAAAAAAGAATTATTTGGCGAAAGCGTTACTTACGGTTTCTTAGGTTACCCTGTAAGCCAAGCAGCAGATATCACTGTAGTAGATGGTGCAGTAGTTCCAGTAGGTGAAGATCAACTTCCTTTAATTGAACAATGTAGAGAAATAGTTAGAAAATTTAATAGCATATATGGAGAAACATTAAAAGAACCAGAGGCTATACTTTCAGAGTACAAAAGAATAAAAGGTTTAGATGGAAATGAAAAAATGGGCAAATCTTTAGGTAATGCAATATATTTAGCAGATACAGAAGAAGAAGTTAACAAAAAAATTATGAGTGCAGTAACAGACCCACAAAGAATAAAAAAGGATGATTTAGGACATCCAGATGTATGCATGGTAGCATATTATCATAAATTATTTAGCACTAAAGAAGAAGTAGAATGTGTTTGCGAGGAATGTAAAGCAGGAAAAAGAGGATGTGTTGCTTGTAAAAAACAATTAGCACAAAATGTAAATAATTTCCTAAATCCAATTAGAGAAAAAAGGAAATACTATGAAGAGCATCCAGAATTGGTTGAAAAAATATTAAAAGAAGGTACAGAAAAAACAAGACAAACAGCAAAACAAACTATGGAAAAAGTTAAAAAAGCAATGAAATTGGATTATTAGGGACAGGTCCCACTGCTCGTTTTCAAGCACTTAGGGACAGGTCATATAAAAGTTATATTAGATTATTAGGGACAAGTCATATAATAAATTTATAACTTAAATAAAAGACAAGGAGAAAAACATGTTTACAGACTATGTAAAGATAATTGCAAAAGCTGGTAATGGTGGCGATGGAGCCGTTTCTTTTCGTAGAGAAAAATATGTAGCAGCAGGTGGACCAGATGGCGGAGATGGCGGAAAAGGAGGAAATGTATATTTTGAAGTAGATCCAGATACAAATACATTAATAGATTTTCGCTATCAAAAAAAATTTAAAGCTGAAAATGGTAATAATGGAGAAGGTGCTAATCGCTATGGAAAAAGCGGAGCAGATTTAACTATAAAAGTTCCAATTGGTACAATTATAAAAGATGCTAATACTCGGAAAAGTTTTGGCAGATTTATCTGAAAAAGGCCAAAAAGAATTAATTTTAGCAGGTGGTAGAGGTGGAAAAGGAAATACTCATTTTGCTACATCTACAAGACAAGCACCTAGATTTTCGCGGGGAAGGAGAAAAAGGTGAAGAAAAAGAATTAATATTAGAACTTAAATTATTAGCAGATGTTGGACTAATTGGCTTTCCAAATGTAGGAAAATCTACGTTACTTTCAGTAGTTACAGATGCTACTCCAAAAATTGCAGATTATCATTTTACTACTTTGGAACCAAACTTAGGTGTAGTAAAATCTGAATATGGAAGCAGTTTTGTTATAGCAGATATTCCTGGAATTATTGAAGGTGCAAGTGAAGGCATAGGACTTGGACTTCAGTTCTTACGTCATATAGAAAGAACAAGATTATTATTACATGTAATTGATGTATCTGGAGTAGAAGGAAGAGAGCCTATAAAAGATTTTGAAATTATTAACGCAGAATTAAAAAAATATAGTGAGAAATTAAGCAAAAGAAAACAAATTATAGTTGCTAATAAAATAGATAGTATGCAAAATAAATCTTTGTATGAAGATTTAGTAAAATTAGCTAAACAAAAAAATATGGAAATATATGCTATTTCTGCAGCAACAGGTCAAGGAGTAAAGGAATTAATAAGTAGAGTTTCAGAAGTATTAAAAGAATTGCCAAAAGAAGATTTAATTGAAATAGAAAAATCAAGAAAAGTATATACTTTAGAAGAAAAAGAAGATGTTATTGTAAAAAAAGAAAATGAAATATTTATTGTTTCTGGACAAGTTGTAGAAAAGCTTATGAGAACATTGAATTTAGAAGATAACGAATCTTTACATTATTTCCATAGAAGGTTAAATGAATTAGGCATTAACGAAAGATTAAAAGAATTAGGAATAAAAGATGGAGATATTGTGCAAATTTCAGATTATGAACTAGAGTGGGAAGACTAAATTAAAACTTCTAAGTAAATTTTTACAAAAACCTTGAATTAAATTATAACTTATGTTATACTTCGTTTATTAAGATTTTAATCTTAATAAAATTTATAGTAAAGGTGGTGAAAAATATGGATCAAGAAATAAAAAAGGCACTAGATAAGCATGAAGAGCATTTAAAAAGTTGCGATGAACATTTCTTAGAAATTGACAAAAAGCTAAAAGAACATGATGAACACTTCGAAGAAATTAGAAAAAAGTTAGATAAGCATGAAGAGCATTTAAAAAGTTGCGATGAACATTT
>CANQUT010000018.1 GCA_947627105.1 uncultured Clostridia bacterium
TATTTTTAATTAAATTTTGTGCCTTTCGCAGACTAAGCGTAGCGAAGGCAAGAAAGGAATGATAAGTATTTATGAAAGAACAGTTTTTAGAATTATTAAAACAAGTAAATAGAGATGGAATAGAGAAATTAATTGCATATATTGAAAAAACAGATTTTTTCAAAGCCCCTGCAAGTACTAGATTTCATGGAAATTATGAAGGTGGATTATTAGAGCACAGTTTAAATGTTTATAACTTGTTAAAAGAAAAATTATCTCATAAACCATACTTAGATATTGTTAATGTAACTGATGAAACTATTATTTTAGTTACACTTCTTCATGATCTTTGCAAAGCAAATTATTATACTGTTGATTATAGAAATAAGAAAAATGAAGATGGTATTTGGGTAAAAGAGCCTTATTATACTGTAAATGATACTATTCCTTATGGTCATGGTGAAAAGTCTGTTATGATGATTACAAAATTTATAGATTTAACATTAGAAGAAATGTATGCTATTCGTTGGCATATGGGTTTTACAGAGCCTAAAGAATTATATAATACTATTAGCACTGTTTATGAAAAATATCCTTTAGCTCTTGCTCTTCACGAAGCGGATTTAGAAGCTAGCTATATATTAGAATCTAGAAAAGGAAAATAATTTACTTTAAATATATTTAAGCTTTCAGTTATTAAATATTTATTTTAACTTATCAAAAAATTTTTAAAAAAGTTTATTTTATTAGAGGAAAGTATGAAGCTAAGTTATAAAGTTATAGATAATACATATTTAAATATTAAAGAGGTCTTGAAGGCAGAATTTCTTATGTCTGATAGACTTTTATTAAAATTAAAAAAGTTAAAAAAAATTACTTTAAATAATAAAGAAGTTTATATACATCATCTAATTAGCATAGGAGATATAATTAATGTAGATTTAAATTATGAAGAAGCAAACGAAAATATTGTGTCTATTAACATGCCTTTAGATATTATATATGAAGATGATTGTTATTTAGTTATTAATAAGCCAGCTGGAATTCCTGTGCATCCTTCTGCAAAACATTACTTAGATAGCTTATCTAATGGAGTTAGATTTTATTTTGATAAAATGAATATTAATAAAAAAATAAGGCCAGTTAATAGATTAGATAAAGATACATCTGGTTTAGTTATATTTGCAAAAAATGAATATATACAAGAATGTTTAGTAAAACAAATGAAGTCAAAAGATTTTGTAAAAAAATATATTGCTATTGTTAATGGACACTTAGAAAAAAATGAAGGAACTATTGTAGCTCCTATTGCTAGAAAAGATAACAGCATTATTGAAAGATGTGTAAGTGAAAATGGAGAAACTGCAGTTACTCATTATAAAGTTTTAAATAGTAATAAAGAAAAAAATTTTGATGTTGTAGAATGTACTTTAGAAACAGGTCGAACTCATCAAATTAGAGTACATTTTTCATATATTGGTCATCCACTTTTAGGAGATACACTTTATGGAACACCTTCTAATTTAATTAATAGGCAGGCTCTGCACAGTTACTATATTAGCTTTATACATCCTATTACAAAAGATAGAAAAATTTATGAAATTCAATTACCTAATGATATGCAATGCCTTGTATAGCTATTAAACAAAAAACGCACAAAATTTTGTGCGTTTTTAATTAATTATTTTAAGTAGCAAATCTATAAGCCGGGTTCTGTCTAGAATGGTCATTTATCTAGTACTTACATTACTGTAAGCATCATGCCACCAAATTAGGAAAATGGCGAGTAGCCTTAGCTTTCCTTTCTCGGTGTTGCTCCAGATGGGGTTTACACTGACCTAATATGTTACCATATTAGCGGTAGGCTCTTACCCTGCCTTTTCACCCTTACCTAAAAAATAGGCGGTTATTTTCTGTTGCACTTTCCTTAAGGTTTCCCTTACTGGACGTTATCCAGCATCATTACTCTATGGGGCCCGGACTTTCCTCGTACGCTGCCTTTCGACCTTGCTATACGCGACCATTTAACTTACTACCTTTTAATTATACTATAATTTATACTAAAAATCAAGAAAATTGATGTTAATTGAATTACGTATAATAATTACATTAAGGCTCGAATAGTACTAGCTTTTGCAGTTTTGAGAGGTCCCGTTCTGAACCTTCCTCTTTGAGCTTACAACTGCAACGGGCAATTTGAAAAACAAAAAAACTCGTACTATTCGAGCAATTAGTTATAAAACCATTAACTAATAACTTTAAAACAATATTTCCATTTTTGTTATTAAATTTTGATATTGTATATAAAATATGTCTTTATCTTTAATATTAGTTGCATTTCTTAATTCATTTACTAATATATAACATTGATTTATTGTTGCTTGTTTTTGGCTATTTTGTGTATCAACAGAATTAATTACATTTGCTAAACTTTGCTCTGCTAAATCTGCATTTTTAGATGCTTCTTCCCACTTGCCATTTGTAGCATTTATATACGATAAAACTGTTTGAATTTCTACATCTAAAAATTCTTTTTCTCTTGAATTTGATGCATAACTATTCATATACTCTGAAAGTAACTGGTCTAGCTTTCCTAAGTCTTCCATTGATTTTGCTTTATCTTCTTTTTTTATGTTTTGTGTTGCATTATTTAATGTATTACTAAAAGACAATATAGAATTTCCATCTACATTTAATGCATGTAAATCAAGGCTAACTGTATTCCATACAGAATATAGTTCTTCAATTTGTGATTTTATTTTAGTCCATCTTGTTTCATATTTTCCATTATGATTTAATATTCCATCTTGAGTTTTATCTGATGCACCACTTTGATTATTTTTATTATTTTGATTAGATTTATCGTTCTCATTTTGTGACGCACCTGAATTAGAACTTCCTGCTTCTCCACCTTGATCTTCTTCTGAAGTAACATCAGAAGGTCTATTTTCCGTTTTTTCTAACTCTGTTTCCTCTGGACTTAATTGAAACACGTTGTCTTCAATTGTTAACCCATTAAAATTTCCTAATATTGCAATCAAATAACTATTTAAATACTTGATTTCTTGTGATACTTTTTCTTCTAAACTCTGAACTTGATTTTGATTATTATTTGAAGCATATACAAATAAAGAACTTATTATTAAAACTACAATAATTATTGTAGGAATTATAATAGCAATATTTTTTTTCATAATTACTTAATAATATTCTCCTTTCTGTTTTTAATAATTTTCTAGTTTTAATAACTTTATTGTTGCCAAAAAATTACCTTTTATTCTCAAGTATAAATATTTTTATTTAAAAAATACTATTATTAAAGGAGTTTTAATAATTATGAGTGCAATTGTTAAATTATATAGTAATAAAAGCGGTGAAATTACTAGATTTTTAGAGCATTTTGAAGAAAAATCATCTTCAAATATAGAAGATGATTTATTATGGCAAAAAGAATATGAAAATCCTGTTGAAATAGCAGATATAATTAGTGCATTAATTGAAAATCAAGATGATTATAAAATTAATATGTGGATTAGTTTAGATAAAGATATGCTTATTAATGTTACACATAATAATGCAGATGATGTTATTCGCTATTTATATGAACGCTACCCTTATTAATTTAATTACTATTTTTCTAAAATAATAGTTACAGGTCCATCATTTTGTAAGCTTACTTGCATATCTGCACCAAATTTTCCTGTAGCTACTTTTTTTATATTTTGTTTTTTACATTCTTCTACAAAATACTCATAAAGCTCATTTGCTAGCTCTGGCTTTGCAGCATTTACAAAACTTGGTCTGTTTCCGCTATTTGTGTCTGCATATAAAGTAAATTGAGATACTATTAAAAGTTCTCCATCTATGTCTTTAATTGATAAATTCATTTTTTGATTTTCGTCTTCAAAAACTCTTAGCTTTATTAATTTTTGTACTAAGAAATCTGCTGTTTCTTTTGTATCTTGAGGCCCTACTCCAAGAAGAACCATATAGCCCTCATTAATTTCTCCTATTATTTCATTATTTACTGCTACATTTGCTTTTTTAACTCTTTGTACTACTAATTTCATTTTTTCCCTTTCTTTTTAAAAAGATGATGTTATTCATCATCTTCCGTATCTTCGTAATCTATATCAGTTTCATCTTCGCTTATGTTATCATCTTCTATATCATCATAATCTAAGTCATCTTCTTCTAGATTGTCTTCGTTTATAGAATCTTCTTCATCTTGCTCTACATCTTTTATATTTTGCTCATGAACTTCTTTTTTAGTTTCATTATTTGAATTATCTTGTCTTTTTAAAGTTTTATCTATATTATCTGTTGTTTCTATTGTTGCAGGGCCATCATTTTTCATATCTTCTTCTGTTAAATCTTGCTCACAACCACAATTAGGGCAATAATGATAGTCTAATTCAATTTCGTAATTACAATTTGGACATTGTTTTAGTTCTTTTAGGCTTAATATTTCCATACGCATTTCTTCTATTTCCCCTGCTAGAACATCTATCATTGAACAATCACATGCAAAATCCGAATCAATATCTATATTTTCTTTTAATAAATATTTTTCATATACATTCTTTCCAATATCTTCATATAATTCTTTAATTTGAGATTTATTATTTGCCATTTGTGCCTTAAGTTTTATTTCACGGGCAATTTTTCCAGCACTTTCTGTTGCATATCTATAAGTATTTAGTGCCCCTTTACTTATGTTATTAATTATATTTCCCATTTTAAAATCCATCCTTTCATAATTTAATAATATTATGGACTAAAAAATGAAAAATATACCAAAATTTTATTCACATTTTTTATCACGTGTCATTAATTTAGTAACTGCATCTTTAGGTGGTAAGTTATTGTATAAAACATCATATACTGCTTCTACAATTGGCATTTCAATATTATATTTTTTAGATAGTTTATATGCTACTTCAATATTATCTATACTTTCAATTACCATGCCTATTTCTTTTCTAGTTTCTTCTAATGAAAGTCCTCTTCCTATACATCTTCCTGCTCTTCTATTTCTACTATGTTCGCTTAAACATGTTACAATTAAATCTCCTAAGCCAGATAGTCCATAAAAAGTATCATGTTCTCCACCCATTGCAACACCTAATCTTGAAATTTCTGTTAAACCTCTGCAAATTAATGCTGCTAAGCTATTATCTCCTAAATTTAATTCTGCTGCTACACCTGCACAAAATGCAATAATATTTTTTAATGCTCCACCTAATTCTACACCTCTTATATCTGAAGTTGAATAAATTCTCATGTTTTCGTTCATAAATGCATTTTGAATTAATTCTTGAACATCATAATCTTTAGAAGCAATTACAATGGCTGTAGGTATTCCAATAGATACTTCTTCCGCATGGCTTGGACCTGAAAATGCTCCAATTTTAGCATTTGGCATTTCTTCAGCTAAAACTTCACTTAATAAAGATAGTGTAGAAGTTTCTAAACCTTTAGAACAAATAATAATTGGCTGATTTGTAACATATTCTTTATATTTTCTTACAGTTTCTCTAAAAAATTTTGAAGGTGTTACATGTAAAATTATATCTGTTCCTTCTACTGCCTCTTGTATGTTTGTAGTACAATAAACATTATTTGGCATTTTTGCTAGTGGCAAAAATATGCATTTTTTTTCATTATTAATTGCATTTGTTTCTTCTTCTGTAAATGACCATATTTTTACTTCATGGCCTAATTTAGCAGCGTGAATTGCTAGTGCACATCCCCAACTGCCACTTCCAATTATACAAATTTTTTTCATAAGTTTCCTTTCTAAATTAAATTTTTTAATTTACTTTTTTAAAACTAAGTTTGTTTTCTTCTCCTGCTAAAAGTCTTTTTATATTTGCTCTATGATTAAATATTACAAGAACTGCTAATATAATGCTATATATTAAATAGCTCCAATTACTTGCACTTACTAAATAATTTTGATTAATAAATATTACTAATACAGGAAATAAAACTGCAGCTGCAATTGAGCCTACAGATACCATTCTTGTTAAAGCTATTAATACTAATGCAAATACTAAGCAAATTAGTCCAATTTGCCAGTTTGTAATTAAAAGTACACCTAATGATGTTGCTATTCCCTTTCCACCTTTAAATTTAAAAAATACTGGAAATGTATGTCCTAATATAACACATATACCCGCAATTTGTACTAAAAGTGCATTATCTAAACCTTTTACAATTTTTCCTGCTAAAAATGCAATTAAAACTGCAACTACACCTTTTAAAATATCACAAACTAAAGTAATAGCAGCTGCTCCTTTTCCTACTGCTCTTAGTACATTTGTGCTTCCTGCATTTCCGCTTCCTTTTTCTCTTACATCAAATCCTGCTACCTTTTTGCTAATAATAACTGAAAAACTAATGCTACCTAATAAATAAGCAATAATTGCAACTATAATATATGTTGCCATAAAAATCACTCTCCTTTTTTATTTTATGAGACCTGTCCCTAAGTGCTTGAAAGTGAGCAATCGGACCTGTCCCCTTTTTCTCTTGCTATCATTCTAATCGGTGTGCCTGTAAGGCCTCCAAATTCTTTTCTTATTTGGTTTACTAAATAACGCTCATAAGAAAAGTGGAATAAATCTTTATCATTTACGAATACTACAAAAGTTGGTGGCTTTGTTCCGCCTTGTACCATGTAATAAATTTTTAGTCTTTTTCCTTTATCTGTAGGTGGCTGAACAATTGTTACTGCTTCACTTAAAATATCATTTAATACAGATGTTGATATTCTTAAAGCATTTTGATTTGCCACCATATTTATCATTTCAAATAACTTGTTTACTCTTTGACCTGTTTTAGCAGAAATAAATATTATTGGTGCATAAGATAAGTAAGATAATTTGTTATATACTTCTTTTTTATAATTTTCTAATGTTTGATTATCTTTTTCTATTTCGTCCCATTTGTTAACTGCAATAATAATACCTTTTCCTGCTTCATGTGCTTCTCCTGCTATTTTTGCATCTTGTGCTGTTACTCCTTCATTTGCATCTAGCATTAAAACACATACATCTGCTCTTTCTATTGCTAAAAGGCTTCTTACAACACTATATTTTTCTAAATTATCATCTACTTTGCTTTTTCTTCTAATTCCTGCTGTATCTATAAACACATATTTTCCAAATTCATTTTCAAATTCAGAATCTATAGCATCTCTAGTAGTTCCTGCAATATTACTTACTATTACTCTATCTTCGCCTAATATTTTATTTATAAGCGAAGATTTTCCTACATTTGGTTTTCCTATCATTGCTACTTTTATAACTAAAGCATCTTCGTTTTGCTCTGTTTGTTGTGGAAAATTTTCATAAATAGCATCTAATACATCGCCTATGCCTTTAGCATTTACTGCAGATACTGCATAAGGTTCTCCAAGGCCTAAATTGTAGAATTCATATAGTTCGTTTGGAACTTGTCCATAAGTATCTGATTTATTGCAAACTAATATAACTGGCTTTTTAGATTTTTTTAGCATTAAAGCAATATCTTTATCTGTTGCAGTTACACCTTGTTTAATATCTGTTAAAAATATAATTACATCTGCAAGTTCTATTGCTATATTTGCTTGGTTTCTCATTTGAACAGTTATAGTATCATCGCTTTCTGGTTCAATTCCTCCAGTGTCTATTAAAGTAAAGTCTGTGCCTCTCCAATTAGCATCTGCATATACTCTATCTCTAGTAACACCTGGAGTGTCTTCTACAATAGAAATTCTTTTACCCACTATATAATTAAAAAATGTAGATTTTCCTACATTTGGTCTTCCTATAATTGCAACTGTTGGTTTTGCCATTTTTATTATGAGGTTTGCCTTTAGCTTTCCTCTACTCCTTTATATATATTTAGATTTTTAAATAAGGCTATACCTATAAACCTTTTATTTTATGTTAAATGCAAGCGACGTGGCGAACATAAACCGTAATTATTTAACTCGTATTTATTTTACTATAAGCAAAAAAAAATAGCAAGACAAAACTTGCTATTTAATTGTTTTACTAAATTATAAGTACATTAATGTTAGAATAGTACTATTTTTCGCAGTTTTGAAAGGTCCCGTTCTGACTCTACTTCTTTGAATTTTCTCCTGCAACGGGCATTTGAAAAACAAGAAAACTAGTACTATTCTAGCTATTATTTATAACTAGCGTTATTTCATAGCTAACTTTTCTTTAGTTTCAAAATTGCTATAATTAAATAAATTTTTTAATACTGATTGGTCAATTATATTTTCTTTTTGCATTTTCTTAAGTGTTTTCATATATGGTAAATAATATGAATCGTCATTTTCAACATAGTCTTCTGGTTTTACTAAATAATGATTTACTAAAACATTTTCTCTTTTTTCAAAGCTAAAATTTATAGCCTCTGCTATTTCTTCATCAAATAGTAAGTTTATATATTCCATTGCTTTTTCATGGCTATTTAATATGCTCATTGCTGATGAATAATAATATACTGCTCTTACTAATGTAGTAGTTATGTCTTCTGATATTAAATTGCTTGCAATAAATAAGATTTCTTCTAAAATTTTTTCAGCTTTTTGATATTCTTTATTCATAATATAACAAATTGCTAAAAAATATTTTGCACTATTATTTATTTTTTCGCATGGAAGAAGATTAGTATCTTTTACATTCATTAAAAAATATAAAGATTCAAAGCCTGCATCATATATTAATGTTTCTAACATTTTTATAACTTTAGGTATGTTATTTAAATTAATTCTATTTAAATCTTTTAACAAATATTCTATATCTTCAAACTCACGATATCTTCCTGCCATTTTAGTTCTAGTTACTTCTGTCATTCCAGGTATAATAACTCTAAAGCTTGGGAAACCAAGTGTTGATACATCTCTTATTAAAATGTCATGTCCTTCTTTTAAAATTTGTGCTATTAATTTATTTAAAATTTGATTATTATTTAAATTTGAAACATCTTCTACTGCTTTAAATTTATATGATTTTTCTGATGATAATAGCTGATATGGCAATGTAGCTGCATTTGTATCTACAAATTCTCTAATATTTTCAGCACTATTTATGTTTTCATTTTTAAAATCATACGTGCATCCTTGTGCATAAGTATAAATGTCCATTCCTTGTGCAGCTTCTGTAAAACATCTTTCCATTGCAATTCCATAGTCTGGATGTGCACCTAATTTAAAGCCAAATTTTCCTGTATTTTTTTGTAATATTATTAAACCTGCAACTGGATATTTTCCTCCCATAGAGCAATCTAACAATTTACATACATAGCCTTTTGATTTTTTTAGCTTTTCATACATTACTTTTACTTTTGGAAATTTTTCAATGAACTCATCTGGAATTTCAGGAAGTGATAATTTTTGATAAATTATTTGCATAGAAACATATCTTTCTAATATTTCAGATATTCCTTCAATTAATGCTTCTTCTGGGCTATTTCCTGCACACATACCATTTGTGCCAACTAAATGGCATGAAAGAATATGTGGAATATATACTACTTTTTTATCTCTTACACTATATTGTGGAAGTGAAATTATTTGTTTTTGATCTCCAAATATCTTTTCTAAAAGTTCTAATTTAGTATTACATTCTTCTTTGTTTTTTTCAAATATTTGGTTTATAAAGCTATCATTTTGCTTTTCTATTTCTTCTAAACTTAATTTTCTTTCATCTGCTGAATATAAAAAAGGAAATTCTTCATTTGGTTTTTCTGTTCTAAATACTAACATCCCATTTTGATATCTTTCTAAAAATTCTGCATATGCGCTAGCTAATGCAAATTCTTTTGTCATTCCTTTGCCATTTTGACCAATATTAGTTCCTTTTACACATAATCTTAGTGAATATGTTCCTACACTACTTTTTTTAGTCCAATTTTCCTCAACTTCAACTTTATTGTTTTTTAGAATTTCTTTAATTCTTTTTACTGTATTTTCTGGGCTTGTTTCTTTATATCTCATTTGTTGTAAATCACTCATTTTTATTCCTCCATTTCTTTTATTTTTCGACAAAATTTTATCATTTTATTTGCTCAAAAAAAGAGCTTTTATATATAAAGCTCTTTTTATTATTTAAAAATTTGTTTTTTATTTTCGTATAATTATTTTGTATTTTTATATAAATTAATATGTTATTTTCCCTTGTAAAATGTCATCGTTTTCTATCCAATCTTTTACATCTACTTTAATATATTCATCATCTGTTTTTCCTCTTACAATTACTGTTTCAATTCCAGCATTAATAATTAATTTTCTGCACATTTGACAAGAGTTTGCTCCTGTATCATATTCTCCAGTTTCTGGTCTATATAAAACTAAATATAGTGTTCCACCAATCATATCTTTTCTGCTAGCACTAATAATAGCATTTTGCTCTGCATGAACACTTCTACAAGCATCATAGCCACCATGTCTTACATCTGGAAACATTCTTTTCTTGGTGCAGTAACCTAAATCGATGCAATTTGCTCTTCCTCTTGGTGCTCCACTATAACCTGTTGATACAATTTCATCGTGATTTACAATTACACAACCTGCCTTTTTTCTTAAACAAGTACTTCTATCTGCTACTGCTTTTGCTATATTTAAATAATAATTAATTTTATCAATTCTGTTTTCCATTTTACAATATTTCCTTCCTATGTATTTAAATATTATAATTTATTGCTTATTTTGTCAAGGGTAAAATGCATACAAAAAATCCAGCGATTTCTCACTGGAATTTTAAGTTTTAATTATTATTTTCTGCTTTTTGAGCTACTACTTCTTTTCCATCATAGTATCCACAATTTGGGCAAACTCTATGTTGCATAACTTTTTCGTGGCAATGTGGACAATCTACTAAATTTTGATTTTCTAATTTCCATGTTGATCTTTTTAAGTGTGTTCTTGCTTTTGACCATCTTCTTTTTGGTTGTGCCATTTGTAATTCCCTCCCTTAACTTATGCTAGTTTATAAAGATATATGTTTTAACTATCTTAATTTTCTATTTATAACTATATTCAAAATTTACCTATGTAAAATTCGTACTATAAAATTATACTAACTTTTAGTTTGTTTGTCAACACTTTTAAAACATTTTCAATTACAATTTATGGTTAATCATAAATTTTATGGTATACACAACAATTTTTATTGTGCTTTTTGATAAGTAGATGCCTTTGGTGGTGTCATTCCTTTTATAACTTTATGGTAATAACCATAAGTCATTGACTCTTTTTCAGGGTCTATTAATTCTGCTTCTTGAAGTTCTAATAAAAATAATATATGTGTGCCACAATCTATTTCTTGTATTACATTTGTTTCCAAATAACCTACTGTATTTTGTATTACAATAGGAATTCCATTCTTTCCTAATTTATATTCTGTTTCTTGTAATTTATTAAAATCTCTACCTGTTCTAAAACCAAATGTTCCAATTAACATTAAATCTGCTTCCTGTGATAAAATAGAAATATTTAATTTTTCACTTTTTCTTGCTAGTTCACAAGTATAATTTTCTTTATTTATTGCAACTATTAATTTTGGCTTTTCTTCTGCTGTAATTTGTGTTACAGTATTTACTGTACATCCTGAAAAGTTTTCATTTTCTTTTGAAGTTACAATATATAAGCCATAATTTAATTTAAATAATGTTGATAAATTCATATTCATTCTCCTTTGTTTTTTCTTATTTTACCACTCACCATCTTTAATTTCAACTAAAATCTGAATAATTGGTTGTTTTAAATTTGCAAAATTTAAGAGTTACCTAAAAATTTTTAGGTAACTCTTTTAAATTCTATTTTAATTTTTATCTAGGATTTTTAATAGCTGCTTGTGCTGCTGCTAATCTAGCAATTGGAACTCTGTATGGTGAGCAAGATACATAAGTTAATCCTACATTATGGCAGAATTCAACTGTAGGTGGGTTTCCACCATGCTCTCCACAAATTCCAAGTTTAATATCTGGACGTGTAGCTTTACCCATTTCTACTGCCATTTTAACTAATTTTCCAACACCAACTTGGTCAAGTTTAGCAAATGGGTCTGATTCATAAATTTTCTTTTCATAGTATGAACCTAAGAATTTACCAGCATCGTCACGGCTAAATCCAAATGTCATTTGTGTTAAGTCGTTTGTACCAAATGAGAAGAATTCAGCTTCTTTTGCAATTTCATCTGCTGTTAATGCAGCTCTAGGAATTTCAATCATTGTTCCTACTTTATATTTCATTTGAACTCCAGCATTTGCAATTTCCTCATCTGCTGTTTTTGTAATAATATCTTTTACATATTTTAATTCTTTAACTTCTCCAACTAATGGAACCATTATTTCAGGAACTATGTGCATTCCTTCTTTATTTACGTTAATAGCTGCTCTAATAATTGCTCTTGTTTGCATTACAGCAATTTCAGGGTAAGTAACATCTAAACGGCATCCACGGTGGCCCATCATTGGGTTAAATTCATGTAAACCTTCTACTACATTTTTTAATTCTTCAAAAGTTATTCCCATTTCTTTTGCTAAAGCACTAATATCTTCATCAGCATGTGGTACAAATTCATGTAGTGGTGGATCTAGTAAACGAATAGTTACTGGGTAACCTTTCATTTCTCTAAATAATCCTTCAAAATCTCCTTGTTGCATTGGAAGAATTTTTTCTAATGCTTTTTCTCTTTGTTCAGCTGTTTTAGAAACTATCATTTCACGAATAGCTGCAATTCTTTCTGGTGCAAAGAACATATGCTCTGTACGGCATAATCCAATACCTTGTGCTCCAAAGTTATATGCTACTTTAGCATCTTTTGGAGTATCTGCATTTGTTCTTACTTCCATTTGTCTATATTGATCTGCCCAACCCATAAGTTTAGCAAAATCTCCTGATACAGTTGCATCAACAGTATCAATTTTTTCTCCATAAACATTACCTGTAGAACCATC
The DNA here is from genome assembly GCA_947627105.1 of uncultured Clostridia bacterium. Classification (GTDB taxonomy): domain Bacteria; phylum Bacillota; class Clostridia; order TANB77; family CAG-508; genus CAG-273. The sequence continues at coordinate 12,940 of CANQUT010000018.1, forward strand.
TAAAGAAATGTAATCTCCTTCATGATATACTCTACCTTGTGCATCTGTAAATGTTTTTTCTTCTTCATTAACAACTAATTCTCCACAACCTGCAACACAGCATGTTCCCATACCTCTTGCAACAACGGCTGCGTGTGATGTCATACCACCTCTAACTGTTAATACACCATGGCATACATTCATACCATCTATATCTTCTGGAGAAGTTTCTAGTCTAACTAAAACTAAATCTTTTTCTCCTGCTTCATGCATTTCAACTGCTCTATCTGCTGTAAATACAACTTTACCTGTTGCAGCTCCTGGTGAAGCAGCTAATCCTTTTGCTACTGGTTTAGCAGCTTTTAATTTTTCTTGGTCGAAGTTTGGATGTAATAGTTGATCTAATTGATTTGGTTCAACTCTTAAAACAGCTTCTTTTTCTGTAATCATTCCTTCATTTACTAAGTCAACTGCAATTTTTAATGCAGCATTTGCTGTTCTTTTACCATTTCTAGTTTGTAAGAAGAATAATTTTCCTCTTTCAATAGTAAATTCCATATCTTGCATATCTTTATAATGTTTTTCAAGTTCATTTGCATATTTTACAAAGTCTTCATAAGCTTGTTTGTTTGTTTGCTCTAATGTAGCAATTGGTTGTGGTGTTCTAATACCTGCAACAACGTCTTCACCTTGTGCATTCATTAAATATTCACCAAATAATTTATTTTCACCTGTAGCTGGGTTACGAGTAAATGCAACACCAGTTCCACAGTCATCTCCCATATTTCCGAAAACCATTTCTTGAACGTTAACTGCTGTTCCCCAACTTCCTGGAATATCATTTAATCTTCTATAAGTAATAGCTCTTGGATTGTTCCATGAGCGGAATACTGCTTTTACAGCTTCTTTTAATTGAACTATTGGATCTGATGGGAATTCACTTCCATGTTCTTTTAAATAAATTCCTTTAAAAGTAGCTACTAATTCTTTTAAATCAGCTGCTGTTAATTCAGTATCTTGTTTTACTCCTCTTTTTTCTTTCATTTCATCAATTGCTTTTTCGAATAGTGGTTTTGGTATTTCCATAACAACATCACTAAACATTTGAATAAATCTTCTGTAACTATCATAAGCAAATCTTTCATTTTTTGTAGCCATTGATTCTACTACAGTTTGATTTAAACCTAAGTTTAAAATAGTATCCATCATACCTGGCATAGATGCTCTAGCTCCTGAACGTACAGATACTAATAATGGATTTTCTTTATCTCCAAATTTTTTGCCAGTCATTTCTTCTAATGTAGATAATGCTGTGAAAATTTCATCTTCAATTTCTTTTGCAATTGTTTCTCCATCTTCATAATATCTTGTACAAGCTTCTGTTGTAATAGTGAAACCTCTTGGAATTGGTAAACCTAAGTTAGTCATTTCTGCTAAGTTAGCTCCTTTTCCACCTAACAATTCTCTCATGTTAGCATTTCCTTCTTTAAATAAGTAAACATATTTGTGACTCATAAAGAACCTCCTTTAAATTTTTTATATTACTTAAAAAGTAATTAACATATTTTAAGCTAGGATTAATTTTAGCCTAGCTTAGATATTATATATATAAATTACAAAATTGTAAAGAGATTTTTCTAAATTTACAAAAAAAGAAACGCTGGCGAGATAAACCCGCCAGCGCCGGAGAGGATGTTCTTCGTGCCACTCAGCTAAATCATAAATCATCTACAGCATCAGCACAGACCACTGGTCCTAGCCTTAACAAATGCCTGACTTCCGAGTGATCTCGTAGTGTAGATTGTCCTTTCGAAACAACTAACATGCAGACTATCGACCTTTCGCTCGCCACTACTTAGTCTATTTGTCAGAGCTAGAAGAACCATTCACTCTCCCATTATGCAAATCACTCGTTAGAGTGATAGTTCATATTATAAACTACTCTTTCGATTTTTTCAAGACTTTTTTTCTAAATTCATCTATATTTAGCATAACCTTTTTTACTTTTGGTAAAACTTTGCTAAAAATATAATAAGAAAAACCTTTATATACCTTATCTATTTCTCCTATAAATTTTGTAGGGCCTTCTTGCCTACAAAAGCCTTCTTTAAATCTATATAGTCCATTATCCATTGTAATGTTAAAAATTCCGCCAAAATCATAGTACTTGCAATTTGTTTCTATTGCCCATTTTATCATAGTTTGTTGCATTAAATATGTTGGCATTAAATTGCGCTTTTCATTTGAGCTTGCTCCATAAAAATATGTAACTTTTTTACCATAATTAAGAGTTAAAGCTGCTGCTAAGGCTTCTCCTTCATATTCTGCTATATAAATTCTAGCTTTATCTTTAAATACTTCCATAACTTTTTTATAATATTCATAAGTTCTTACAGCTATTTTATCTCTTTTAGCTGTAATTACCATTAAATCATAAAATTTCTTTAAATCTTCTTCAGAATTTGAATATCTAACAGTTACTCCTTTTTTCTCTGCAAGTCTTATATTGTACCTAGTCTTTTGGCTATAACCTGCCATTATTTCTTCTTCTGTTTTGCCCTCAATATGTAAAACCATATTACGAATTGTTTGCATTAATTCTAAAATATCTTTAAAATCACTTTTTACTTTAAAACCAGAGTTTTCAAGGTTAATTACAGTTTCTTCATTATATGGTATTTCTGGATCCATTTTTAAAGCAAATGCTTTATATTTTTTAGCAAGTGGCTCTGCTTCTTTTACTAATTTTTGCATTATTATAGTATCATTTATATCTGCTACAGGGCCCCTTACTGCATACATAATGGTAAAAAACTTTGCTACAGTTCTAATTAGTATAAGCATTGCGCTAATAATTTTTCCGTTTTCTTCTATATATACATATTCATTTTTCCAATTATCATTTTTTATTTCTGCCCATTCAAAACTTTGGTAATAACTTGCATATTCAGAAGTTTCAAAAAAATTTTTTAACTTTTCTACTGCTACTTTATCATTTTTATCTAATATTGGCATTTGTATTCCTCCTAGTTTTAAGCCTCTTCCTTATAAATTTTTAATTTAACTAAAATTGAATATATCTTGTTTCCAAACGGAATCATCATAATATCTTCTTTTGTTAATGCTTTCATTAGTAATATTGCTACTGCATAAATGCAAGCGCCTAAAATAATAGAAATAATTGTACTTATAGCATGTGGCACTATTACATTTAAACCTTGATTTATAAAGTATGTACATACACCCATTATAAGGCCTGAAACTATTGGCGTAAGTATCATTCTTTTAAACTTAAATTGCAATTTTATATGTTTTGTAAGTACACTAAAGCTAATAATAAACGCACAAACTTGTGCTACTATAGAGCTAATTCCTGCTCCATATATTCCAATTTTAGGATTACTTATTAATAAAATATTTAGTATAAATTTAGATGCAATAGCAACTGCTAATCCGATTGCTGGTACATTATTTTTGCCTATTCCATATAATCCACCATTTGTAGTTTGACTTAATGCAATAAATATCATTGGAATACAGAAAATCATAAGTACACTTGCTCCATCATTTGCAGCTGGATATATTAAATTTAAAATTGGTTGTGCTAATGTTATCATTCCAATAGCGCATGGTATTACTATTAAAAATGATGCAAATATTGAAAATGTCATTCTTTTTGAAGCTGTTTCATAGTCTTTTTTAGCTATAGAAGCGGAAATTGCTGGTATTAAAGCTGATGAGAATGCAACATTAACTGCAATTGGAAGTCCTACTAATGTATCTACTTTTGATAAAATTCCAGCCATACTCATAGCATATGCTTCTAGTTCTTCTTTTATTGGATATATACTAGCAAAGCTTGCTTGAATACATCTGCTTACTGTTGCACTATCTATTAAAGGACTTACAACAGATATTATAGAGCTTAAAGTAACAGGAATAGAAAAAGTTAAAATAACTTTTAATAACTGCCACTTGTTTTTACTATCTTCTGGTGATACTTGTTTTTTATATACTTTAAGTCTTTTCTTTTTATAATAAGCAATTAAATAGAAAAATGTAAGTACTATAGCGCATGTTGTAGATAAGTTTCCTCCTGCTGCCATTATATATGGTTCTTTTCCTATTAATGCATATACAAAAGTAATAGATAATACACAATTTAAAAATTGCTCTATTATTTGTGAATAGCTAGTTGGTTTCATATCGTCTTGGCCTGCAAAGTATCCTCTAAATACAGCAGATGCTGCAACAAATGCAATAGCCGGTGCTAACACTTGCATAACATATTTTGTATCTGGTACATTAAAAATTGCTGTTGCTATAAATTCTGCTCCAAAAAATAGCATTATAGATAATATGGTGCCAACACCTACGAAAAATGTCATACAAATTTTAAAAATTCTTTGTGCACCTTTTTCATCATTTATTGCAAGTCTTTCTGATACCAATTTTGAAACTACACCAGGTATTCCTAATGATGATATTGCAAGAAGAAGTGAATATATTTGATAACCTGATGAATAGTAACCAAGGCCTGTATCTCCAAAACCTTCTACGTTAGTAATAACAAGTCTATATATTAAGCCTAAAACTTTTACCATTATTTGAGCAAACATAAGAATAACAACATTTTTCATAAATGAATTAGTTTTCTTAGGTTTTGTTTCTTCTGCTTTGTTTTCTTCTAATTCCAATTTTTTTCTCCTCTCAGTATAAGTTATATAATATATATTTTTTAAAATTCATTTTTAGCATATTTTTTGTTACTTTTAAATTATATACTATTTATTATTTTAAATGCAATAGGTTTATACTAAAGATTAAGATATGGCATACTAAAGATTAAGATATGGCATTTTTTATTAATCTTATATTATCATATAGCAAACACTAAATTAGCAAAATAGAAAAAATTTTCTAGTTTTGTTATTTTCTGATAAATTACTTGACATTTACATAAAGTTATAGTATAATAAATTTATGCTTGGTAATAACCTAGCAAATAATTTAAAGGAGGTCGTAGTAATTGAAGCGACCTGCAGCGTTTCGGTACTCTAGCGGTTTTCAGTAGTGTTACCTAAAAGGAAAAAAAGGTAATCACCGAGCGCCACTATCGCCGAATTTCGGCTAAGAAATAGGCGCCCCTCAAAAAAATCTCTAAAGGAGAGTCAAGATGAAACGGCCAAGATCAATGCGATTTTTCTCAGGATTCAAGTAATCCCTTTGGTTCTAAAAAAGGAACCGAGAAAAATTTTCGTCGCCAATTTGCCTCTTGTAGGCTAGGCGATCGGGCAAATGGAAAACAATCACCACAGTCTTCACGTATTCTTCCTTCATAATTGAGCCTCCCTTTGAAAGAGCCGCCTAAACGCATAGCGCCCCGGAATACATGATCCGGGGCGCTTCCTTTTTGTTTTAAAATATAATTTTTTCTTGTATATAATTTTGAAGTTCATCAATTTTAATTCTTATTTGCTCCATAGTGTCTCTATCTCTTACAGTTACTGTTTCATCTTCTAATGTATCAAAGTCAATTGTAACACAATATGGTGTTCCAATTTCATCTTCTCTTCTATATCTTTTTCCAATACTTCCAGCTTCGTCATAATCACACATAAACTTTTTGCAAAGCTTGTTATATACTTCTTCTGCTTTTTCACTTAACTTTTTAGAAAGTGGAAGTACAGCTACTTTGTATGGTGCTAAAACTGGATTTAAATGTAAAACTACTCTGGTATCTCCTTCTGCTAATTCTTCTTCGTCATAAGCTTCTGAAAGTACTGCTAAAACAGTTCTATCTAGGCCATAAGTAGATTCTATAATATATGGTATATATCTTTCATTTGTTTCAGGGTCTAAATATTCCATACTCTTTCCAGAATATTCTTGATGTCTTGATAAATCAAAGTTTGTTCTATTATGAGTTCCATTAATTTCACCCCAACCAAATGGAAATAAGTATTCTATATCACAAGCTTCTTTTGCATAATGTGCTAGTTTTTCATGATCGTGAAATCTTAATTTTTCTTCTGGTAAGCCTAAATCCATAAAATATTTCTTACCATATTCTTTAAAATATTTGTAAAGGTCGCTATCTGTACCTTCTTTACAAAATGTTTGAAATTCCATTTGTTCAAATTCAATTGTTCTAAAAGTAAAATTACCAGGTGTAATTTCGTTTCTAAAAGCCTTACCAATTTGGCCTATGCTAAATGGTAGTTTTGCTCTTGTTGTTCTTTGAACATTTAAGTAATTAACATACTCACCTTGTGCATTTTCTGGTCTTAAGTAAATAATACTTTTGCTATCTGTAGTTACACCTCTATATGTTTGGAACATTAAGTTAAATTGTCTTATATCTGTGTAGTCAGATTTTCCGCAATTTGGGCAAGGAACCTTATGTTCTCTAATATAGTTCATCATTTCTTCTTGTGTCATTGCATCTGCATTGGCATTTGGATCAAAATCATTAATCAAGTTATCTGCTCTATGACGCATTTTACATTCTTTACAATCTACTAATGGATCTGAAAAGCTTGCTACGTGTCCAGAAGCCTCCCAAACTCTTGGATGCATTAAAATATCTGCATCTAGCTCATAACTATTTTTTCTTTCTTGAATAAATCTTTTTCTCCAAGTATCTTTAATATTGTTTTTTAATCTAGATCCTAATGGGCCGTAATCCCATGTATTTGCTAAGCCTCCATAGATTTCAGATCCAGGATAAATAAATCCCCTTCCTTTGCATAAAGCAACTATTTTTTCCATTGTTACATCTTTCATTTTTAAATCCTCCTTTATTTGCTAGTAAAATGAATTTTATTTTACTCTTGTAAATTATAATTGTCAATGTTTATTTAATTATTTTTATAGCCTCATCTGTTAATTTATTTTTATCAAATTTTCTCATAATTAATACTATAATAGCAACTAATAAAAATGTAATTCCATATATAAGTAAACTAAAATGCCAGTTTCCAGAAAGTAAATTTGCTCCTGCTAATGTAGAAGATATTACAGAAGGAAATCTAGCAATTGTTGAAATTATAATAAATTCTAATGGTTTAATTGGAAGTAATGCTGCAATATATGTTAGTAAATCTTTTGGCGTTCCTGGTATAAAAAATAAGATAAAAATAATAAATCTAATTGTTTTTGGATTTTTAAATATTTTACTTTTTTCTATTTTTTCTATTTTGCTTTTATCTATAAAATCATATATAAATTTTCTTCCAAATTTATGTACTAGTAAATATATAAATGCTGAAATTATAGCTGCTGCAACCATTATAAATACTGTTCCCCATAAGCCACCATAGCAAATGCCTGCTAGTATTTCTATTGGTTCTCCTGGAATAATAAATAAAAATATTTGTGCAAATTGAAGTCCAAATAACATTAAAAAGCCTATAAAGCCAGAACCCTTTACCTTTTCTTTAAAAGCATTTTGTCCTTCTTCTGTTGAAATATTTTTTATTACTGGAAACAAGTAAATAGTAATTCCTATCATAATAGCAATTACTATGCATAATAATATAATTTTAAATATTTTACTTTTTTTGTTCATTTTGTTTTCTCTTTTCTCTTATTGTTTTTATTGTTCTTTCTATTTTTAGCTATATTATTTTTTGTTTTTCACAATTAATTATAATTGCAATTTCAATTTTGTTTCTTCAATGCTTTCTTGAGGAGTTGAAGCTCCTGCCATTATGCCAACTTTTCTACATTCTTTTATTTCTTGTAATAATTTTTCTGTAAGTTCATTTGCGCTTTCTACCATAATTGCCTTTTTGCAATTTTTTAAAGAAATATCATATAATTTATTTGTATTTGAGCTTTTCTTTCCGCCTATTATAATCATATAGTCTACTTGTTTTGACAAGCTTTCTGTTTCTTCTTGTCTTAATCTTGTTGCATTACATATAGTATTTTTAACTTCTATTTCAATTTTTTCATTTAATTCTTGCTTAATTTTTAAAACAAACTCTTCAAATTTTTCCATTCTAAATGTAGTTTGTGCAATTATAAATAATTCTTTAATATCTTTGGTTTTTGCTTTTTTTATTGCTAAGTTTAAATCTTCTTCTGTTTCAATAGTAGCGCAGTTATTACCGCAAAAGCTTTCTGTTCCAATAACTTCTGGGTGCCCTTTTTCTCCTATAAAGAAAATAAATTTTCCTTTTTTTGCATTTTCTTCTGCTAATTTATGAATAGCAAGCACTGATGGACATGTTAAGTCTATAATTTCTAAGCCTAAATTTTTAGCTTGCTCATATATTTCCTTTTTTACCCCATGTGCACGAAAAATAACATTTTTTCCATTTGGTTTTGGAATTTCTTCTAAATTATTTATAACTTTTAAACCATTTTTTTCTAGGCTTTGCATTACCTGTGGATTATGTGCTAAATCGCCTAAACAATATGTAACTTTTCCGCATGATTTTTTAGTTTCTTCTTTAGCACTTTCAATTGCTCTTTTAACGCCCATACAAAAACCTGCTGTTTTACCAACAATTATTTCCATAATAAATTAATTCCTTATTAAAATATTTAGGCTTTAAAAAGTACCCATGAACTTTTATATTAGAATTTTAACATAACATATAAAAAATAACAAGAAGTAATACTTGCCATTTTATAAAAAGTAGAATATACTAATACTTAAGAAATTTATTTATATAAATTTAGAAATGAGGAACAATAAGTTGGTATTATTTAAAAATAAAACTACTTTATCTAGTAAAAATTATATTGAACTTGTAAAATTTCATCAAGATAAAAATAACTGGAAATATTTTTTATATACTGGCTTTTTTTCAGTTTTATTTATTATTTGCATTTCAATTCAAATAGCATATAAATATTATTTATCTGCTATTATAATTTTTTTATGCTTTTTTGGATTTTTAGCTTATAGATTTATTGAGCCATACTATAAAACTAAAAAAGAATATCAAAGTGAAAAAGTTCAAAAAAACTTAATTAATTATTATTTATTTTATGAAAAATATTTTAAGGTTAAAAATAAAATGGGTAGTTTTAAATTAAGATACTACAAAATATATAAAGCATATGAAAACGAAAACTTTTTTTATTTGTATTTGAATAAAGACTATGCTTTTATAATAGAAAAATCTGGCTTTATAACTGGTAATGAAAACGATTTTAGAAAATTTATAAAAAATAAATTAGGATTTAAATTTAAGGGAAATTAATAAAAATTTAAATTTTGCTTAGAACTAAATATTTGCACTATTTCTATTTCATAATTATGTATTTGATATAAAATTATCCAGTGTCTTAAACTTAAATATCTATATTTAGTATTTTGAAATTTTGGTCCTGCTTCTGGGAAATAATAAAGAATAGAAATAGTTTGCATTAATTTTATTTTAAAATTATAAGCAGAAATTGGATTTTGCAGTTCATATAAAATATAATTATATATTTGATCCATTTTGTTAGTAAATCTGTTAGTGTAATGTATATTATACATTTTTTTCAATATAGGTACCTCCAAACATTATTTTCATTGCTTCTTCTTCGTTATAATATATAACCTTATTTTCTCTTTTGTCTTTTTCATATTCTTCAATTTCTTTTTTTATTCTCTCTTCTAATTCTTTACTTAATTTCATAACTAATCACCTCTTAATTATATTTTTACCACAAAGTAATATAAAATGCAAGAATTTTCGACTGACAAAATTCGACAAATAATGGCACTGAATTATAATATAAAAACCACTTAAACTCTAAGAATTTAAGTGGCTTTATTACCTTTTAAATATTGCTATCATCCTTATTTTTGTACATTTTAATCATATCTTTTAAGCTTACCCTACTTCCATAATTTAAAATAGCGCTTGAGTAAATTTTAATAGATACATTTGCAATTATTAAAATAGTGGCAATTAATATTGCTATAGATATTGCAATTTGAGATGTAGTTGCAATTCCCATCATAATTCTAAATGGCATACAAAATGGCGCTGAAAATGGAAATATTGATGCAAATTCATTTAAACTGCTATTTGGATTAAACATGGTAAAATATGATAAGTAAAATCCTATTACCGCAACAACTGCAACTGGTCCATTAGCAGTTTGTACATCTTCTGGCTTGCTTACTGTTGAACCTGTTAATGCATATAAAAGTGCAAAAGTAGCATATCCTAAAATAAAGTAAATAATAGTAAATACTCCAAGCATTGGTGTAATTTGAGAAACATCTAATACGCTTTCTAGCATGCCTTCTGGTAAACAATAATTAGCACATATTAAGGCAACAGCTACAATAACTACTACTTGCATAAAACCTACTATGCCTATGCCTATTGTTTTTCCAAGTACAATAGTTCTTGGTTTTGTAGAAGTAACAAGTGTTTCCATAATTTTTGATGTTTTTTCTGTAGTAATAGAAGAAGATACTTGGTAAGCACAAAAGTAAATTGCATAAAATAATACTAAAGATAGTAACATCATAACAATTACATTTCCTTTTACTTCCGCTTCTTTTGTTTGCTTTAATTCAAATTCAAAATTTGGTTCTAAACTTGCAAGCTGTTCTTCTGATAAGTTTAATTTTGATAATTGCAAATTTTTATAAAGTCCAATAAATGTATTTTGCAAGTCTTCTGGAACTCCATTCATCATTGTCATATCTTCAACAATATATTCAAGCTTTATGCCATTTTTCTCCTTTGAAATAACTATGGCATCTTCTATATCTCCATTTTCTATTTTTGTTTTAATTTCATCAAAGCTTACTTCTTTGTTTTCAATTTGAAAGTTATAGCCCAAATTCATAGAATTTAAAGCTTCTAAACTTCCTTCATATATGTTTTGCGCATCTACTATTAATTCTTTACTTATTCCTACTTCCTCACCGTCATTTTTATTAGCATTAAAACTATTTAAAATGTTAGGAATATTAAATCCTACGATAATCATTAATATAATTATTAAGTTTGAAACTAAAAATGTTTTCTTTTTTAACATTTCTTTAATTGTAAATGTAGCTACAAGTATTAGATCTTTCATTATTTTTCACCCACCTTTTCAATAAAAATATCGTGTAAGCTTGGCTTCATAATTTCAAATTTTTCTACTTTAACATTATCTTTAGCAAGTAAATTAAATAAATGGTAGCCATCTTCTTCACTATTAATTTTAATAATATAGTCATTGTCTTTACTATTGTATATTTCAAGCCCTGCATCTTTAATAATAGAATCTACATTTTCCATAGTACTTAAAGAAAGTTTATTTGCTGGATAATTTTCTTTTATTTCTTTTAAATTTCCTTGTAAAACGGTTTGTCCTTTATTTAATATTAAAACATCTGATGCAAATTCTTCTATAGAATGCATTTGATGGCTAGACATTATTATATATGTACCTTTTTTAACTAAATCTATAATTACATTTTTAAGAAGTTCTGTATTAACTGGGTCTAATCCGCTAAATGGTTCATCTAATACTAAAAGCTCTGGGTCATGTAAAATTGCTGTAATAAATTGTATTTTTTGTTGATTTCCTTTTGATAATTTCTCAGGTGTAACTTGTAAATATTCTTCTACTTCTAGTTTTTTTGCCCAGTAAAGCAAGTTTTCCTCTGCTTTTTGTTTATTCATGCCTTTAAGCATAGCAAAATACATAAGTTGGTCGTGTATTTTTGTTTTTGGATATACTCCTCTTTCTTCTGGCAAATAGCCAAAGTTAACATGTTTTCTTTTTACTTCTTTTCCATTCCAAGTAATTTCTCCGCTATCTTTTTTTAGAATTCCTAAAATCATTCTAATGGTAGTAGTTTTACCTGCTCCGTTTGTTCCTAAAAGTCCAAAGACCCCTGGTTTTTGCATTTCAAAGCTTATGCTATTTACTACTTTTTTCCCTGCAAAGCTTTTATCTACATTTTTTACTATAAGTCCCATAAGAGTTTTCCATCCTTTCATTTTATTTTCAAAAATAGTATATATCTAATTTATTAGAAAATCAATATTTAGAGTTTACTCCTAAATAGTATTTAATTACCAATAAGTGTATGATTTATTTTACTTTATAGAATTAGTTTTTGTTTTTTGAAAATATCATTTTGTAAAAATGGTTTGCATTTATTGTAGTTTTATTTTATAATATTATTAAGATAAATATTTGCGGGTATAATTTAGTGGTAGAATGTCATGCTTCCGACCTGATAGCGCGGGTTCAATTCCCGCTACCCGCTCCAGTTTAAGACAGCTTACGAACTGTAAAGGTTTCGTAAGTTTTTTGGTTCAATGTCAATAGTTGGGGTGAAACATCTGTAAAGTTGTTTTGCACCAGCTTTTTAATTGGGTTGAAAAA
>CANQUT010000019.1 GCA_947627105.1 uncultured Clostridia bacterium
ATATTTTTAATTAAATTTTGTGCCTTTCGCAGACTAAGCGTAGCGAAGGCAAGAAAGGAATGATAAGTATTTATGAATAAGTTAAGTAAAATATTTTTAGTTGTAATAATACTTTTGGTTATTGCTTTAGGAGTAGTTACATATCTATATATTGACATGCGTAAAGTAGCAGAAAATAGTAAGAATGACCTACTGGACTTAAGTAATAAAATGTACGAAATAAGAAGTCAGCTTTATGAAAAAGGCTTATTAAACGAAATTGATATATAAAGAGAAAAAGCGAAGTGTGTATTAAGCACACTTTTTTTATGCACTTGTATAAAAAATATTAGATAATAATTGACGTATTTACTTATATTTTAGTTTGTGATATTATTATAAAAATAAAATATAAGGGGATAAGGCAAATGTTAAAATTAGAAAATGTATCAAAATTCTATTATAACAAAGGCGTTATTACATCTGGATTTACTAAAGTAAATTTAGAATTTAAAATTGGTGAGTTTGTAGTAATAACAGGTGAATCTGGCAGTGGCAAAAGTACACTTTTAAATGTAATATCAGGTTTAGATAGTTACGAAGAAGGCGAAATGTACATAAATGGTAAAGAAACAAGCCATTACACAGAAAAAGATTTTGAAGATTATAGAAGAAAATATATTGCAAATATTTTTCAAAGTTTTAATTTAGTTAATAGTTATACTGTTTATCAAAATGTAGAATTAGTATTATTGCTAAATGGATATAAAAAGCATGAAGTAAAGAAAAAAATATTGGAAATAATTGAACAAGTAGGTCTTACAAAATTTAAAAATACAAAAGTATCTAAATTATCTGGTGGGCAAAAGCAAAGAGTTGCAATAGCAAGAGCAATGGTAAAAGATACACCAATTATTGTAGCAGATGAACCTACAGGAAATTTAGATTCTAAATCGGCAAGTGAAGTTATAGAAATATTAAAAAAAGTTGCTAAAGATAAATTAGTTATAATTGTAACACACAATATTGAGCAGGTTGAGCGATATGCAACAAGAATTATTAAAATGAATGATGGCAGAATTATAGAAAACAACGAAATAAAGAAAATAGAAGAAAAAGAGATTAAAAGAAGCCATTATAACAATATAAGCATATTTAATAAGTATAGGTTAGGTTTTAGAAATACATTTAATATAGCTACAAAATTTTTATTGCTATTTATAGTGTTTCTTTTTATAAGTAGTGCTATGCTTGCAGAGTATGCTAGTTTTCAAATGTCAGAAGCTGAAATTGTTGACACTGGTTACAGTATAGCTTTTAGAGATTTATCAGAAAATAGAATTTTAATAAATAAAAATAATAGAAAATTTTTTACAACTGATGATTATAATAAAATAAAGCAAATACCAAATGTTGATTATATAGTTGAAGATGATATATTTTTAGATAGTGGAACAGCCTTATCAAGAAATGATTATAGCTTATATGGATATTTACAAGAAATAAGTAATTTTAAAGGGAATATAGATGTAGGAAGAATGCCAGAAAAAGAAAATGAAATTATTTTGCAAATAAGGAAGGATCATTATTTAATTAAAGAACAGTTAAATGAGGTATTAAATAAAACCTATTCTGTATTAAAAACAGTAGGAATAAACGCATATAGTAATGAAAAAATAAAAGATTTAATAATAGTTGGAATACAATATAGTTATGAAAATAACTATGATATTAAATTTTATGTAAGTAAAAGCGTATTAAATGATTTAAGAAATCAAATGAATAAAAACTATAGTAAAATGAAAGTGTTTTTTAATAACAAATATCAGCAATATGCAGTCGAACCTAATGACAAAGTAAAAAAAGGGGAAGCAATTGTAGATGATGATTTTAAATATGAATATAACTATTATAGAATAATAGGAAAGCCTTTAAATATATATGTAAGCAACACTTATTATAATGATGAGTTAGATTTAACTATATCAAATACATATACAAAATATAATTTTGAAAGAAGAACGGGGCTAGAAAATTATGATAGTAATAGATATACAATATATATAAATAAAGATGAATATAATTCGCTTTATAATAAGCCATCTTATCAATCCAGTGTTTTTGTAAAAAATGTAGATGAAATAGATGACACAGTTAATGAACTAGAAAAATTGGGATTATCAGCTAAAAAAGTAACAGATTTTAAAATAAATGAAGGACAAACATATCAAATAATCATAAAAATTATAAAAGTGGTTGTAACAATTATATTAATTGCGGTATTATTCTTTATTTCATATTTAATTATAAGAATTATACTAAAGTCAAGGAATATTTATTATACCACATTAAGAATGCTTGGTGCTACATATAAAACCGTAAGAAGAATATTAGATATAGAATTATTTATAAATTCTACACTTTCTTATGGAACATTACTACTATTTAGTTATTTAGTAAAAACAAATATAATTCATTTAGAATATATAGCAAAATTAAGTAACTTTTTAAGCCTAAGAGAGTATGTATTAATGTATATCATATTAGTTTTAATGTCAAGGTTAATTTCAAGAAAATTTGCAAGAAAGCTATTTAAAAATACTGCAATAAATACATACAAAGAGGAGGTGTAATAATATGATAAAGTTAGAAAAAGTAAATAAATATTTTAATAGAAGAAAATCAAATAAAATTCATATTATTAATAATACCTCGTTAACACTTGAAAATACTGGGCTAGTTGCTATATTAGGACAATCTGGAAGTGGAAAAACTACTCTTTTAAATGTAATAGGTGGACTAGATAAGGTAAATAGCGGAAAAATTTATATAAACGGAAAAAAAATCACTAGAAGAAGAACATACACAGTTGACAAAATAAGAAACTTGAACATTGGCTACATATTTCAAGACTATAAGCTTATAGAAAACATGACTGTATTTGATAATGTTGCTATCAGTTTAAAAATGATAGGACTTAAAAACAAGAAGGAAATAGAAAAAAGGGTAAATTATGTATTAGAAGCTGTAAATATGTATAGATACAGAAATAGACCTGCTGGAATGTTATCTGGAGGAGAAAAGCAAAGAATTGCAATAGCAAGGGCAATAGTTAAAAACCCAAGTATTGTTATTGCAGATGAGCCTACAGGAAACCTAGATAGCAAAAATTCATTGGAAATAATGAATATTATAAAGGCTATTTCAAAAGACAAGCTTGTTATACTGGTAACACATGAAGTTGATTTAGCTAAGTTTTATGCAACAAGAATAATAGAATTGCAAGATGGCAAAATTGTAAAAGATTACGAAAATAATTCAGCAGAGTCTTTAGAATATAGGCTAGATAATAAAATATATTTGAAAGATTTTAAAGACATAAACAATTTTAAAAATAAAAATATTAATATTAATATTTATTCTGATGAACAAAACGAAAAATTTTATGTTGATTTAGTATTTAAAAATGGAAATGTATTTGTACAAGCAAAAAATAGAAAAGTTGAGGTAGTAGATGATAATTCCTCAATAGAACTTGTAAATGAACATTATAAAAAAATAGATAAAAGTATTTATGAAGAACATAAATATAATTTAGATGAAGTTATAGATAATAAATATAAAGCAGAATATAAATCAATTTATGGAATCTTTAAATCAATAAAAACTGGATTTAACAGAATTTTAAATTATTCTGTACTAAAAAAGATTTTGCTTTTAGGTTTTTTTGCATCAAGTATGTTTGTAGTGTATAGTGTTTGCAACATAGCAGAAACAATGGATGTAAGAGAATCTGATTATATTACATTAGATAAAAATTATCTTCAAGTAGATACTGCAAAAATAGATGTGGACGATTATTTAAAATATGAAAAATTAAAAAATATAGATTATATTATACCAGGCGATTCTTATGCAAATTTTAATATAAAAATGGATAATTATTATCAATTATCTCAATATACATTTCAGCTTACAGGCTCACTTGTTGATATTAGTAAAATTGGCGAGAATGATTTAATAAAAGGAAGAATGCCAAAAAAAGATTATGAAATTGTAATAGATAAAAAAATAGTGGATAATTTGCTAAATACCCAATTTTCATCTTTTAGAGGTATGGGAATAAAAAGTGCAGAAGAATTATTAAACAGAGTAGTTACAATAGAAGGAATGAAGGATTTTACCATTGTTGGTTTTGTAGATAATTTAACTCCTTCAATTTATGTAAAGAAATCGCTTTTCATTAACATATTAAACAATATGGAACAAACTGGTTCTACGTATGCTTCTTATGTAGTAACCGATTATTATTCATCAGGTGAAGAAGATAATATACAAGATTATAATTTATATTTAGATGATATAACATTAAAAAAAGGTAGATTTCCTAAAAATGATTATGAAGTTATTGTAAATGCAACAAATTCAGAAGAAATGGACTTATATGAGCCTATTAATACAGAAGTAAATGGAAAACAGCTTACAGTTGTAGGGTATTATGATAGTCAGACAAATAGACAAGATTATCTAGTAAATAATAATACTGTTAAATATAATGTAATTTCAAAATCAAATGGATTTACAATATATCCAAAAAACAAGGCTAGTGTAATAAATGATTTTAAAAATGAATATAACTTAAATATAATAGATAAATATGAAAAAGATAGGCAAGATTATATTGATGAAAGACATGGTGAAACGGTTAGTAGCATAATATTTGCATGTGTTATTCTTGCAATATCATTAATAGAAATTTATTTAATGATGAGATCTTCGTTCTTATCAAGAATAAAAGAAGTAGGCGTTCTGAGGGCAATTGGTTTAAAAAGAAAAGATGTTTACAGAATCTTTTTAGGAGAAATTATATCGATTACGGTATTAGCAAGCGTGCCAGGAATAATACTTATGGCATACATATTGAGCCAAGTAACCAAAATATCTAGTGTTAGCAGAATGTTTATTGTGAATTTTAAGACAATAGGGCTAGCCGTTTTAATTGTTTGTTTATTTAACTTAATATTTGGTTTGTTGCCATTATTTAATGTAGTTAGAAAAACACCTGCCAAAATTTTAGCAAGACATGATGTGGAATAATTATTAAATATTAGGTTAATAGTTATATTTTGTAATAATTTTATAGAATAAAATCGAGTAGAGAATAAATAAAATACTTATTTATTCTCTACTCGATTTCTTGATATACATTTTCAAATACTTCATCTGTAAAAAATTCTCCAAGTGAAATGTTAAAACCTTCACATATATGCAATAATGTATCTAATTTTATAAGTTCTGTCTTGCCACTCATGAATGTAGAAATAGTTGAACAAGGAATACCTGTGGCTTTACACAAAGCCCATACATTCATATTTTTTTTATTAAGATAGTACTTAATTCGTTTTCTTATTGCTACTGATAATTTCATAAATAATACCTCTCTTTTAAATAAAATTATATAAAATTAAATTTCTACACCACTTTGGCGAGTTGAAAAAAAGCAAAATCAATTCATCGAAGTAGTTTGTTGCACTGAAATAAGAAATATGTTAAAATTAGAAACAATAATAAGAAGAAAGGTAATAACATGGATACAGAACTAAAAAAATTACCAGAATATACACCAGACTATGTAGTTGATGAAGTAAAATATTACTTAACAAAAATTGAAAATAATAAAGAAGATATTTTCACATTAGATAATGCTTTATCTTTAGTTAATCTTGCCCAAATTAACAATAAAATAAACGAAAAACAAGCTGAAAATATAAAAAAAGCAATAAGAGAAATAAAAAATATATAGAGAGAAAAATGTATTTATGAATAATTTAATCTTTATCTAAAAACAAAAAAGAGAAAAGAAATTTTCTCTTTTTTTGCAACTTCTACGAACAATTGTTTACAAATAAAAAATAATGTGCTATAATGAAAACTGAAATTAAAAATTTGGAGGTGTAAAAGTTGAATAATAACTATGATAAAATTTATATAGCTATAGACTTAAAGAGCTTTTATGCCTCTGTTGAATGTCAAGAAAGAGGTCTAAACCCACTAACAACAAATTTAGTAGTTGCAGATAGTAGCAGAACTGAGAAAACAGTTTGTCTTGCAGTAAGTCCATCATTAAAACAATATGGAATTCCAGGAAGAGCAAGATTATATGAAGTAGTACAAAAGGTTAAAGAAATTAATGAACAAAGAAAAATGAAAGCTCCAGGACATAACTTTACTTGTTCGTCTTATGATGATATAGCATTAAAAGATAATCCAGATTTAGAACTAAATTATATTATAGCACCACCAAGAATGAGTTATTATATGAAGTATAGCACCGATATTTATAAGATATATTTAAAATGGTTTTCTGCTGAAGATATTTATGTGTATTCTATCGATGAAGTATTTATTGATATTACACATTATTTAAAAACCTACAATATGACACCAAGAGAACTAGCAACAAAAGTTATAAAAAATGTATTCAATGAAACAGGTATAACTGCAACTTGTGGAATTGGAACAAATTTATATCTATGTAAAATTGCAATGGACATAGTTGCAAAACATACAACACCTGACGAAAACGGAGTAAGAATTGCAGGATTAGATGAAAGAGCATATAGAAAATTTCTTTGGAATCATAAACCTCTTACAGATTTTTGGAGAGTTGGAAAAGGTATTGCTAAAAAGTTAGAAGAACATAGAATTTATACTATGGGAGATATTGCAAGAATTTCTATAAATAATGAAGAAATGTTATATAAATTGTTTGGAATAAATGCTGAACTTTTAATAGATCATAGTTGGGGTTACGAACCTTGTACTATTGAAAGTATAAAATCATATAAACCTGTTACTAATAGTATTAGTTCAGGTCAAGTTTTACATAGACCTTATAACTATGAAGAAACAAGACTTATTGTAAAAGAAATGACAGAATTGCTTACTTTAGATTTAGTAAAAAAGAATTTAATTACAAGTAAATTAGTTTTAGATATAGGTTATGATGTTGAGAATATAAAAAATAGTAATATTAGAAGTGCTTATACAGGAGAAATTACATTAGATCACTATGGAAGAGAAGTACCAAAACATTCTCATGGAACCACAAATATAGACCACAAAACAGCTTCTACCAAAATATTAACACAAAAAGTACTGGAACTTTATGAAAATATTATAAATACAAATTTACTTGTAAGAAGATTAAATATAACAGCTTGTGATGTGGTTAATGAAGATGACTATAAAAATATACAAAAATTTGAACAAATGAATTTTTTTGATGATTATTCAACAATAGAACAGCAAAGAAATAAAGAGCAATGCGAAAAAAAATTACAGAAAGCAGTTTTGAATATTAAATCGAGATATGGAAAAAATGCAATACTTAAAGGTATGAATTTTATAGATGGTGGCACAACAATAGAAAGAAATAAACAAATAGGAGGACATAAAAGTTAAGTGAAGGAGTAATGGAGATGAAATACGACCATAAATATGATGATATAATTGAAATGGAACATCATATATCAAAAAAGCACCCTCAAATGTCTTTATATGCTCGTTCAGCTCAATTTGTACCTTTTGCAGCTCTTACTGGATATGAAGATGCAGTTAAGGAAACTGGTAGAAAAGTGGAAAATAGAATTGATATAGGTGACGAGCTAAAGAATATACTAGACACAAAAATACACATACTTACTGAAAAAACAGATAAAAGAATAGAAACAACATTTACTTATTTTTTACCAGACTTAACTAAAAATGGTGGAAAATATATAAATATAACAGGAATAGTAAAAAAAATAGATAATTATAATCAAAGGATTATTTTAGAAGATAAAACTGAAATACCTATAAATGAGATTATTGATATTTCTGGAGAAATATTTAATATATATGAATAAGAATCCCATAAATAAAGTCTATTTTATCTCATCAATATATTCTACTATGTAATCAAAAAAATCTGGTAAGTTCATATCTTTAATGTCATTATCTTTAAAAATAGAGTGTCTTAAAGTGGGCGAAATATTGTTATCAATATCTTGTTTTACTTTATAGACACTCTTTCGTATTGTATCTAAACTTACATCTTCTAATTTACTAACTGTATAAAAAGCATTGTATAGATACCCAAATAAAAGATATTTACTGTTTTCTGAAGTTAATATCTCAAGACAATCTCTAAATTGTCTAGTTATTGGAGATGATAAATCTAATTTAAAGTCATGAATGAGTCTGTAAACATTTTCATTATGAGAAAATATTTTACCTTCTGACATTTCTTTAAATGAGGCAGAGATTATATCACTAGGTACTCTATATGGAAAAAATCTAGCTGGAATTTTGGTTTGTGCATACTCGTATTTTTCTTTTTTATCTTTATAAGTCAAAATAATTTTACATTCATTATTATTTCTTTTCTGAAAATTCAATAAAAAATTTAACATAACACTTTTATCGAACAAAGCATCAATTAAGAGTACATCTGGTTTAAAAGAATCATATATTTCATTAAGTGCATTAATGTCATCGATATATAAACTATCAATTTTGAAATTATTATTTTGAGTCATTGAGATCATATTAGTTGACTTTGGTTGATGTCTGACATTATCAAAAGCAACAAATACTAACTTCATTTTTTTCTCCTTCATTTTTTTATAGTAGGTTTAGGAAAAAACTACTAAAAATTTCCTTATTTTGTAAATATTATAACACGAAACCCTATGCAAATCAATGCACTTGACAAAACTTGTCATAATTCGACAAAAGAAGACAAAACTCCTTCATTCTATCGAAGTGCCACCAAAATACCACCCAAATACCTCTTAAATGACACTTTTCTCCAGAATAAAAAAATAAATTTATAATATGTTTCAGAAATGTAAAACAAAAGACAATCTGTTGATAAACATAAGACTATAGATATTAAATTGGAGGGATAAAAATGGATTGTCTATATTATATGAATGATTAAAAATATACTAATGTGTATATATCCAAAAAAGTATATATATTAGTATGTTTTTTATTTATATAGAAATTCAATCAAAGACACTCGCAAATAGCAAAAATACATAAGGAGAAAGTTTAATTGAAAATAAAGTGACAAGTTATGAACTTGCCTTTGGAGTGTCTTTAATGAAAAATATTGTAATTTGTTGTTTTAAAGAAATTAAATATTTTTTTATTGAATATAAGTCATTAGGTTGTGTTGTCCCTAATGACTTTTTTTGTGGGTTTTATATTCATGTATTAACAAATGAACAAGCATTTATATGCTGTCGTTCGCCTCCAATCGATGCATTTTTAAAAATTCGCATTGATTGGAGGTTTTTTATGTCAGATATAGTTCTTGCTAGATTTATAAAATATATGGAAGTTGTTTTAATCCATAAAAGAATTGATTATATAAGGAAAATATCTAAAATAAATGAATTTGAAGAAGAACTTACAGATTATAAAGTTAAACAAGAAACAATTAGTGAAAGAGAATTTTTAGATTTAGATGTTTTAAATAAAAAGGAAAAAGAATTATTAGAATTGCTATATGTAAAGGGATTTTCTTACAAAGAAATATCTAAACTAACAAACGTATCAGTAAAGGCACTAGAATTAAGGAGATATAGAGCAATTCAAAAATTAAAAAGTAAAATGGGGGAAGTTTAGATGGAAGAAGTTAAAACCGATTTTTATAATTTATTGAAATCAGCAGTTACTGATGATGTAGCTTTAGTAAAAGTAATTGAACAAATAATGAAACTAATAAACAAAAACTCAATAATTGATGGGAAAATAGATGAGGACTTAAAGAGTGAACTTATTGCTACAACAATAAAAGAAGTCAGAAAAAAGAAAGTATATTTAAGGTTTTCTAAAAAAAATTAAAAAATTTATAAATTTTTTGTAGTGTTTTTTAAAAATTTTCAGCCTTTCTTATTAGAAGAAAAAAATCTTCTATTTATGGACAAGCACTTTGAAAATTTTATAATAATTAGATAACATAGCAAATATTTACATTTTAGGTAGGTTAGCAACTATTTAAATAATCTGCAAGTGTGGTACTTGTATGAGAATGTAATATAGGAAACTTTTGTATAGTCATAGTTCGTGCGTTGAAGTTATATAAATAGTCCATAGTGTTTATATAATGTGCCGTCCCAAGCAATGAGTACAAGCCAGAGTTCTGACCAGTGAAATTCTGATGTGCTAGAAACAATAGCAATCTAATTAGAAAAAAATATAGAAAACAAAATTTCAAGGTTATCATATTGATAGTCTTGAAATGAATATCGAGGCAAAAAATGTTAGATATTATTTCAATGATCATATTACTTAATTAATCTCTATTATTTTTAGAAAGGAAGAGGTTTATGAAAAGAAAAAAATATAGAATAACAATAAAAATGATAAAAGAAGTTTCAATGGTTCATGAGCAAGAAAATATGAAATTAGCCATTGAAGATGTAAAGAAAATAATAAGTAAGTCTTCAGATGAAAATTTGAACAAATTATTTAATTCTATTCCAAAATTTACTTATAAAGTAGAAAGTACAAAAAATGTATAAATTTAAAATTAGTACATTAGTAAAATTTTAAAGGAGTTTGTATCATTATATTGTGATTGCAGACTCCTTTTGAAAGTGAGGAAACAATATGCAAGAACAAGATATTAAAAGGGTTTATGATGTTAGTGATATTCAAACAATATTAGGTCTTGGAAGAACAAAAACATATAAATTTTTAGAAGAAATTTATCATAAACAAAACCCTTTTACAGTTTTAAAAATTGGTAAGCTCTATAAAGTACCAAAAGATTCTTTTGACATGTGGATGAAAGGGCAAAATGTAGATAGCTTTCAAACTATAAACTAGAGTTCCAATTTGGAAAGGAATGAGATATATGGCAACGGAAAATGAATATAAAGGAACAATTGCTTTTATGTATAGAAATTCTTGGAATCATCGAAAAAAAATACTATTAGAAGATGGAACTACAAAATATGGAAGAGTTGGTGGATTTAAAACACCAGAAGCAGCTGAAGAAAGTTATTATAAATTTTTACAAGAGTATGAACAACAGAGAAGAAATAAAATTACACCTATGTTTGAAAAGGAAATACTTTTAAAAGATTATTTGATATATTGGTTTGAAAATATATATTCAAAAAAAATTGAAAGCACAACAAGAATGGTAACTTCTTATTCAATATATAATTTAATTATTCCAAATTTACCTTATGACATAAAAGTAAGATTAGTAACAAGTGATTATCTAAATCAACTATTAGATAAAATAGATAAATTAGGAAAAACGACTGCAAATAAAAGTCGAGAAACTTTGACTTTAGCTTTCAAAGATGCAATAAAAGATAATGTTTTAACTACAAATCCTATCACAAATGTAAAACTCTATAGAAGAGGAAAACCAAATATAAAATTATTAAGTCAACAAGAGATTAAAAAATTATTAGAAGCAAGTTGCAAAGATAATTGGTATTTAGAAATACTTTTAGCCTTATTCTGTGGTTTAAGAAAAGGAGAAATAAGAGGCTTAAAGTTTTCAGATTTTAACTTAGAAAAGAAAAGTGTACGAATTTCAAGACAATTAGGAAATCAATACGAAATGAACAAACAAGAATATAAAGTAAATAAATTATACTCGAAAGAAAAAGAACCTAAAACAGAAAATAGTTTTAGAACTTTACGAGTACCAGAAATTATTTGGAAAGAATTAGCAAAAAGAAAAGAAATAATAGATTACTATAAGAAGGTAAATGAAAATATTTATACAGATAATGACTATGTAAGTTGTCAACCTAATGGAGAACCACATTGTGCCACTGCATTAAATACTTATTTAAAAAAGATATGTAGTAAGAACGGTTTACCAGATATAAGTGTTCATGGATTAAGACATATTTATGCAACAATTTTAATTGAGCAAGGAGTAGCTCTGGCAAAAATATCAGCATTATTAGGACATAGTTCAATTCATACTACATTTGATTTCTATTGTGATGTTATAAACGAGAAAGAAAAAATTACTGCATTTGTTAATAATAAGTTTGCAGTAACAGAAGTGGAGGAATAGAAGTATGAAAACACAATTTTCAATAGAGCAAAGACAATATATTGATTTTAAAGTATATTCTGTTACTTCTATAAAAAAGAAATATGGATTTAGAATTGTACTTATCTATGAAAATGGAGAAAAGAAAATACAAAAATCTGGTTTTAAAACAAAAAAAGAGGCAAATGCAGCAAGAAATATTATTATAACAGAATTGCATAATGGTACATTTATAGTAAACAATAGTTATAAAGTAAAAGACTTTTTTACATTTTGGCTTGAAGAATATATGAAACCAAACAAACTAACAGCAGATTCTTATGACACATATAAGAATATTGTTTATAATCATATAATACCATGTTTAGGAAATATAGATATGGAAACATTAAATAGAGGACATATACAGAAGTTATATAATGAAAAGGCATTAGTATCACACAATATTGCTAGACTATGTAAAGCAGTTATAAATTCTGCATTAAAATATGCACTAGATAAGAAATTTATAGGTATCAATGTGGCACAAGATGTTAATTTACCTAAAAGCATAAAGAAAAAGAAATATAGAACAATAGAAATAGATACAAAGAAAACTTTAAATATTGAACAAGTGAAAATACTTATAGAAAAAAGTAAAGATACCCCAATATATTTGCAAATATTATTTGCTGTACTTATGGGATTAAGAAAACAAGAAATAAATGGATTAAAATACTCAGATGTAGATTATATACATAGAACACTAAAAGTACAAAGACAATTAGGAAAAAAAGCAAATACTGATAATTCTGAAATAAAAGTAGGAGAATATACTAAACAAGAAATTGAAGTTAAAACCTTTTCAAGTAATAGAGAACTACAAATTCCTGATCTAGTTTTTGAAGCAATACTTGAGGAAAGAAAAAAATATGAAAAAAATAGAAATAGAAGAATAAATGATAAGACAACACCATTTAAAGATTATGATTTTATTTGTTGTTCTACTTATGGTAATCCTAGAAGTAAAGGTTTTCATTTTAAATATTGGAAAAAATTACTTAAAGATAATAACCTACCTAATATAAGATTTCACGATTTAAGAGCAACTTATTGTACTTTACTTATAAAAAACAATTTTAATTTAAAAGCAATCTCAAAAGTAATGGGGCATTCAAGTGAAATAATTTCAGTAGATGTATATGGAGATAATGAAGAAATAATAGCTGATTGTTTAGATGAACTAGAGCCATTTATTAAATTAGTACAACCAAATGATAAGGACGAATTTGGGGACGAATTATTAGATGGAATAGATGAAAGTTTTATAGAACAATTAAAAGCTATTTAGAGAATAATTAAAAATTATTATAAAAACAAGGTATTCTAAAAGCCTTGTTTTTTCAAGTAAAAAATGATATTATTAAATAGTAAAAAATTGTATTTAGTATTGTTTAATATCATTTAATAGTGCGATAGAAATTTGTGACCTAAATTCGTCCTGTGTAAAAAAAGTTACTATTAACCAACCAAAATAGTCCATTGGGGACGAATTTGAGGACGAATTATTGGCTGACAGTTGTCTTTTTATAATAGTAAAAAGGTCACAAGAAAGGAAAAATATGTTTAAAATTCATTCAGAATATAAACCTACTGGCGACCAGCCAGAAGCAATAGAATACTTATCAAAGGGCATTAAAGAAGGCAAGAAATTTCAGACACTTCTGGGAGTTACAGGCTCACGGAAAAACATTCACAATGGCAAACATAATAGAAAAAGTGCAAAAGCCAACACTTGTTTTAGCACACAATAAAACACTAGCTCGGACAACTTTATAGCGAGTTCAAGGAGTTCTTCCCAGACAACGCAGTTGAGTATTTCGTTAGCTATTACGACTATTACCAACCAGAAGCATATATACCACAATCAGATACATATATAGAAAAAGATGCTTCTATTAATGATGAAATAGACAAGCTTCGCCATTCAGCTACAGCAAGCCTTTTTGAAACAAGAGATGTAATCATAGTAGCTTCTGTTTCATGTATATATGGATTAGGCGACCCAATAGACTACGAAAATATGGCAGTTTCTTTAAGACCAAATATGAAAATTGAAAGAAATAATATGCTAAAAAAATTAATAAATATGCAATACACTAGAAGTGAGCTAGAATTTAAAAGAGGTACTTTTAGAGCAAAAGGAGACATAGTAGAAATATATCCATCAGATGAAAGTGAAACAGCTATAAGAGTTGAATTTTGGGGAGATGAAGTAGAAAAAATTTCAGAAATAAATCCATTAACAGGTAAAGTAACAGGAATTAGACAGCATGTTATGATATTTCCAAATTCCCACTATGCTACAACGAAAGAAAAAATGGAAAGAGCAATAACTACTATTCAAGAGGAATTGCTAG
Source organism: uncultured Clostridia bacterium (assembly GCA_947627105.1). GTDB lineage: Bacteria > Bacillota > Clostridia > TANB77 > CAG-508 > CAG-273. The sequence continues at coordinate 14,461 of CANQUT010000019.1, forward strand.
ACCGAATTAAATATTTTAAAGAAAATAATAAACTAATAGAAGCTCAAAGAATAGAAGAAAGAACAAACTTTGATATTGAAATGATGCGAGAAACTGGCTTTTGCCAGGGAATAGAAAATTATTCTAGACATATAAGCGGAAGAAAAGCAGGAAGTAGCCCATATACTTTATTTGATTATTTTCCAAAAGACTTTTTACTTTTAATAGATGAATCACATGCAACAATTCCACAAGTAAGGGCAATGTATAATGGAGATAGGGCAAGAAAAGAATCTTTAGTAAAATATGGTTTTCGTTTGCCATCTGCATTTGATAATAGACCACTTAAATTTGAAGAGTTTGAAAAAAGAATTAATCAATGTATTTTTGTAAGTGCTACACCTGCTGAATATGAAAAAGAGCATAGCAAAGAAAATGTAGTAGAACAAATAATTAGACCAACAGGGCTTTTAGATCCTAAAATAGAAGTAAAACCTGTTGAAAATCAAATAGATGATTTAATAGAGCAAATTCATGAAAGAGTTGAAAAGAAAGAAAGAGTTTTAGTGACAACTTTAACTAAAAAAATGGCAGAAGATTTAACAAGCTATTTAGCAGGTATAGACATAAAAGTAAAATACATGCATTCAGATATTAAAGCATTAGAAAGAATGGAAATTATTAGAGATTTGCGTTTAGGTGAGTTTGATGTGCTAGTTGGAATTAACTTATTAAGAGAAGGTTTAGATATTCCAGAAGTTTCACTTGTAGCAATTCTTGATGCAGATAAAGAAGGCTTTTTACGTTCTGAAAGATCTTTAATACAAACTATAGGGCGTGCTGCAAGAAACACAGAAGGAAAAGTAATTATGTATGCAGATGAATTAACAGAAAGCATGGAAAAAGCTATTTCTGAAACTAACCGTAGAAGAAAAATTCAAGAAGAATATAATGAAAAGCATGGTATTACACCAAAAACCATTCAAAAATCAATTAGAGATACAATTAAGGCAAGCTTTGTAGAAGAAATACAAGAACAATATAATATAGATAAAGAAACAGAAATGAAAGATATCATAGCAAAATTAACAGATGAAATGTTAAGCTATGCAACTCAAATGGAATTTGAAAAGGCTGCTGAAATTAGAGATAAAATTAAAGAATTAGAATCAATGCTAGAACAAAACAATTGAAATATATATTACATTAATTTATTTCATCTTATTGAAATTAATATAAAAAACAAGTATAATATGTATGAAAATTTAAAGAGGGGAAGTACATTTAAAATGGAATATAGCATATCGATTTATTTTTTATATTTTCTAATAATTGCAATCTGTGGATGGATTATGGAGATAACACTTCAACTATTTGAAAAACATAAATTTGCAGATAGAGGTTTTTTAATTGGACCATATTGTCCTATTTATGGAGTAGGAGCACTATTTATTACCTTTGGACTAACAGGACTAAAAGAACATCCGATTGCTCTATTTTGTGTTGCAATAATTATTTGTGGAATTCTAGAATATCTAACAAGCTATGTTATGGAAAAATTATTTCACGCCAGATGGTGGGATTATAGCAATAATAAATATAATATAAATGGTAGAATTTGTTTAGAAACAATTATACCATTTGGCATTTTAGGAATGGTACTTATTTATATAGTAAATCCATTTATATTTAATAACTTATCAAAAATAAATTCAAACATATTAAATATAATTGCAATAATTATTGCTAGTATATTTGCTATAGATATTTTAATATCACTAAAAGTAGTTCTAAACGTTCGCTCAGCTACTAAAAAGTTTGATAAAGAAAATCCTAAAGATAATACAGAAGAAATTTCTATTAAAGTAAAAGAATTCCTTAGAGATAAATCTTTCTTAAATAGAAGATTAATAGATGCTTTTCCAAAGTTAACTGCTATTCTTAAAGAACATGGCGAAAAAATAAAACAAAAAACAGTAGAAGTAAAAGAAGAAATTGCTAGTAAAGCTATGGAGGTAAAAGAAGATTTAACTGAAAAAGCAAATGAGGTAAAGGCTGATTTAGTAAACAAAAAAGAAAAAGTTAAAAAAGAGTTTAAAGAAGGAATTAATAAAACTTCTAAAACTGTAAGAGTAAATATGAAAATTGCAAAAAGAAAAGTTATTCCTAAAAATAAGGGGAGAAAAGATAATGGGACTAATAAATAGTAAAGAAGATGAAAATGTCCAAGTGGCAAAAGAAATGCTTTCTCTTGGAATAGATATTGAACAAGTATGTGAAATTACAAAGCTTTCTAGAGAAGCGGTAGAAAGAATAATACAAGAAAATACATAATATAAAGGTGAACTCAAACTGTTATCAAAAAAAGTTAACAATCTGGGTTCATTTTAAATTTTTAATGGCCTCTCGTGCAAGCTCGTCACAACGATTATTAAATTCATTATCACTATGTCCTTTTACCTTATGAAAGGTAACATCATGAACTTTGGTTAAGCTAATTAGTTCTTGCCAAAGTTCTTTATTTTTAACTTCTTCTTTATTAGAATTTTTCCAATTATTTTTAATCCATCCATCAACCCAATTTTGCAGAAAAGCATTAACTACATAAGCACTATCACTATATAATTGTACTTTACATGGGCGTTTTAATAATTTTAATGCTTCTATAACCGCACTTAATTCCATTACATTATTTGTAGTATCTTTTTTTCCACCTGAAATTTCTTTTTTGTTTTCTCCAAGCATTAAAATTGCACCATAGCCACCAGGACCAGGGTTACCACTACAAGCACCATCTGTATATATAATAACTTCTTCCATTAATAAATTCTCCTTTTAAACATTGTAAAATAATTTCTTTTATGATATTATATCAATAAATAAAATCAAGTCAATATTAAATATAAATAAAGGGGTGAATCTTATGAGCAAAGTTCTTGGAATTATAGCAGAATATAATCCATTTCATAATGGACATTTATATCATATTAAACAATCCATTGAAGAAAGCAAAGCGGACTATGTTGTTTGTGTTATTTCAGGCAATTTTGTTCAAAGAGGCAACACTTCAATAATTAATAAATGGACAAAAGCTAAAATGGCTATTGCAAATGGTGTAGATTTAGTTTTAGAACTTCCTACAATATATAGTACTTCAAGTGCAGAAAACTTTGCAGAAGGAGCAATTAAACTTTTAGATTCTTTAGGAGTGGTAGATACAATATCATTTGGAATGGAATCAAACGATATTGCAACTTTAAATAATATTGCAAATGTACTTTTTCAAGAACCAAAAGATTATGTAACAATGTTAAATCATGAATTAAGTAGAGGAATTTCCTTTCCAAAAGCTAGAGAAAATGCTTTATTAATGTATTTAAATGACATTAAAAGATATGCAAACGTTTTATCTGGAGCAAATAATATTTTAGGAATAGAATACTTAAAAGCCTTAAAAAAATTAAAAAGTCCATTAATACCAATTGGAATTAAAAGAGAAAAAGTTTATTATAATGATGAAATGATTGTAGACGATTTTGCAAGTGCAACTGCAATTAGAAAATTCATATCAAATAAACAATTTGATGAAATAAGAAAAGTAATACCACGTTCATCTTATATATTGTTAGGACAAGAATTGAAAAAAGGACATTATGTTTTAGACTTGTCTAAATTTCAAAAAGAAATTCTTTACATACTTAGAAAAATGACATTAGAAGAAATACGTAATCTTCCAGATGTATCTGAAGGTTTAGAAAATGCTATAAAAAATGCTGCAGATTCTTGCAATAACATAATAGACTTAGTAAATATAATTAAATCAAAAAGATATACACAAACAAGAATACAAAGAATATTAATATATGCATTACTTGGAATTGATAAAAAAATGATGGAAACATCTAAAAAAATTGTACCTTATGCTAGAATATTAGGTTCAAGCGAAAAAGGTAAAAAACTAATTTCAGAAATAATAGGAAAAAATCCAAAAATAAATATGGTAACATCTGTTAAGAAATTTTTAGAAACTTCAAAAAATAAAAATTTAAAAGAAATGCTAAAATTAGATATATATGCAACAAATGTGTATACTTTAGGTTATGAACAAGATTCATGGTCAAACTTAGACTATACAAGTAAAATTGTAACCATAAAAGATTTAAAGGAGTAAAATAAATGGTTATTGGAATAACTGGAAGCTCTGGAGCAGGAAAAAGTACAGTATGTGAAATATTACAAAGGAAATATAAAGCAAAAATTATTAGTGCAGATAAAATAGCTAAAAATTTATCTCAAAAGGAAACAGCATATTTAACAGAAATTGTAAAAAATTTTGGACAGGAAATATTATTAGAAAATGGTGAACTAAACAGAAGAAAATTAGCAGATATTATATATAACAGTGAAGAAAAAAGAGAAATTTTAAACAATTGTACTTTTAAATATATTTGCAAGGAAATAGAAAAACAAATTAAAGAATATACAGATATTTATAAAAAAGAAAAATTAAATAATTGTGTTTATTCATTAAAAAACAATGAATTAATAATTGCAATAGATGCACCATTATTATTTGAAGCAAATGCTCAAAATATGTGTAATATAACAATAGCAGTTATATCACAAAATAAAGAGACTCAAATAAATAGAATTATAAATAGAGATAATATAGATAAAAGCCATGCAATAGCTAGAATAAACGCTCAAAAGTCAAATGATTTTTATATAAACAAATGCAATTATACAATAATAAATGATAATAAATTGCTAGATTTGGAGACTCAAATAGATTATATTTTAAAAAAATGATCCATAATTTTAAATAATTATGGGTTATTTTTTATTTTATTACAATTTCATTACAAATACATAACATTTCTGTAACATTATTGAAATGGCAAAATAAATAACATATAATTAAATTAACTAATAAATCCATAAAAAGGAGAGAATAGTTATGGAAACTTTTGCAGATTACATTTTATCTGAAAAAGACTGGGTTAGAAAAATGGAAATCATGTATTATTTAAAGAAAAAAACAAACATATTTTTCGACAAATCTGTTGTTTTCAAAACCTATTTAGCTAAATTATTCTTAGATAATACTGATTTAGGCTTAGACAAAAATCAAGTAATAACAGCTTGTTTACTATGTAATTGTAAAAAAACAGAAAACCCTCAAGATTTAGATAAAATTAAATCTTATGCAAAAAATGGCGCAATTTATTTAAAAGAATTTGGCTTTTCAGATAGATTTTGCAAAATTTGTGAAGAAGTTAATAGATATAGTGGTAGTACTCCTAGAGAAAAAGAAAGTGATGTATTAGAATTAGTAGATAATTTTGGAGCAATGCTATTAGATAGACCGGAAAGAATTGGATTTAAGCCAGATGAAGCTTTAGTTTTACTAGAATATAGAAATTTAAAAGACAAACACAATTTATATTTAAATGATTTTATAAATTTTATTACACAAATGGAAGAAATACAAATTTAAAAATTCATGCTTATACAAAAAGTAGGAAAGGATGAAGTTTAATATGAGTGAAAAACTGATTACAAAAATTGCAAAAGGTGTAAATGATACTACTACAACTCTTGATACTATAAGTTTTTTAGCAGGTAATAATGAAAGAGTATATTCTGCAATTGAAGATTATAAACTAGGAAAAAGTAAAGATTCTCATGAAGAAGAATCTCAAAGAGTTCCAGATGATATATTAGAGCAAATAATTAATGATATGAATAGACCTACTATTGAATCAGATTTCGAAAGAGAATAAAAATACAAAAGATAAAAATATATTAAAGAAGATTGGTAATTTCCAGTCTTTTTTAACATTTATTTAATGTTTAAAATAGATTAGCTATAAAAAATTTTAGGAAGGAACATGTATTATGAAAGAAATGTTTGCAGATTTACATGTACATATTGGAAGAAGTGAAAATGGAAAACCTATTAAAATAACTGCTGCTAAAAGTTTAAATTTTGCTAATATTGCAAAAGAATGTTCAGATAGAAAGGGAATACAAATTGTAGGAATTATAGATTGTGCTTCACCTTATGTAATAGAAGATATTGAAAACTTTTTAAAAACAGGCGATGCTTATGAAATTAAAGATGGTGGAATAATTTACAAAGATAAAGTATGTATTATTTTAGGAAGCGAAATAGAAACTTCAGAAATAAATGATGAAGGAAAAACTGGTAGTGCACACAACTTATGCTATTTTCCTACTTTATCAGATATAAAAGCATTTTCAAAAGAAATGACAAAATACATCCATAATATTACATTAAGTTCACAAAGAGCTTGTATTTCTGCTTATGAATTAGTAGATATTGTAGAAAAATTTAATGGAATTTTAATTCCGGCACATGCATTTACGCCACATAAAAGTTTTTATGGAAATTGTACAAGTCGTTTAGAAAGAATATTTAAAGAAAAATTTAATAAAATATTTGCTATAGAGCTTGGCTTAAGTGCAGATACATATTTAGCAGACCAAATATCTGAACTTGAAACAAGAACATTTGTAACAAATTCAGATGCACATTCTCTTCCTAAAATAGCTAGAGAATATAATAAAATTTTAGTAGAAGATATTTCTTTTAAAGAATTACTAAAGGCTTTAAAAGGAGAAGATGGAAGAAAAATATTAGCAAATTACGGATTAGACCCTAAACTTGGCAAATACCATAGAACTTATTGTGAAAATTGCGATAAACCAATAGAAGGAAATCCTCCTATTAAAGAATGTCCAATATGTCATGGAAACAATATAACAATGGGCGTTTTAGATAGAATAGTAGCTATTAGAGACAAAACTGAAAGTAAAAGTCCTGCAAATAGACCAGAATATGTTTATCAAGTTCCATTAACATTTGTTCCTGGTTTAGGATCAAAAACAATAGATAAGTTATTATCTAAATTTGAAACAGAAATGACAATACTTCACAAACTTTCAGAAGATGATATAGAAGCAGTTGTAGGTGAAAAGGTAGCAAAAACAATAGTTGCAGCAAGAACAGGTAATGTTTCCATCACAGCAGGTGGTGGCGGAATATACGGTAAATTAACAGTTGGCTAGTTAAATTGTAAATTATTATAATAAGTTTAAATAACGAAAGTTCTAAATCTCATTTTATTACATAGATATTATGTATAAGTTATACTAGGGGGAATAAAATGAGACAGAAACTTAAGAAAACTTCAAAAATTACACAATTAATAATAGATCATATTAAATACAATTTTAAAGCATATATTATAGTTTCACTTATTTTTTTAATAGGCATTGTATTAGGAGTATTTTTTATTAATAATATGACATCTTCGCAAATGGAAGAGCTAAAAACATATATAACTACTTTTATAGATTCTTTAAAAAATGGAGCTACAATAAATAATTTAGAACTACTAAAAAAATCTATAGGAAGCAATTTGCTATTTACATTTTTAATGTGGTTTATAGGCTCTACAGTAATAGGAATTCCTATTGTTTTAGGAATAGTTGCATTTAGAGGATTTTGCCTTGGCTATACAATATCAAGCAGTATAGCAATTTTAGGAACTGGAAAAGGTATATTATTTTTTGCAACAAGTATACTACTTCAAAACATAATTTTTATACCTTGCATGATTTCATTATCTGTTAGTGGAATAAGATTATATAAATCTATAATGAAAGATAAACGAAAAGAAAATATAAAAATAGAAGTTTTTAGACATACAATATTTTCTTTATTTATGTTAGTATTTTTGATATTATCTTCTTTAATAGAAACTTATGTATCTACAAATTTATTATTACTATGTATTCAATATTTGTAAATAAGAATGTTACTAATTAATGCTTTTATAGCAAATGCTTGCATAGTACTAGTTTTCTTGTTTTTCAAATTGCCCGTTGCAGGAGCTAGTTCAATGAAGTAACTCAGAACGGGACCTCTCAAAACTGCGAAAAATAGTACTATGTAAGCTTCAATATAATTACAACTATTATATAATAATAAAAAATTAATTTTTTTAAGAAAAATCTATTTACATTTTTGAATTATTTTGATATAACATATTATAGTTTACGTAAATTGATAAAAATGCTTTTTCAAGCATTAAGTAAAATATATGAAGATAGGGGAACTTAAAATGGAAAAACAAATTAAATCTTTTTTAGAATTTCTTGAAAATGAAAAAAAATTATCAGACAATACTTTACAATCATATAGAAGAGACATAGTACAATTTGAACAATATGTTGAAAAAAATAAAATAAACTATTTAAAATTTAATCAAGAAGATACCAAGGCCTATCTAAAATATCTACAAGAAGTAGGCAAAAAAACATCAACAATTTCTAGAAATTTAGCATCTTTAAGATCTTTTTATCAATTTTTAATTAGAGTTAAAAAAGTAAAAAATGATCCAACAGATGATATTCAATCTCCTAAAGTAGAAAAAAGAGTACCTAGCGTTCTTACTTCACAAGAAGTAGAATTATTATTAGATCAACCAAAAGATGTTGACCTAAAAGGAACTAGAGATAAAGCAATGCTAGAATTTGCTTATGCTACTGGAATGAGAGTTACAGAAATAATTTCTTTAAATATAGAAGATGTTAACTTAGAAGAAGGATTTGTTACATGTAGACAAGGCTCAAAACAAAGAAATATACCTTTAGGTTCATTATCTTTAAAAGCTTTAAAAGAATACATAGATGAAGCAAGACCTATTTTAATAAAAAATGAAAAAGAAAAAGCTTTATTTGTTAATGTAAATGGAAAAAGATTAACAAGACAAGGTTTCTGGAAAATAGTAAAATACTATAAAGAACAAGCTCACATTACAAAAGATATTACACCACATGTATTAAGACATTCATTTGCAACACATTTATTACAAAATGGTGCAGATTTAAAAGCAATACAAACTATGCTTGGACATTCAGATATTTCATCTACACAAGTATATATGCAATTTCAAGATCCAGGTTTAAAAGATGTATATCAAAAAGCTCATCCAAGAGCTTAGCTATAAAAAACTCTTTTATGAAAAAATAAAAGAGTTTTTTAGTTACTAGTTAATCTGCTTAAATAGTACTAGTTTTCTTGTTTTTCAAATTGCCCGTTGCAGGAGCTAGTTCAATGAAGTAACTCAGAACGGGACCTTTCAAAACTGCGAAAACTAGTACTATTTAAGCTTTAATATAATTATAACTATTATATAGTAACTTTTTTTTTGTTTTGTATAAAATCTCTTGACAGTTTACAATAATCAATATAAAATAGTAATGTAAGTAAATATATTCTAATATAAATTTTAAGTGAATTAGTTATATATATTTCGTACATTGAAAATTAAATAAGAAAGAGGTGCATAAGATTATGGATATCGTAATCAATATCGCCGTTTTTCTAATTTCAGCAGTAATTTTTACTTTCGTAGGAATGTTTATTAGAAAGAAAGTTGCTGAGTCTAAAATGGAAAGTGCAGAAAATGAAGCAAAAAAGATAATTGAAATGGCAAACATAGAAGCAGAAAATAAAAAGAAAGAGGAAATATTTAAGGCAAAAGAAGAAATTATGAATGCCAGAAAAGATTTAGACCAGGAGGTTAGAGAAAGAAGAGGCGAAGTTCAAAATCAAGAAAGAAGATTAATTCAGAAAGAAGAAAA
>CANQUT010000020.1 GCA_947627105.1 uncultured Clostridia bacterium
GCAGGATTTAATCCAAAATATTTCTTAGATGCACTTCGTGCAATTGATGATCAAGAAGTATTTATAGATTTTGGTACAAGTATTTCTCCATGTATTATAAGACCAGTAGAATCTAATGGAGATTATATTTATATGGTACTACCTATTAGAATGAAAGAATAATAAGAAAGAGAAAATAAATGTACATAAATAAAATAAATTTACAAAATTTTCGAAATTATAAAAATGAAGTAATTGAATTAGATAAAAATCTTAACATTTTTTATGGTAATAATGCACAAGGAAAAACTAATATATTAGAAGCAATATTTTTATGTGCTTTTGGAAAATCTTTTAGAACAAATAAAGAAAAAGAGTTAATTTATTTAGGAGAAAATGCTTTAAATACAGAAATTAGCTATAAAAAAAGTGATAGAGATGGAAAAATAAAAATTATTGTTTCAAATAAGAAAAATATAGAAGTAAATGGTGTAAAAATTAAAAAGTTAAGTGAACTATTAGGTAACATAAATATCGTAATATTTACTCCAGATGATATTCAAATTTTAAAAAATGGACCATCTGAAAGGCGAAGATTTTTAGATATGATGATAGGTCAACTAAGACCGAATTATGTATACAATTTAAACAATTATTTAAAAACTTTAGAACAAAGAAATAATTATTTAAGGCAAATAAAAGAAGAATCAAAACCTGAAGAAATGCTTGAAATTTGGGATGAAAAGTTAGCAGAATATGGTGAGAGCATTTGCAAGTATAGAATAGAGTTTATGGAAAAAATAAAAAATAAGATACAAACAATACATTCTAAAATAACAAAAGAAGAAATTGATATACAATATATTACAGAATGTGAAAATAAAGAAAATTATTTAGCTTTATTAAAACAAAGGAGAAAATTAGATATTATAAAAGGTTTTACAACAAAAGGAATACATAGAGATGATTTTAAAGTTTACATAAACAAAAAAGAAATAGGAATTTATGGTTCGCAAGGACAACATAGAACAGCAGTGCTTTCTTTAAAATTAGCAGAATTATATGTTATTTATGATGAAATAGGAGAATATCCAATTTTATTGTTAGATGATTTTATGTCTGAATTAGATGAAAGTAGAAGAAAAAGTTTAATTCAAAATATAAAAGATACTCAAGTAATTATTACTTGTACTGACAAAATGAACTTAACAGATGGAAAGTTATTTTATGTAGAAAACGGACAAGTAAAAAATAAATAAAAAAACATTTGCAAAAAAGTTTTAAAATATGTTAATATATAAATTGTTTGAAGGGATGATGATAATGCTAAATGAATTAGTAAAAAAAGCACATGAAAATTCAAAAAAACATGGTTTTTGGGAAGAAGAAAGAAACTTTGGAGAAGTAATTGCTTTAATGCATACAGAATTATCTGAAGCTTTTGAAGAATATAGAAATGGTAAAGGTTATAATGAAACATACTATGAAAATGAAGAAAAGCCATGTGGAATACCATCTGAGCTTGCAGATGTTATAATTAGAATATGTGATTTTTGTGGAGCTTATGATATTGATTTAGATAAAATTATAGATGAAAAAATGAAATATAATGAAAAAAGGTTATATAAACACGGTAAAAAGTGTTAAACGCAAGGAGGAAATAAAAGTGGAAAAATTCGAGCACGAGTATAATGCAGATCAAATTCAAGTTTTAGAGGGCCTAGAGGCTGTAAGAAAAAGACCTGGTATGTATATAGGAAGTGTATCTGTTAGAGGACTTCATCATTTAGTTTATGAAATTGTAGATAACTGTGTGGATGAAGCTTTAGCAGGTTATTGTACAGAAATTAATATAGAAATTCAACCAAGAAATATTATATGTGTAGAAGATAATGGTAGAGGAATACCAGTAGATATTCACCCTAAAACAAAGATTTCTGCAGCAGAAACAGTATATACAAAACTTCATGCAGGTGGAAAATTTGGTGGAGATAGTGGTTATAAAGTTTCTGGAGGTCTTCATGGTGTAGGTGCATCTGTAGTAAATGCTCTATCTACTTGGACAGAAGTAACAATTCAAAGAGATGGCGGAATATATCAAATGAAGTTTGAAAGAGGTAAAACTGTAGAGCCATTAACAAGAATTGGAGATTCTAATAAAACAGGAACTAAAGTTAAATTTTTAGCAGATGATACTATATTTGAAACTTTAGATTATGAATATGAAGTTTTAGAAACTAGATTTAGAGAAATTGCATTTTTAACAAAGGGATTAAAAATTAAAATCCAAGATTTAAGAAATCCAGATGATATTAAGAAAGCAGAATTTCATTTTGAAGGAGGACTTAATTCTTTTGTAGAATTTTTAAATAATAACAAAGAAAAAATACATGAAAAACCAATTTATATAGAAAAAGATGGAGAAGTTCCAGTAGAGATAGCTTTTCAATATACAACAGCTTATTCAGAAAATATATATACTTTTGTTAATAATATTAATACTATTGAAGGTGGAACTCACTTAGAAGGCTTTAAAAGAGGTCTTACTAAAGCATTTAATGATTACGCAAGAAGTCATAACTTACTAAAAGAAAAAGATCCTAATTTATTAGGTGAAGATATTCGTGAAGGAATTACAGCAGTTGTTTCAGTAAAAGTAAAAGAGCCTCAATTTGAAGGACAAACAAAAACAAAATTAGGAAATAGCAATGTTACAGGAATTGTAGCTAGTATGGTAAATGATGCTTTATCAACATTTTTAGAAGAAAATCCAGCAGTAGGTAGAGCTATTTTGGAAAAATGTATTAATGCATCACGTGCTAGAGAAGCTGCAAGAAAAGCTAGAGAGTTAGTTAGAAGAAAGAGCGCTTTAGAAACTACTACTTTACCAGGAAAATTAGCAGATTGTAGTAGCAAAGTTCCAGAAGAATGTGAGGTATATATTGTAGAGGGAGATTCTGCAGGCGGTAGTGCAAAACAGGGTAGAGATAGAAGATTTCAAGCAATACTTCCACTTTGGGGAAAAATGCTTAATGTAGAAAAATCAAGAGCAGATAAAATTTATAATAATGATAAATTGCAACCAGTAATTTTAGCAGTAGGAGCTGGAATTGGAAATGATTTTGATATATCTAAAATTCGTTATGGAAAAGTAATAGTAATGGCAGATGCCGATGTTGATGGAGCACATATTAGAACATTATTATTAACATTCTTCTTTAGATATATGAGGCCACTTATAGAAAATGGAAACGTATATTTAGCACAACCTCCTTTATATAAATTATCTAAAAAAGGAATGGAAGATGTATATTGCTATACAGATGAAGATTTGGAAAAAGCATTTAATGATTTAGCAGAAAAAGGAATTCCAAGAGATCAACTTGCAATTCAGAGATATAAAGGTTTAGGAGAAATGAATCCAGAGCAATTGTGGGAAACAACAATGGATCCAGCAAGAAGAATTTTAATAAAAGTAACAATGGAAGATGCTATGAAAGCAGATGCTATATTTACTTTATTAATGGGAGACGAAATTGAACCAAGAAGAAAATTTATTGAAGATAATGCAAAATATGTAAGAAATCTAGATGTATAATTTTTTTAATAGCTAGTAGTAATAAAAACTACTAGCTATTATCTAATAAAGCTAATATTAATTTACAGCTAAAACTTATATACCTAATTTTTAACCTAATGTATATTACTATACAAATAAGCTATGCATCAAATATATAAATCAGTTGCTCGACTATTAGTATACTTTTAATAACCATATTCATCCTTAAAAAGGACTAATAACAACCATTAAAAAATATAAAAATAATCTTAACTTCGAATATATAATCTATATCTTCAACCATATATTTTATATCTATCTTCATTAAAGTAACAAAAATAAATTGCAAATATAGCTTAAATACAAATTATATACTCTCATCTCTGAATTATTATCACCTAAAAGCTAATTTTAAGCAATAACAACTCTTTGCTCGAATTTTATAAAGCCAAAAACAGACCTCATAAAACTCTTAGTTCAACTAATATTAACCTTATATTCTTATTATGTTAATAAAAAAATTTTTTATTCATAAAAATTTTGTCGAATTTTGTCATACGATTTTTCTTGACATTTTTTTCATATGAGAGTATTATAAAATTAGTAATTACTAATTTACATAATTTTATAAATTTTATTCTAGGAATTCCAATATTAAATTAAAAAATATTAATTCAATTTATTTAATAGTGCTAGCATTATTATACTATTTTGATTAAATACAAAAAATATACTTAATTTAATAAGGCAATTATAATTCATAAGAATAAAAAATTTATTTAAAAGGAGGAATATGGAAAATAAAAAAAATTTAACAGTTCAAGAGTGGCTTCCGTTTGAAAAAATTTTAGACAATGGAATTATTGAATTAAAAAATAAAGAATATATAAAAATATTAAAAATAACTCCAATTAATTTTAATTTAAAATCAGAGTTAGAAAAAGAAGCTATTTTAAATTCATATAAAATTTTTTTAAAAACTTGTAATTTTTGCTTTCAAATATTAATTCAAAGTAACAAAGAAGATATAAGCAAACATATAAAAAAAATAAATGAAAATTTAACTAATGAAAAAAATTCTATTCAAGAAATTTCTAAAAATTATATTCAGTATATAAAAAATTTAAATCATGATAAAAAATCCTCTACAAAAAATTTTTACATTATTTTAAAAGAAAAAAATGAAAATAAACAAATTTTAAATTTTGAAAGTTATGCTATAGAAAATTTAAATGATAAATATTTTAAAATAAAGGATTGTTTATCAAGATGTGGAAATATGGTAATTTCAATAGACACAAAACAAGAGGCTGTTTCCATTTTATTTTCTTTTTTAAATTCCAGAATATATTTTAATCAAATTTAAAATAGGAGGTATAAAAATTATAAAAAATCTTTTAGAAAAATTAAAAGATAAAATTATTAAAGTAAAAAATAAAAATGAACCAAATAAAAATATTTCTTTTTTAGAAGGAGTAATTACACAAAAAGATGAATTAAGTCCATCATATATTAATTTATTAAATCCAAAATATATCGAAATAGATAATACGTATTATTCTACTTTAATAATTACAAATTATTTTAGAGAGCAATCAGATTTATTATTAAAATCATTAATTGATTCAAATATTAACTTAAATATTTCAATTTTTTATGAAAAGCAAGATACTTATAAAACAATTAGAGATTTAACATATCATATTGGAAATGTTTCAGTAGATTTAAAAGAAAGCAATCAAAATAGGCAAGATATAGATTTAGCAGCATTTACATATAATGATGCAAAATATATTAGAAAAGAAATGCAAGTAAATAATGAAGAACTATATTTCTTATATATTTATGTAACTACATTTTCAAATGAATTAAAAGAATTAGAATATTTATTAAATAAATTAGAAGGGCTGTTACAAGGAAAAGGTATGCAGTCTAAAAGAGCATATTTTAGACAAGAGCAAGCATTTTTAACTTCACTACCGATTATGCAAAATTCTAAATTTTTAAAAGAAGCAGCAAAAAGAAATATATTAACAAGCGGACTTATGTCAACATACCCATTTATTTCTTCTGCAGTTTTTGATGAAGAAGGAATTTTAATTGGAACTAATATTTATAATAATTCTTTAGTTTTTATAGATAGGTATAATAGTGACAAATATAAAAATGCAAATATTTGTATTTTTGGAACAAGTGGAGCAGGAAAATCTTTTTATACAAAGTTATTAGTTTTAAGAAATAGAATACTTGGAATAGAACAATATATTATAGATCCAGATAGAGAATATGGAAACTTATGTAGTAATTTAGATGGAACCTTATTGAAAATTGGACCTGGTTCGAATACATATATAAATGTATTTGATATTAGAGAAGAAAGTATAGAAGAAGATGCACAAGGCTATTTAGCAAATAAAATTAGTAAATTAATTGGATTTTTTAATTTAATATTTGGAAATTTAAATGAAGAAGAAAAAGCTATTTTAGAAGAAAAAATAATTGAATTATATGGAAAAAAAGGAATTACTTTTAATGATGAAACATTATATAAAAAAAATCTTGAAAAAATATCTATTAAACCAATTTTCAAAGACACTCATGATATGCCAATTTTAGAGGATTTTTATGAATTATTAGGCGAAAGTGAAAAAACTAAAAAATTTCAAATTAAATTAATTCCATTTGTAAAAGGTTCATTAAAATACTTTAATAATTATACGAATATTGAACTTAAAAACTTACTAATAGTAGCAGATGTATATGAATTAGGAGAAGATAATTTAAAGTATGGAATGTGGCTTTGTATTGACCTTTTTTGGGACCGCATAAAGAAAAATAGAAAAATAAAAAAAGCAATTTATATGGATGAAATATGGAGATTAATTGGTGTTACTTCAAATAAAGATGTAGCTAGTTTTATTTATAAAATATTTAAAACAATAAGAAAATATGGAGGAAGTAGCGTGGCAATTACACAAGATATATCAGATTTATTTAGCTTAGAAGATGGAATTTATGGAAAAAGTATTTTAAATAATTCAGAAATAAAAACATTTTTTTCTTTAGAAGAAGAAAATATTAAAGTATTAGAAAAATATACAAATTTATCAGAAAAAGAAAAAATAGAAATTAAATCTTTAAAAAGAGGAGAATGTTTAATGTTTATAGGAAATGAACATATTTTAACAAAAATAGAAGCAGCAGATTTTGAAGCTAATATAATAAATGGGGGAATAAAAAATGAAGAAAATAATAACAGCAATAGGTAATCCAGTTTTAAATGTAAATTTAAAAAAAGAAGAAGAATTTGAAGTTATGTCTGAAGATATACAATATCAAGAAGGAATATTTGAATTTTTAGAAAAAGAGCCCAATATTAATTTTTTAATTTTAAGTGAATTAATAACAGGAAATTTAGAAATTAAAAATTTAATAGAAAAAATAAAATCAATAAATAATAATATACAAATAATTTTATTTTTAGAAAAAGAAAACAAAGAATTAGAAAATTATTTGTATGCAAAAGGTGTAGATTTTATTTTTTACAATAATGAAATAGAAATAAAAGAAATAATTCAAATTATTAAAACAAATCAAAAAGAACAAAATAGTGAATTAAAAAAAGAAATAATAGAACTTAAAAAATTATTAGAAGAAAAAAATGAAAAAATAAATATGAATTTAAATAATAAATCAAAAAAAGAAAAATTAATTAATTTATATAATAAAATTTTTTTAAGAAAAAATTTATTAAAAGAAAAAACAAAAGAAATAATTTGTGTAAGTGGAACAAGTGGTGTAGGAAAAAGTATATTTACAGTTAATTTAGCAAAATCAATAAATAAAAATAAAATTTTAATTATAGATTTTGATATTTTAAATAATAGTTTACATACAATTTTAGGTGTAAAAAGATACTCTGAAAAAATAATAAAAAAAATGGAAAATAAATCAAATGAAATAAAAATAGAAGAATTAATAATTAAAATTAATTCAAAAATTGATTTAATATCTGGTGTAAATTTATTAGTTGATTCAAATTATAAAATAAATAATTTAAAACTAAAAAATATTTTAGATACATTAGCACAAAATTATAATGTAATTATAATAGATACATCTTCAGAATGCTTTTTAGACTTTACAAAAGAAATTATGAAATTATCTAATTTAAATATTTTCATTTCAGAAACAAATTTATTGCAAATAAAAAAGGCAAAAAATTTATTAAATATATATATTAATAAATGGAAAATACCAGCTAAAAATTTCAATATAGTATTTAATAAATATGATTTAAATTCTATAGATTTTTCTATACTAAAAAATATATTTTCAGATTTTAATATTTTAGGAAAATTAAATACAGATATAAATTACAATTTAATTATTAATAAAAATGCTTTAGGAAATTTGAATAAAAAATTACAAAAAGAATATTTACATATATATAAAAATTTAAAAATAAAACAATAAAAATTAATAAATGTAAGAGGAGAATAAAAAAAATGGAGGAATTACTAAAACAGGAAAATAAACAAATAAATAAGGAATTAGAGGAAAAAGAAGTAAATGAATTAGTTACAAAGGAAGACCAAAATGGATTTTTAAATTCTACAGTAGGGAAAATAATAAATACTGCTATTGATTTAGGCTTAAGGTGGGTATTACCAGATTTTGTTGAAAATCAAGTAATAGATGTAAAAAACAGTTTAATAAAAGGTGGTTTAAAAGAAGGAATTAATAAAGCAGTTGAAAGTGGAATTGAACTTGGCAAAAGCGTAACAGGTATACTTACAGGAAAATTTGAAAATATTTCACAAGCACAAAACGCAATAAAAAATGGAGGAATTATAGACGGAGTTTCTAATGTTTTAGATTCTGCGATTTCTGCTAGTATAAAAAATGGATGGATACCAGGGAATGTAGCAACTTTAATAAGACAAGGGAAAAATGTAATATTAGACAATATTGCTACTAACATTGAAACTGAGTTTGTAAGTCAATTAGATAATGTAGAGAAATTAGGAAAATATGAAAATAATTGGCGCTATTATTATAATTCAAAAGATTTTGATGGAATGGAAAGAGAATATCAAAAGATAAAAGATAGATTAAAAGAATTATTACCATTAGAAGCTACTATTAAACAAGCAAGAGAAATTGAAAATATACATTTATTAATAAAAAACAATGGGCATAACTTTAATTTAAGTGAAGAACAATTACAATTAGCTGGAATATTAACTGCATAAGTTTTAATATTTATATATAAAATTTTGCTAATTAAATAGCATTTTTCTTCTATTTTTTGCTTGCATATTTTTTTCCATTTTAGTATAATTAACAGGTAAAGAAAACAAGAAAAGAGGTATAAAAATGGAAGCAAATGAGCAAAAAAGAAATGACGGAAAAATAATAGAACGTGACATAGAAAAAGAAATGCGTACTGCTTATATTGACTATGCTATGAGTGTTATTGTATCTAGAGCACTTCCAGATGTAAGAGATGGTTTAAAACCAGTACATAGAAGAATTTTGTACTCTATGTATGAAGATGGTATTACATCAGACAAGCCATATAGAAAATGCGCAAATACTGTAGGTTCTGTTTTAGGTAGATACCATCCACATGGAGATTCTTCAGTATATGATGCCATGGTTAGATTAGCACAAGACTTTACGCAAAGATATCCTTTAATTGATGGACATGGAAACTTTGGATCTGTTGATGGAGATAGCCCAGCTGCTATGAGGTATACAGAAGCAAGAATGGCTAAAATTGCAGAAACAATGCTTGTAGATATAGAAAAAAACACAGTAAATTTTATGCCAAACTATGATGATAGATTACAAGAGCCAACTGTACTTCCTGCAAAAATACCAGCATTATTAATTAATGGTTCTTCTGGTATTGCAGTAGGAATGGCAACTAATATTCCACCACATAACTTAACAGAAGTAATAAATGGAATTATAAAAATTATAGATGAAGATAATGTTACAGATGAAGAATTAATGGAAGTAATAAAAGGACCAGATTTCCCTACAGAAGGAATTATACTAGGCTTAGAAGGTATTAAACAAGCATATACAACAGGAAAAGGAAAAATAACAGTAAGAGCAGAAGCTGAAATAGAAGAAATGAGTGGAAATAGGCAAAGAATTATCGTAAATTCTCTTCCATATCAAGTAAATAAAGCAAAATTAATTGAAGATATGGCTAATTTAGTTAAAGAAAAAAGAATAGAAGGAATCTCAGAAATTAGAGATGAATCAGATAGAGAATCAAAAATTAGAATAGTAATTGAATTAAAAAGAGATGTAAATGCACAAGTAATTTTAAATCAATTATACAAACATACACAACTTCAAGATACTTTTGGAATTATAATGCTTGCATTAGTAAATGGCGAACCTAAAATTTTAACACTAAGACAATGCTTAGATTATTATATTGATCATAGAAAAGATGTAATCCTTCGTAGAACACAATTTGATTTAGATAAAGCATTAGCAAGAGCACATATTTTAGAAGGATTAAAAATTGCATTAGATAATATTGACGAAGTAATTGAAATTATTCGTAATTCTTATGATGATGCAAAAGAAAGATTAATGGAAAGATTTAAGCTTTCTGAAATTCAAGCACAAGCTATATTAGATATGAGATTAAGAACATTATCAGGATTACAAAGAGAAAAAATTGATGAAGAATATAATGAATTAATGAAATTAATTGAACATTTAAGAGCTGTACTTTCAAGTGAAAAATTAGTTTATGACATTATAAAAGAAGAATTATTAGAAATTAAACAAAAATATGGTGATGAAAGAAGAACAAAAATTGTTGCTGCAGAAGGAGAAATTAACATTGAGGACTTAGTAAAAGAAGAACAAACTGTAATTACGTTAACTCATTTTGGTTACATAAAAAGAATGCCAATAGATACATATAAAAGCCAAAAACGCGGAGGAAAAGGAATTACAGGGCTAGCAACTAGAGAAGAAGATTTTGTAAAACAAATATTTACAGCTTCAACACATGATACAATATTATTCTTTAGCAATAAAGGAAAACTTTATAGACTAAGAGGCTATGAAGTACCAGAAGCGGGAAGAACTGCAAAGGGAACTGCAATAGTTAATTTATTAAGATTAGATGCAGGAGAAAAAATATCAGCAGTTATTCCAATTTCTAATTTTGCAGATGGAAAATATTTATTAATGGGAACTAAAAAAGGATTCATTAAGAAAACACCATTAAATGAATTTGATTCTAGTAGAAAAACAGGACTTTTATCTATTACATTAAGAGAAGATGATGAATTAATAGACGTTAGATTAACAGATGGTGAAGATAATGTTGTATTAGTAACACGTGAAGGAGCTTGTATTACATTTGGAGAAAAAGATGTAAGACCAATGGGAAGAGCTGCACAAGGAGTTATAGGTATTCGTTTAAATGAAGAAGATTCTGTAATAGGAATGGAAAGCATTATTGAAGGTAATAAAAATGCCACATTACTTGCAATTACAGAAAACGGTTTTGGAAAAAGAACAGAATTAGATGAATACAGAGTTCAAACAAGAGGTGGAAAGGGTGTAACTACATATAAAATTACACCAAAAACAGGCAAATTAGTCGGAATTCGTATTGCAACAGATGATGAAGATGTAATGCTAATTACAGAAAATGGAACAATTATTAGATTAAGAGTAAAAGATATTAGCGTCTTAGGTAGATCAACACAAGGTGTTACATTAATGAGAACAAATGAAGGAAAAGTAGTTAGTATAGAAACTATTAATCCAGAAGAAAATGAAGAATAAATAATAAAAAAATCGTTTGCCTTGCAAACGATTTTTTTATTTATTAAATCTAATATCATCACCAAAGAAATAACAAATATTATAGTAGCCAATTATTCTAGAAACTATTCTTTCATCATAAGCATCAAAAATATCTTGTAAACTTAAATTAGTAGAAATAATAGTTTTAGTAACTTTTTTAGAATTTAATAATCTAGTATTTAATAAATTAAATAATTCTACTAATTTCATATTATTAATTCCTTCTGTTCCTAAATCATCAATAATTAACAAATCTACATTTAACAAATGATCGTAAATATCAGAAGAAATATTTGATTTTCCTAAATGATAATTAATAATTGTATCTAACATAACAGAAGAAGTTTGATATAGTACAGTTTTTCCTTTACTTAATAATTCATTTGCAATACAACTAGAAAGAAAAGTTTTTCCAAGTCCTGTTCTCCCTCTAAATAATAAATTTTTCTCTTCTGGATTATCAAAATTAGCTATAAACTTTTTACAAATATCTAAAATTAATTTAATATTTTCTCTTGGAGAAATATCTGAGCCATATTTATCTTTTGAAATTTCATTAGAATATAGATTTAAATTAAAATTATTAAAATTTTGTTTTTCTAAATTACTAATATTAGATTTATTATATTCTATATTATAAATTTTTTGTTTTAAACAATTGCACATTTTAGAAGATTTACCATCAAAAACATAACCGGTATCATTACAAATTTTACATTCGTAATTTGGTATAATACTTTCTGCCTCTTTACCAATTGATTTTAGTATTTTTTCTTTTTGATTTTTTAAAATAGTAATATCAGAATTTAATTTTTCAATTAATTCCTTATCATTATTTTGAGTCATTTCTTTTATTGTTGAAAAAGCTAATGAACTTAATTTTTTATCAATATCAGAAAGCTCAGGAAATTTTTTATATAAAATTTCTTTATTTTTTTGTGCTAGATTTTCAGCAGATATTCTTTTTTTATCATATTCAATTAATAAAGATTTAACAGTAGAATTATTCAAAATAATACCTCCACTAAATTAATTTTTTTTATTTGCATATAATTCATTTAAATTATCATAAGTTCTTTGATCATATTTTTGATATCCAGTTTTCTTTTCTAATTGTTTTATATCTTTATTTTTTTGTTTCATATCTTCTAGGAATTTTTGAACTTGTTCTGGGGTAGTAAATTTTCTATCATGCCAATCAGTTAATAATTTATCAATATAATCAAAGCTAGGATTTACCTTAGAAGTAGTTCTTTTTAAAGCAATTTCGATTATATCAAAAGAAAAAGAAAAATCAATAATCCACTTTTCTACATAGTTAAATTCATAATGAGATAGAGGCCTAGATATATTTAACTTTTTAATAATCATATTAGCAACTTTATTTACTTTTTCTTGTTTTTCATAATATAATTCTAAATCATTATAAGTTTTAATTGAATTTTTAGACCAAGCATCTGCAACTACTTGAATATAGTTTCTGTGAAGGGCAGACTTATCAAAACAATATTCGAATAGAGCAATCATTACTTCATCATCAAATTGATATTTTTTAAACCATAATTCAATATCTGGGTACCATGTAGTAGGCATTAAACCAGAAAAGAATTTATTATTAATATACTCAAGAGTTTTTGCACGCTTCTGACTTTCTGCAGATTTTTGAATTTGTTCAGCAGATAAAGCAACTCTTGGTTTATATAAATGATTTAACTCTATTTCTTGCAAACTATTAAAAACAAATCCAGTATTTTTTCTAATAAGTACATTTTGGTCTTCCCAATATTTAATAGCGTCTTGAATTACTTTTAGAGAAAGTCCTAATTTTTTACATAGGTCATTTACTTTAATATCTTTATCATATTTAGAAAGAAATAAAATATATAAATATACTTTAACAAAATCACCATTTGCTTCTGGCAAATATTCTGTAAAGAATATATCTGGTATATTTGTATTTGAAAACAATGGTAATAAATCATTTTGTTCTAGCTTCATAGGAATTCCCCCAATAATTATATTTTGACAAATTATATCATTTTTTTGTAAAATTTACAACAGAACAAAATGTAAAAGTAAAAGAATTTAAAAAATAAATTAATTTAAAAATAGTAGATATGAAATTAAATATAAATAATAAAATAAAATTAATATAAATAATAAGAAATAAAATTTAATATTAATAAATAAAAATGTAAAATAAAAAATAATATAAAAATTAAAAAATATAAATTATATTATAATATAAAAAATAAAAAACAATTTTTTTATAATAATAATTAAATAATTTTATTTCAAAAAACAATTTAAAAAGTATAAAAATCATGCAAAACAAAAATTGTCAAAAAGTATCAAAATAAAAAAGCAAATTATAAAGTAAAAAATGAACATGATATTCAAATTTTAAAAACAAAAGAAAAATTTAATGAAATTAAAAAGTTAAATGTAAGAGAATTTTAACTAAAGATATTTGGGATTAAATACTTTGAGGAGTGTTTTATATAAAATTTAATAAATATACATAATATGAGTTATGAAAACAAAAATAAAAGTATTATAAAATACAAAAGGCAAGTGCTATTTTATAATAAAGATGAGATGAACATGAGTTTAACAAAAAGACAATTTTTTAATTTTTTGAGTATAAATATAATTTTGGACTTTTAATATAATTTATAATATATATCAAAATATAAACTATGTTTTCATGATTAAAACCAATTATACTAAATAATAAAATTGGAAAACAAAATAAAACAAAAATAAATATTTTAATATTTAAACTTTTAAAAAATAAATTTATTAAAATAAAAATAATAACATCCCAAATAATATTTAATATTAAAGATGAATAATCTAAAATTCCAAATAATTTATTTTTGAAATTATAATTTTGTGGAAAAATAAATTTCATATAATTTCCTCCTATAAAAATTAAATAAAAATATAATTTAAGTTAAAAGCAAATTTAAATATAAATAAAAAATTCAAAACAATGAATATAATTAAATTAATATAATAAATATAGATAATTTAACTATTAAATATTTTTTAATGCACTAGCTCCAAGTTGCAAATTATTAGAAACATCAGTGGAAATTCCTCCAATTAAAGTTCTTATATATGAATTAGCACGAATTAAAGCATAAATACCACCAATATAAACTAATTTAGAAAGAAGATTATCACTTTGATATGGAACAGAAAAAATAATTAATAAAATAATTGAAATAAATGACTGTTGCAATAACAAAGATAAAATTGTTCTAAACCATGTCGTAAAAAACCATGAAGTGGAATTATTTATTAAGCTTAAAATAGAAAATGGAGTTAATAAAATAAATATTTTTATTAAAATAAAACGTAAAGAATATGAAAAAATTAAATTAAATAAACCTATTGAAATAAAACTTTTTATCATTCCATCAAATGAAAATATGGTGAAACTTTCTTCATTAATAGAAATATAATCATTTAATTGTGCAATTAATCCTGAAAAAGAAATATCACTTCCTAAAACTCTTTCTCCAATATTTCTAATTGCATCAGAAATAAAACTATTAAGTTCTAAAAACTGTTTACAAATTAAATAAGAACAATTCATAACAATTCCAAAAATTAATAATTTAAAAATAAATTGAAAAGGTCTTTCTATTTGTAAATTCATGTAATAAGAATATAATAATCTAATAGCATAATACAAAGTAAAACCAAACAATAAAGAATTAGCAACTAAAAGTAATCCATTAGAAGAATTTGTGCCAAATAATTTTTCAAAAATAGAATCAGTTAAAATACTACTATCAACAAAAGTAATTTTATCTAATATTTTATAAACACTGTTATCAATAGAAGAAAATAAAGTTTGAAAAATAGAATTAATGGTCTGAATAATTGTATTAGTTAAAGAAGTAGGATCTTCCAAAAATAGCGCCTCCTATTTTAATAATGTTTGAATTGCAGATAAAACTAAATCTAAAACAAGAATAAATGCATATGAAAATAAAGTACCTCTAATTAATTTTTTAGCAGTTCTTATTCTTTCTTCATCTCCAAAACTAAATTTTTGCATAAAAACACCAACAGCTATTGCAACTGCAGCTGCAGGAGTAGCAAGCTTTAATAGCCAACCTTCAATTTGTTCAAATGCAGAATTTAGTTTATCTACAATTTGTGGATTCCCATCAAATAAACCAGCATGTACTGGGGAATATAAAAATATAAAAAATATTATAAGTAAAAATGATATTTTAATAAAAAGATTTTGATTTAATTTTTTAATAAACATAAAAACACTCCTTAGAATAAATTTTTTAATTAATTATTTAAAATATGGAAATAAATTAATTTTTTGTGGGCTAATTATTTTAGACCCATCAGAAAGAAATGCGAGGCAAGAAAAATTTTTTAGTGCTTGTGTAAAAAAGTTTGTATCATATACAAAATCAGAATAAATATGTGTATTAATGGTTTCTGATATACTAGAATTTTTAGAATTAAAAGAATTAGTAAAATAGCTAAAAACTGTTTCTTTAGCATTTTCAGAATACCCTCTTGAAATTTTTTCTTTATCTTCTTTTCCAATTTGCTTTTGTGCAGTTTCAATAGTAAAAATATCATCACTGCGAAACCATAATTTATTAATTAAATTTTGAATAATAACATTAACTGTAGCTTGATCATGTAAAGTATTGAGAAGTGAAGTATAACTTTGAGTAGCAACAATATTAATACATTTAGCCTCTCTACTTTGAGAGAAAAAATTAGCATCTGTTTCTGTACAATATTCGGAATATTCATCAGAAATAAAACAAACACTTCTAAAATTAGAATAATTATTTTTAGCTAATCTTGACATAACATCAGTTTGAAAATCTAATTTTAAATATGCTGCAATTATTTTTGAAAGATTAGAATATTCATTAATATTCATATTTAAAACTACAATTTTTCCTTTAGAAAGAACATCTTCAAATCCAAAAAAATTCAATTCTTCTTTACTAGGATTAAATGTTTTTAAAACATCATAATCAGATATAAAACAATTTGTAATACGAGTAATTTCAGATTTTAAAATTGATAAAGTTCTATCATCTAGTGATAAAAATTCTTTTTGAAAGAAAGTTATAGAAGAAAGCAAATCATAAACTTGATTTTCAGAAAATTCATTTTTAGCAAATCTTTCACGTAATAAATTGATTTTTTCTAGATAATAATTTGGAATAGTGACCAATTTATGTAACTCTTGAAAAGTAACATAATTATTATTATATAGCCTACAAAGTTTAATACATTCTTCTAAAATTTGGGCAGCTTTATCAAGCCAATAAGACTCTGTATTATTCTTAGAAAAAAGTAATAGAACTGTTTTTAAACGATTTGCTAAAATAGAAGGTTTTAAATTTGGTTTATGTAAAGGATTATATTTATACTTACCATTTAATTCAATAGTAATAACATCATCTTCTCTACCAAATTCTTGAGCAAATTCTAAAACTTTTTTATGATAATTTCCTTTTACATCTAAAATAAGCATGCCAAGTTTTTCATTTTCATTATCATGTAAATAAGCAATTAGTTGCTTAGTAAAAGGATACATAGCACTGCTAGTTTTTCCAGTTCCTATAGTTCCTGTTATTAAAATATTTTGATATAAACTTTTTTCTGGTAAATATATTAAATTTTTTTCTTTTTCAGTTTCTCCAACTAAAAGTTTTAAAGAATCATCTGTTTCTGAATTAATTAAAGAGATAGAATTTTTTTGCTTTTTAATTTTAGGTTTATATTTTTTTGAACTTTTCAAAAACTTATGAAGAAATAAATGATATATCATATTAGAAAAGAAAAATGAAGAAAAAATATAAGTAAAGCAAAACCAAATTTTACAATATTTCCATAAAACAGGTTGCTCTATGCAAATATCGAAAGCATGAAGTCCATAATCTACTATAATATGATTTTGATTATAAAGTGGAATAAAAATTTGAAAACCAATAAAACAAAGTAAGAGAGTAAAAAATAAAGTAAATAAAATGCGTTTTAACAATAAAATGCCTCCTATTTGAATGAATTTGTTTTTAATTTTAATTTTGAACCTTGTAAGTTGTGAAATATTTTTACATCGAAAAAAGTATATAATGAATAAAAAAAGATAAAAGAATTGATAATAAGAACTATGAAAAAGTAATCAATTAATTCTATTTTATATCACCTCACCTTTTTATCATATACTAAATTTTAAAATTTGTCTATACTTTTTTGCAAAAATGTGATAAAATAAAATATAGTTTTGGAAAGGAGAACGTTATGGAAATAAAGAAAGATATGACAATAGGTGAATTATTAGAAAGTGCACCTGAAAAAGCAGAAATTTTATTAGAAGCTGGAATGCATTGTTTAGGATGTCCTGCTTCTCAAGCAGAAACTATAGAAGAAGCTTGTGAAGTACATGGACTTGATGTAGACGAAATTATAGAAAAATTAAATGCATAATATAAAGGTTTTAAGGGAATATGTTTTTTAGATATTTTTCCCTATAAATTTTAAAAAATGTCTTGACAAACCACATAAAATAGTTTAAAATAAAGCTTGTGTTAACTCAAACGAGAGTTGCAAGCTTGAAACTTGGGTCATTAGCTCAGGTGGTAGAGCACTTGACTTTTAATCAAGTTGTCCGCGGTTCGAGTCCGCGATGGCTCACCAACTCTAGGGTTTAAGAATATAAGCTTAAATCCTAGACAAGTTTTATTTCATGGCCCCGTGGTCAAGCGGTTAAGACATCGCCCTTTCACGGCGGAGACATGGGTTCGATTCCCGTCGGGGTCACCAATATATGCCACTTTAGCTCAGCTGGTAGAGCAACTGACTTGTGGGATAGATAAAACTAAAAGTTTTATTTTGAACTATCTTGCACCTTTATATGGAAACATATAAAGTGGATACCGCTAATTCGGGGAAAGCTTTCAAATGCTAATCCCGAGCTAGAAAACAGTTTGTTTTCAAGTGTAGAGACTTTATACGGTATGCCTAAAGCAAAAGCCATGGTAAAGAGAAAGTCCAGACTACAAACACAATAAAATGTGGTAATGAAAGTTATAGTAGTATGAATCAGTAGGTCATCTGTTCGAATCAGATAAGTGGCTCCATTACTTAGAACTAGACTTGTTTTAGAACTTGTCTAGTTCTTTGCTTTTATTATGCAAAAGAAAGGAGATATAATTTAATTTTAAATTAAATTATAAATAAAATATTGTATTGTTTAAACTGTCAAAATTTAATTAATAATAAGAAAAAATTTTGCAATAATCAGTGTCAAAAAGAGTATGAATATAAAGAATATATTAATAATTGGAAAAATAATAGAACAAGTGGAATAAGGGGTAGTTATCAAACTTCCCTACATATAAAAAGATATTTAATGGAAAAATATAACAATAAATGTGCAAGATGCGGATGGGGAGAGAAAAACCCATATACAAATAAAATTCCATTAGAAATAGAACATATAGATGGCAATTATCAAAATAATAATGAAGAAAATTTAATATTACTATGTCCAAATTGTCATTCATTAACAAGTACTTATAAAGGAGCAAATAGAAATTATGGAAGAAGTGAAAGAAAAAAATATAACAAATAAAACAGTAGTTATAACAGGTGCATCAAAAGGAATTGGAGCAGAAATTGTTAGGCTACTAGCAATGGAAAATTATAATATTGTTTTAAACTATAATAAATCAGAAAACGAAGCAAAACAAATACAAGAAAATTTATTAAAGAAAAATAAGAAAATAGAAATTTTTAAGGCAGATGTTTCTAAAAGAGAAGAAGCAAAAAAATTAATAAACTTTGCTTTAGAAAAATTTAAAACAATAGATGTATTAATTAATAACGCAGGAATTTCTCAAACAAAACTTTTTACAGATATTTCAAATGAAGATTGGAGTAAAATGCTACAAACAAATCTAAGCTCAGTCTTTTACTGTTGCCAAGAAGTATTACCAATAATGATTCATAAAAAAGAAGGAAATATTATAAATATTTCATCAATTTGGGGAATCACAGGTGCATCTTGTGAAGTAGCATATTCGGCAGCAAAAGCAGGAGTTAATGGGCTTACAAAAGCATTAGCAAAAGAAGTAGGACCATCAAATATTAGAGTAAATGCAATAGCACCAGGAATAATAGAAACTGAAATGAATTCACATCTAACAGAACAAGAAAAAAATGAAATAAAAGAGGAAATTCCATTAAATAAAATAGGCAAGCCAAGTGATATTGCTAAATGTGTAAAATGGTTAATTGAAGATACATACACAACTGGACAAATAATTTCTATAAATGGTGGCTGGTATATATAATTAACAAAACACTTGATATTTATGTAAATAAGTGATAAAATAAAATCGGTATTTGTTGTATAACATATATCAAAGGCATTTGACTTTGATAGACTAGAGTGTATATGCACAAATATACTCTTAAGAAAGGAGAAAAACGATTATTAAGTAAAAGGAGGAATAGCTTATTACAAAAAGTATTATCAACAAGAAGGAGGAATATCCGCAGTAAAATGAAAAAAACATTTAAGAGGTGAAATTTATCATGCATGCAGAACTTCTTGAGTTACGTCCAAAGCGAGTTCTATGTCCATATTGTGGACAATGGCACGAATGGAAAAGCAAGTATTCATTAATAGACTTTGATTCGTGGGACCTATGCTACAATATGATATGTGATACTCAAGACCAAAAGTATTCTTTTACCACAGATAGATGTGAGTTTTATTATGAAGACGGCTGTCTTTACTATGAAGGCTCACAACCTTGTAACAATTCTTCAATAAGACCTGGAGGAAAGATTCCTATTTCTTCCATACAGGAAAGTGAAATAAAACCCATTGTTACATTCGAAATTGCTTTTACTGCAGCTAGCAATGTAGGAAGAAGAGAATGTGAAGGCTGTAATTTTATTAAAGATTGTAATATTTGCAAGCTAGGTGATGAAGGTGATCATAAGAACATAAGGCTTACAATGGGATTTGAATTTGAAGAATCTGAATATGAAAAAATTACAGGCATCAAACTTAGCGAAGAAAGAGGGTCGAAAGAGCAGCAAGAAGAACAAACACATAGGGAACAAACCTTGCCAGAGAGTGAAGATCAATCGAGTAAAAAAGAGCAAGGAATCAGTGAGGAATTTCAAAATATGACGCAACAAAAATCAAAGGAGGTTTCTGTAATGGAAAAGGTAAGTTTGAAAAAACAATTGCTTGAGCGTTCTCCGAAGGAAAACATTGAAAAGCTTAAGCAGCTGGCTGAAAGGTACAAGCCTGCTTTGAAGTGGGCATTGCCTGTAGCAAGCATTTATGCTGCTTACAAAATTCTGAATGCTCAAACTGCTAGTTTCAATGTCAGTAACGTTGAAGAAATTGGCAGGGAGAACATGGGATTTGAGCTTCCTTTCCTGAAGGATAAGAAAGCTCTAAAGGAGTTGGTCAGCTTCGGAAAAGTTTTGGCTGTGTCCTATGGTGCTACAAAGCTGTTTTCTTCGGCATTTTCCTTTATAACTGATCCGGATTCGAAAGATGAGGTTTCGGTAGAAGAAATCGAAAACAGCATGAATGGGCTGGAAAAGGCAAGCAAAAAACTTGACTGGCTTCGGCCCAAAGCGGAAGACATGTTCCCGGTTGCTATCTCTGTCATCATTGTGTATTTAACCGTGAACCCTTCCAAGAACAGTTATGTTGATAAGGTGAAGGGAAAGTTCCATTCGTTGGCGGAAGACTGGACAATCAAATTAAGCCTTTTTGTAGATTTAGCGAAGGCGTTTGTTCATGACAAGTTCGGTATCGACCTGTCCAGCGAGGAAGAACAGAAGAAGTTCAAAATGTTTGCCCTTTTGGCAGTAATCGGTGGAATTTTGTTATTCCTGTATGGCAAAAAAATTCTGGGGAGCAAAGATTCTACTGAGGAAGGTGAAGAGTCAGAAGGTGAAAAAGAAAAGGATATAAATCCTAAAATGCAGGTATTCATGAAACAGCTTCTGGGCATTTTGAAAAAAATGATTCCTACTGTTTTCGCTACCATTACCTCTGTACTTGTTTCCAAAAAGCTTTTGGAAATGGATGCAGTGGAAGAATGTAGCGAAGGAGAACCTACGGGAAGCACAGATAATGGTTCGGAACCTATCTCCGAAGACGGTTCTCAGCAGCCGGCAGAAGTAAGCGAAGAGTAAGGTTTTCAATTCTTCAAAAATCAAAATTATATCGTTTTTTCTCTAACAACATCCCCAAGGCATATGCCTTGGGGATGTTATATATTTATTCTGATATTTTTCTTTTATAATTTCCAGAAATTAATCTAGGTAAGTAAGTAATAATTTTATAAACTGCTAAGCGAAGTTTTTTACTCCAAATATAAGATCTTCTTAATCTTCTAGGAGTAGTTACTTCAGAATCCTCCTTAACTACTAAAGACAATTCTACTTTTTCAATGGGAAATATATAATTTTGACCATCATTATTATCCCATTTATTATTCTCATCTCTAAAACAAAAATTAAAAGTTTCAAAAGAAGCTAATTCTATTTCTGCTTGAAAACCAAGTTCGGTTTTTTCCATTTTAATTTCTCCTAGGTTTTCCCAATTAAGTCCAAATCCATAATGAAGATAAACTTCTTCTGAACCATCTTGAAAAAGTGCTCCAGCATAAGAAATTTTTACCTTTGAATTTTCTACTAATTTATCTGTATTAAAGAAAATATTTTTAACTAATTCCATTTAAAATTCTCCCTACTTATCTCTTGTTTATCTAATTTGATATTATAATATTAAATATTTTATAATTCAAGTATTTTTGACAAAAATATTTGAATTATAGTTTATATTTTTAATTCTCCTCATTTCCTGCGACAGTTCCAACTATTTTACCAACAATGTAAAATTCCTCTTTTGGGCTTAAGCAAATATCTGCAACATCTTTATCTTCTGCTCTTAAAACAACACCATCTTTACGAATAATAAATCTACGAATTAATAATTTATTTTGGTAAGAAAATAGACCTAAATCTCTATTATCTAAAGGAGTATTAAATTCAACATAAACATAAGAATTTTTTTTTAATTTTGGTTCCATAGCAGTATCATTAATTTTAACTGCAATAGATGCACCAGGAATTGTAGGAGGACAATCAACAAGTGAACCTAGTAAATCAAAACTAGGAATTTTATTATAAGGAATATGAGCTTCTACCTTATAAGAATGATGTTCTTCAGTAAGTTCCTTATCATAAGTGTACATTAAAGGACGATAAGGAATTCCCATAGTTTTGCACATATTTCTTAAAACTTTATGACTAGGGTTTCTTTCTCCCTTTTCAATATGAGTCAAATGACCGGTATTAATATTTGTACCTCTAGCTATTCCAGCTTTTGTTAGTTTTTTTTCTTTACGAATATATGCAATCATTTCACCTATCATAATTTTGAATGCTCCTTTTTCCAAAATTTTCTATAAACATTATATAGAAAAATAAAAAACTTGTCTAGTGGAAAGTGATAAAAAAATATAAATTATGACAAAATACTTTTCCTTTTTATTGTAAAAGTAAAAAATATGTGGTAATATTATTTCATACAAAAGTATATATTGTGTTAGAGGGGAAAAGGTTGAAAAATAATATAGGAAAAAGTCCATAAAAAATAAAAGTCCTAAAAATAGCACTTTGAAAAACAATTATT
>CANQUT010000021.1 GCA_947627105.1 uncultured Clostridia bacterium
CATGATGAACACTTCGAAGAAATTAGAAAAAAGTTAGATAAGCATGAAGAGCATTTAAAAAGTTGCGATGAACATTTCTTAGAAATTGACAAAAAACTAAAAGAGCATGATGAACAGTTTGAAGAACTAAAAGAGATTATAAGAAGTATGCAAAGAACATTACTTATTGTTGAAGACGCTGTTACAAATAAAATTCCAGCACTTTTTGATGGCTACAAAATGCATCAAGAAAAACAAGAAGAGTTAGAAGAAAGAGTAGACACCTTAGAAAATTCATCAGAAAAACATTCTATTCGTATATCAGTTTTAGAGTCAGTTACTAGTGAAAATTCAAAACAATTAGCTCATTTACTATCTTAAAATATTATTTTTTTCAAAGATAGAATTTATTTTGCTAAATTTAGAAAATGGGGCTTAGACATGTATTCAAAATAAAAGGAGTATATATCTAAGCTCCATTTTCAATTATTTCAACATTAATAATTTTTAAAAATACTTAAAATTTCTTTAAATTACCACTTGAAAAAAGAACAAAAAAATGCTACACTATATAAGTACAAATTAAAAGCCAAAATAAAGGACAACACAATATTTTAAAAATCTTATAGAGTAAAGGCCATTTCGTCCTAAAATAAAGACGAAATGGCTTATTTTGAATTAATAACTTAGAGAGGGGAAATGTTAAAATGTCAGAAGAAAAATTAGATTATGGTAAAACTTTAAATTTGCCAAGTACAGAATTTCCAATGAGAGGAAATTTGCCAGAAAATGAACCAAAAATTAAAGCAGAAGTTTTTGATAATGGCTTATATGAAAAAATGCTAAAGAAAAATGAAGGACATAAATCTTATGTATTACATGATGGACCTCCTTATGCAAATGGAGAAATCCACATGGGACATGCATTAAATAAGGTATTAAAAGATACAGTAAATCGTTTTAAAAGTTTACAAGGCTATAAAACACCTTTTATTCCTGGTTATGATACACACGGACTTCCAACAGAGAAAAAGGCAATTCAAGCATTAGGAATTAATAGAGAAGAGATAGGTATTACAAAATTTAGAGATACCTGCCGTGACTTTGCACTTCAATATGTAGGAAAGCAAACAGAAGGTTTCCAAAGATTAGGTGTACTTGCAGATTGGGAGCATCCATATAAAACACTAGAACCAGAATTTGAAGCAAGACAAATTGGTGTATTTGCAGATATGTATGAAAAAGGTTACATATATAAAGGCTTAAAACCAGTTCACTGGTGTATAGATTGTGAAACAGCTTTAGCAGAAGCAGAAATTGAATATAAAGATATTACTTCTCCATCTATATATGTAAAATTCCCAGTAGTAGATGGAAAAGGCGTATTAGATACAGATACAAGTATTGTAATTTGGACAACAACACCTTGGACACTTCCAGGTAACACTGGTATTACAGTTGGTGGAGACTATGAATACAGTTTAATTGAATGTGAAAAAGGTAAACTTGTAATGGCATCATTACTTGTAGACCAAGTAATGGGCAAAATAGGTCTAACAGATTATAAAACACTAAAAGTAGTTATGGGTACAGAACTAGAAGGAATACTTTGCAAGCATCCATTCTTAGATAGAACATCTAGAGTAGTTTTAGGTGGAGAAAATGATGTTGCAGTAGACTTAGAAACAGGTACAGGTGCAGTACATACAGCACCTAGCTATGGTAAAGAAGACTATTTATGTGGTTTAAGAACTGGCTTAGACATTATAGTTACTGTTAATGGAAAAGGTTATCAAACAGAAGGAGCAGGCCCATTTGTAGGACTTTCTTGTGATGAATCAAATAAGGTTATTCCTGAATGGTTAGATAAAAACGGCTATTTATTGAAAAAAGAAGATATTTTACACTCTTATCCACATTGCTGGAGATGTAAAAATCCAATTATATTTAGAGCAACAGACCAATGGTTTGCTTCTGTAGATGGTTTTAAAGATGAAACATTAAAGGCTATAGAAACAGTAAAATGGACACCTTCTTGGGGCAAAGAAAGAATAGCAAGCATGGTAAAAGATAGAGCAGACTGGTGTATTTCTAGACAACGTACTTGGGGTGTACCAATTCCAATTTTCTATTGTAAAGAATGCAAAGCAGAATATGCTACTAAAGAAAGTTTTGAAAAAATAGAAAAAATATTTAGAGAAAAAGGCTCAAATGCATGGTTTGAGCTAGATGAAAAATCTTTAATGCCAGAAGGTGCAGTTTGTCAAAAATGTGGCTCACATGACTTCAAAAAAGAAACAGATATTATGGATGTTTGGTTTGACTCTGGTTCTTCACATCAAGGTGTATTAGTAGAAAGAGGCTTAGACTTCCCAGCAGACTTATACTTAGAAGGACATGACCAATATAGAGGATGGTTCCAATCTTCTATATTAACATCTGTAGCAACAAAGGGTGTAGCTCCATATAAAGCAATATTAACACATGGCTGGGTAATAGATGAAGAAGGCAGAAAAATGTCTAAATCTTTAGGAAATGGAATTAGTCCACAAGACATTATTAAAGAATATGGTGCAGATATTTTAAGATTATGGGTATTATCTTCAGACTTTAAGTCAGATGTTAGTATATCAAGAGATATATTAAAACAAATAAGTGAAGCCTATAGAAAAATGAGAAATACTGCAAGATATATTTTAGGAAACACTTCAGACTTTGACCCAGATAAAGATATGGTAAAATATGAACAAATGCAAGAAATTGATAAATGGGCATTATTAAAACTAAATAAATTATTAAAAGACTCTACTCAAAATTATGAAGATTTTAACTTCCATTTAGTATATCATGACATTAATCAATTCTGCGTAATTGATATGAGTAACTTCTACCTAGATATTATTAAAGATAGGCTATATACTTCTAAAAAAGATTCTTTAGAAAGAAGATCTGCACAAACTGCAATGTATATTATATTAAATACATTAGTTAAAATATTAGCACCAATGATTTGCTATACTGCAGAAGAAATTTGGAAATATATGCCACATACAGAAAACGAAAAAGTAGAAAGTGTAATGCTAAGCAACTGGCCAGAGCCAAAAGCTGAATATGACAATAAAGAAATTGAAGAAAAATGGAATCATATTTTAGAACTTAAAGAAGCTGTTGCAAAAGAGTTAGAATTAGCAAGAAGCAATAAAACAATAGGACATTCACTAAATGCAAGAGTTACTTTATATGCTGACGAAAAAGAAGTAGAATTCTTAAAAGAAAACAAAGAACTATTAGAAACAGTATTTATTGTATCAGATTTACACATAGAATTAAATGAAAGAAAAGATGATAAAAAGTTAGGAATTAAAGTAGAAGTAGCAGAAGGCGAAAAATGTGAAAGATGTTGGAAATACGATACTACAGTTGGAGAAAATAAAGAACATCCAACACTTTGCCATAGATGTAGCGAAGTTATTTCAACTTTATAAGATTATTATGTAGAAATATAGGAAAGTGTATGTTACACTTTCCTTATCTCATAAATAATAAAACATAAGAAAACAAGGCAAAATTTAATTCTTTTTAGACTTAATTTATGCCTTAGGAAGGAATGAGGCTAATAATGAGTAAACGAAGTCACATAGTTAAAAATGTAATTTCAATAATAATTTTAATAGTTGCTATTACAATAACAACTAAAATTTACAACAAATATAACTATAATGATTTTGATAAAAGTGTAAGTGAAATTGGAAAAACAAACTTTACTAGAGATAGTAAAGAAAAATACTCTAAAATGGATAGCTATAAAATAGAAAATATAGATTATACTGATTCTATATTTTCACAAACAATTTCTGTAATTCCTAATAAACCATATAAAGTAACTTGCAAAGTTAAAGTAAAAGATGTAGAAAATTTAAATAATACCAAAAGTGGAGGAGCGCATATAAGCATTAATGGAACTACAGAAAGATCTAAAACAATTACTGGAACAACTAACTGGCAAGATTTAACATTTTACTTTAACTCAAAAAATAGAACAGAAGTAAACCTTGGATTTAGATTAGGTGGCTATGCAGAAAAATCAAAGGGAACAGCATGGTTCTCTGACTTTAAAGTAGAAATAGGAACTGAAAATACTAATAATAAGTGGAAAATGGTTTGCTTTATTTTTCCTAATATAGATGTTAATGTTAATGTAAATGGAAAAATGGAGAATGTTAAATTACAAATGAGTAATGATGATATTATGAATATTAAAAATAATATGAGTAGATATAGTACATCCATTTCTCAAATTTGTAAAAATAAAATGAGTATAGAATATGAAATATATACTATTACAAATCCAATAAAAACACTTTCTTATGATGAAACTAATGGCTATTATGTTTCAGCAGATGATGTATATGAATATATAAATAGCTATGTAGAACAAAATAACTATGACCATATATATGTAGCATTTAGAATGGCAGATAAACAAAAAGGAAATGATACTTTAGTTAATGATTGGATTGGTCTTGGAGGAATGGACTATTTAGGAATAGGATTTTCAAATATTCGTATGCCAGATGACGAAAATAATTATGCTTATCAATACAATTATTTATTTAATACATTTCCAGAGGAAGTATTTCTTCATGAATTTTTACATACCTTAGAAAGAAATAGCCAAGAATATGGCTATGAAGTTCCAGCACTTCATGATTATAAAAAGTATGGTTATTCTGAAAATAATATAGATGGTTTAAAAAAATGGTATGAAGATTATATGAATTGTAATATTAGCTATGGACAAAATAAAATAGGACTTCCACCACAAATATATAAATATAAGCCAGCTAATAAAAATAATTTTATTTACAGTTCAAATATAAATGCACTTAATGAACCAAAAAACATAATAGAAGTAATTAGAAATTTAGCAAAAAGAATACAAAAATTATTTTCATATGTATCAGAAAATAACGGTTAATTCAAATTATATTAGTAGAACTTAAAAGGAGATAAAACATAATGCAAGTATCAGAATTTAATTATGACTTACCAAAAGAATTAATAGCACAAGTACCAATTAAAAATAGAGATGAATCAAGACTAATGGTTTTAGATAGAAGCGCTAAAACTATAGAGCATAAAACATTTAAAGATATTATAGACTTCTTAGAGCCAGGAGATTGTTTAGTTAGAAATAATACAAAAGTAATTCCTGCAAGACTTTATGGAAAAAAGGACGAAACAGGTGCAAATGTAGAATTCTTATTACTAAATAGAATTGAAGGTGATATTTGGGAAGTTATGGTTAAACCTGGAAAAAAATTAATGCCAGGTACAAAAGTAACCTTTGGTACAGATAGCTGTTTATTAAAAGCAGAAATATTAGAAAAGTTAGATTCACGGAAACAGAAAAATTAAATTTGAATATAATGGAATTTTTAATGAAATATTAAATGAAATTGGTTTAATGCCACTTCCACCATATATACATGAAAAATTAAAAGAAAAAGATAGATATCAAACAGTATATGCTAAATATGAAGGTTCAAGTGCTGCTCCAACAGCAGGTTTGCACTTTACAGATGAACTATTTGAGAAAATAGCAAAAAAAGGAGTAGACATTGCAAATGTAACTTTACATGTTGGCTTACGGAACATTTAGACCAGTAAAAGTAGAAAAAGTAGAAGATCATGATATGCATTCAGAGCATTTTTATATAAAAAAAGAAGATGTAGAAAAAATAAATAAAGCAAAAAAAGAAAAACATAGAATAATAGCAGTTGGAACAACATCTTGTAGAGTACTAGAATCTGTAGCAGATGAAAATGGCATGGTAAAAGAAATAGAAGGAGATACAAGCATTTTTATTTACCCAGGTTATAAATTTAAATGTATAGATAGCTTAATTACAAATTTCCATCTTCCTGAATCTACATTAATTATGCTAGTATCAGCATTAGCTGGAAAAGACTTTATTATGAAAGCATATAAAGAAGCAGTAGATAAAAAATATAGATTCTTTAGCTTTGGAGATGCTATGCTAATAAAATAAGGAGAAAATTATGGATCAAGCAGTAACATATGAATTATTACATATAGATAAAAATTCAGGTGCAAGAAGAGGAATAGTGCATACACCACATGGAGATATTCAAACACCAGTATTTATGCCAGTTGGAACACAGGCTACTGTAAAATCAATGACACCAGAAGAACTAAAAAATGAAGTAGGTGCACAAATAATTTTATCAAACACTTATCATTTATATTTGCGCCCAGGCCATGAAATTGTAAAAGAAGCGGGTGGGCTTCATAACTTTATGAGATGGGATAGGCCAATTTTAACAGATTGTGGCGGATTTCAAGTTTTTAGCTTAAGTGACTTAAGAACTATTTCAGAAGAAGGCGTAGAATTTAAATCTCATTTAGATGGTTCAAAACATTTCTTTTCACCTGAAAAAGTAATGGAAATAGAAGAAGCACTTGGTGCAGATATAATAATGTCTTTTGATGAATGTGTAAAATATCCTGAAACTTATGAATATACCAAACAGTCTATGGAAAGA
The DNA here is from genome assembly GCA_947627105.1 of uncultured Clostridia bacterium. Lineage (GTDB taxonomy): Bacteria > Bacillota > Clostridia > TANB77 > CAG-508 > CAG-273. The sequence goes on from CANQUT010000021.1 coordinate 6,547, forward strand.
ACAACTAGATGGGCTGCAAGATGTAAAGAGGCACATAAAAATACAGAAAAGCAAGCACTATTTGGAATTATACAAGGTGGTTTTTATGAAGATTTAAGAGTTAAATCTGCCAAAGATTTAATAGATTTAGATTTCCCAGGTTATGCAATAGGTGGTATTAGTGTAGGAGAGCCAAAAGAAGAATTTTTAAAAATGTTATATTTTACAACACCACTTATGCCAGAAAATAAACCAAGATATTTAATGGGAGTAGGTACACCAGACTATTTAATAGAAGCAGCTCTTGCTGGAATAGATATGTGTGATTGTGTATTACCAACAAGAATTGCAAGAAACGGAACAGCAATGACGTGGAATGGAAAAATAGTAGTTAGAAATGCTACTTATGAAAGAGATTTTACTCCATTAGACCCAGAATGTGATTGCTATACATGTAAAAACTATACAAGAGCATATATTAGACATTTAGTTAAAGCAAATGAAATTTTAGGAATTAGACTATTATCAATTCATAACTTAAGGTTCTTGACTAAATTAATGGAAAGGGTTAGAATAGAAATAGAAAATGATAACTTATTAAACTTTAAAAATGAGTTTTACAAAAAATATGGTTATGAAAAATAATTTACAAAAGAATGGAGAAAGAAAAATGGATGATTTTATTGGTGGAAACAATTATGAAAATAAAGAGGAACAAGCTAAAACAAAGAAAATAATGGTAATAATAGGAGTAATTTTAGTATTATTACTAGTTGCTTGTATTTCTTTAGTAGGAGTAATTTATTATATACAATCTACTGAACTTAAAATTAATTTAGATGGAGTAGCAAATACTAAGCTAAAAGATGTTCTTATATTTGAAGGAGAAAAAATATATGTACCAATTCGTGCATTTGCAAGTTATGTAGGATACCAATCATCTAATGGTGGATATAAGCAATACACAGAAGATACTACCAAATGTTATGTAGAAAGTGCAAATGAAGTAGCAACATTTAGCTTAGACTCTAATAAAATTTATAAAATTGTTTTAGAAAATGGCAGTAATGATACAGAATATTATGAAATAGCAGAGCCAATAAAAATAATTAATAATCAATTATGCACAACAATAGAAGGTGCAGAATTAGCATTTAATATTGCAATGTCATATAATAATCAAACCAATACTGTAACTATTTATACTTTGCCATATTTAGTAAATTATTATACAGCACGTTTCCAAAATGCAGGTATTTTAGATAGAGATGCATCTTTTAGCAACCAAAAAGCTTTACTTTATAATATGATTGTTGTTAAAAACGCAGATGGAAATTATGGTGTTAATAGTTTAAATGGAAATGAAATTTTAGGAACTAAATATGCTAAAATTAAATTTATAGAAAGTACACAAGAGTTTATAGTAACAACACTTGAAAATAAAATGGGAATTATGCTACATAATGCTACTACAAAAATTAGCCCAGATTATGATGACATTAAGCAAATAGACAAAGATAGTGGATTATATTTAGTAAAAAATAACAATAAATATGGTGTTATTAACTCAAACCAAAGTATTGTTGTTTACTTAGAATATGACCAAATTGGCATAAACAATTCAAAATATAGTGCAGACATTGACAACCAATATTTGTTATACAATAAATGTATACCAGTTAGACAAAACAATAAATGGTGTTTATTTGATAAAACAGGCAGGAAACTTACAGAACTTATTTATGATAATTTAGGATGTGATGTTGGAGGAAGAGTATCTGGAAGCCAAAATGCAAATAGTATATTATTAATACCACAATATGAGGGAATTGTTGTAAAAAGTGGAGATTTATATGGCCTAATAGATAGCGATGGTAAAGTTTTAATACAAAATGTTTTAACTTCGTTTTATTCTATTACTTCATCAGGAGAAACAACATATTACATGACTACAGACACTCAACAATTTAATGTAATAGAATATATAAAACAATATGTAAAAAATAATGAAAACACAAATGAAAATGAACCAAATAATAATGAAATAGTAAATGAAGAAAATTCAAATAGTGTTCAAAATAATGAATCAAATGAGCAATTAGAAAATAGTGAACAAGTAAATAGCAATCAAACTATTACAGAAAATAGCGAGCAAGTAGATAATAACCAAAATATTATGGAAAATACACAACAAGTAAACAGTTCTACAAATATTGAAGAAGCAAATAGCAATAATCAAATAAATTAGGTATATTAATTCTAAAAACCACTTCATTAGCATAATATTTAAAAAAAACATTGAGGTGGAAAATGGAAAAAGAAAGTACAGTAAAAAATATTTATACAGAAGAAAGTGAATTTAAGAAAAATATTATAAGAATACTAAAAGGTTCTATATTCGCTATATTACTTTCATTAATTTTATTATTTATTTTTGCAATGCTACTTGCATATACTAATTTATCTGAAACTACTATGGTTCCAGTAGTTACAATAATTACAGGAGTTAGCATTTTTATTGGAAGCACTATTAGTACTATAAAAATTAGAAAAAATGGCTTAATAAATGGATCATTAGTTGGACTTATATATATATTATTTATATATTTATGTTCTAGCATATACTTTGCAAATTTTTCAATTAATTTAAATTCTATTATAATAATATGTGCAAGTATAGTATGTGGAATGATAGGTGGAATCATAGGGGTAAACTTAAATAAAAAATAATAATATTAATAATTATACTAAGGCTTAAATAGTACTAGTTTTCTTGTTTTTCAAATACCCGTTGCTAGTCAAGTAAATTCAAAGAAGTAACTCAGAACGGTACCTTTCAAAACTGCGAAAATAGTACTATTTAAGCAATTATTTATAAAACCATTAAATATCAACTGTTTTGAAAATAAAATTCAAAAAAACAGTTGATATTTTTTGCATTTTAAGATAAAATAAGGAAGTATAATGACTGTATAAAATAATTAGGAGGAAAAAATTTTGATTACATTAGAAGATGTTAAACAAAATGAAGAACTAAAACAATTAATATTAAGTTCTCAAAAACAGCTTAATGCTCTAGGCTATACAGAACATTCTACAAGGCATATTGGAATTGTATCACATAGAGCAGGAGAAGTTTTAAAAGTTTTAGATTATCCTGAAGAAAGAATTGAACTTGCAAAAATTGCAGGTTATATGCATGATATTGGAAACTGCGTAAATAGAGTAGACCATGCACATACAGGAGCAATACTTGCCTATGAAATATTAAAAGATATGGGAATGGATGCAGAAAAAAGAACTGAAATAATGATGGCAATAGGAAATCATGATGAACAAACCGGAACAGCAGTTAGTGATATTTCAGCAGCTTTAATCTTAGCAGATAAATCAGATGTTCATAGAGATAGAGTTGTAAACCAAAATATGTCAACGTTTGATAAACATGATAAAGTAAATTATGCAGTTACAAATTCAGAATTTATAATAGATAAAGAAAATAGAAAAGTAGTTTTAAATTTAACAATAGATACAGAAATATCACCAGTATTAGATTATTTTGAAATATTTATGGACAGAACAATGATGAGTAAATATGCAGCGAAATATTTAGGAATATGGTTTGAATTAATTATTAATGATACAAAATTATTATAATTTAGGAGGAAAGAAAAGTGAAATCAGAACAAAAATTAAAAGTAGTATTAGTAATTTTATTAATTGTATTAATTTCTCTAATTTCTTTTGGGGGAATTTTTGTAAAACAAACAAAATTTGTAAACAATATTTTACCAGATTACAGTTGGGGAACAGACTTAACAGGAAGCAGAGTGCTTGGAATTTCTGTTGATGACTCTAAAAATACTGTTATTTACGATAAAGATGGAAATGTAGTAGAAGAAGAGGGAAAAGATACAACAACAAAAGAAGAACCAGTAAATCCAGAGGAAATTTTAACTAAAGAAAATTATGAAAAATCAAAAGCAATAATTACTGAAAGATTAAAAAGAATGGGCGTAGTAAATTATACTATACGTTTTGACGAAGAAAATGGAAAAATGTATATTAATTTACCAGAAAACAGCCAAACAGATACAATAGCACAATATGTCCCTATTAAAGGTGATTTTAAAATAATAGATTCAGAAACAGAAGAAGAATTACTAAATAAAGATCATTTAAAAAGAGCGTACTGGTCTTATAGAACTGAAGAAGAAGGAACAAAAATATTCTTAGTAATGCAATTTGATGAAGAAGGAACAGAAACTTTAAAAAATATAACTAATACTTACACTAGCTATGTTGAAAATGGAGAAACAAAAAATAAACAAGTTAGCTTTATGATTGACGATACTTCTTTAATAAGTACATATTTTAGTGAAGAAATTTCTAATGGTATGATTCAATTATCTATTGGCCAAACTACAACAAATGGTGAAGACTTTGCAAATTATGCACAAGAAGCAGCTCAAATTGCAATTTTACTAGATACAGATGCATTACCTATTACTTATACTATAGACGAGAACCGTTATGTAATATCAGATATTACACCAAGTATGTTATTTATTCCAGTAATAGTAGCAGTAGTATTAATTATTATAGGAATTGTATTTTTAATTTTACGTTATAGAAAAAATGGAATATTAGCATCAATTAGTTATATTGGTTATATAGCACTTTATTTATTAATACTTCGTTTTACAAATACTGTTATTACTTTAGAAGGTATTGTAGGAATTGTTATTGCGGCTATTTTAAATTATATATTTATAGTATACTTGTTACATTTATTAAAACACCAAGATTCAAATACTTTAGAAGAAGCATCTAATAGTTTTAAAGAAGCAATATTAAAAGCATTATTCATTTTAATACCAGTAACTATTGTAGCAGTTGTATTATGCTTTGTAGAATGGGTAGGAGCTTCAAGCTTTGGTATGACAATATTCTGGGGAATTTTAATAAGCTTTATATATAATCTTGTAGTAACAAGAAGTTTAATAGTAGCAACTACTAAAAAATAATAACTATTTACAAACAGAAAGGAATAGTAAAAATGAAAAATAAAATTATTTATGGAATAATATTAGCAATAATAATTATAGGCGCCATTGTTATAGCTACTATAGGTTTAAAAGCAGATTTAACATATAGCAAAAATGTAAGAATAGATATTTATGTAGGAAAAACTTTTGAAAACAATGATATTAAACAAATTGTAAAAGAAGTATTTGGCAAAGGTAGAGTTATTGTACAAAAAGTAGAATTATATGAAGATATGGCATCTGTTTTAATAGAAGAAAAAAATGCAGATAATATAGATGAAAAAGTAGAAACATTAAATACAAAAATAAATGAAAAATATGGAGTAGAAAACAAAGCTGAAGAAGCTATTCAAGTAACTCATCAACCAAAAGTTAGACTTTATAGCATTTTAAGTCCATATTTAATTCCTATAGCTATATCAACTGTAATAATTTTAGTTTATGTAGTTATAAGATATAGAAAAATAGGTGCTTTAAAAACTCTTGCATTATATGCTATAACAATTTTAGCGTCAGAAGCACTATACTTAAGTATTTTAGCAATTTGCAGAATACCAATTAATTGTTTAGTTATACCAATAGGGCTTTTAATATACATATTAGCAATTACAGCTTTAAGTATTATGCAAGAAAAGAAATATAACAGTTATGTTGAAGAAGAAAAGAAAAAATAATATATTATAAACAAAAATACGACAATATTCATACAATATAGTATGAATATTGTCAATTTTTTTGGCTTTAGAAATCAGAAAGGAAGAAAAAATAAATGTTAGAAAGAATAAAAAGAATATTTAATCGCCATATTAATGAAAAAGAAGTTAACTATAAAACAGTTCAAGAAATGTTAAAAAAAGAAAACGCAGTTTTAATTGATGTAAGAAGCCATCAAGAATATGAAGAAGGACATTTAATAGGTGCAATTTTACTTCCACTTTATAATATTGAAAATGAAATTTTAAACCTTGTTCCTAATAAAAATACTACCATTATAGTATATTGTACGTCAGGTATTAGAAGTAAAGAGGCTGGAGAAATATTAGAAATGTTAGGTTATGAAAATGTATATAGCTTAAAAGGTGGTTTAAATTCAATTTAAAATGTTAAAAATGAACATGTTACCATTTCATTCCATCTAGAATAAAATATGTATATCTAAAGATATTTTAGTAGATAATATGAATAATCAAGAAAGGAGAACTAAAATAACATGAAATCATTTTGCATAAAAACAAATAATACAGATATATTAAATTATCTACTAAAAAGAATAGAACAAATAGATTTTGAAAATATAACTTATTCCAAAAATAAGTTTAAAATATATGAAAATATAATAATTCACTATCAAGGAAAAAACAATTTAGAATTTTATGACTTCCTTTGTAATATTTTGCAAGAGGTTGTTATTGAATTTTATGAAGAGAAACTTATAAAACAATTAATAAATTATAATTATTTTTATTTTGATGAATACGAAAGAGATAAAATTGCAGAAAACGCATTAGAACTAAAAGACTCAGAAGAATATAAAATGCTTATTGAAAATAAAAATTATATAAAAAATACAATTATGAATTATGCAAAAGAAAATAAATCTATAATTTTAGATGGATTTGTTTATTTTAGATTACAAGATTATTCTAAATGTTTAGATAATTTAGTAGATACAGCTGTTAATCAGTTTGTTATAGAAAAGGAATACACAGAATTTATAAATTTGCTTAAGATATATGTAGAATCTAGACTTCCAGAATTTTCTGTATTACATTTAATATATAATAAAGGTGAATCAATTCTACTAGATAGCGAAAAAAATGTAGTTTCTATTTCAGATAATATATATAATGCAAAATATTTATCAGATATATCATTTTCATCAAATGACTATGCATTAAATACTTTACTAACTTTGCTACCAGAAAAGATAGAAATTCATTTAATAGATGAAGAAGATGAGTTTATAAATACTATTAAATTAATTTTTGAAAACAGAGTTTCTATTTGCAAAGACTGTAATATTTGCAAAACTTATAGATTATTAAACAATGCCAGAATTATACATTAATTTTTTACTTTATAATAGTTATAATATTATACTAAAGCTCGAATAGTACTAGTTTTCTTGTTTTTCAAATGCCCGCCAAAGTTGTAATTTCAAAGAAGTAAAGTCAGAACGGGACCTCTCAAAACTGCGAAAAATAGTACTATTCGAGTTCTAATGTAATTATAGCCATTATTTTGTAACATTAATTTTAAAATTATGGTATTTACTTAAAAAAGATTATATGGTAAACTATATAAAGAAAAAAGAAAGGAAAGATTTTAAATGGAAGAAAATAAAAAATTAGTTACCATATTAGTACCAGCATATAATGAACAAGAGGTATTACATTTATTATATGAAAGATTAGTTAAATTAATGGATAGCAATCCTAAATATGATTTTGAAGTATTACTTGTTAATGACGGAAGTAAAGATAACACATTACAAATAATGCAAGAATTAAGAGAAAAAGATAAAAGATTTTGTTATTTAAATTTATCTAGAAATTATGGAAAAGAAACAGCAATGATAGCAGGTTTAAACTATTGCAAAGGCGATGCAGTAGTTATTATAGATGCAGATTTACAAGATCCACCAGAGCTAATTCCAGAAATGATAAAATATTGGGAAGAAGGCTATGATGATGTATATGCAAAAAGAAAATCAAGAGAAGGAGAAACATGGCTTAAAAAATTCACTTCTAAAATGTATTATAAAGTATTACAATCATTTACAAGAATTGAAATTCAAAAAGATACAGGAGATTTTAGATTATTAGATAGACGTTGCGTAGAAGCTTTAAAAGCAATTAAAGAATCTCAAAGATATACAAAAGGTTTATTTAGCTGGATAGGATATAATAAAAAAGAAATTTTATATGATAGAGATCCTAGAGCAGCAGGACAAACAAAATGGAATTATGCAAAATTAATAGATTTATCAATAGATGGAATCACATCTTTTACAACTTCACCTTTAAGATGGTCTGCTATATTTGGTATATTAGTTTCAATAATTGGCTTTATTTATATGTTATATATAATAATTAAAACTATTGTAACAGGAGTAGATGTACCAGGCTATGCATCTTTAATGGTAGTTACATTATTCTTAGGAGGAATTCAACTTATTTTCCTAGGAGTAATTGGCGAATATCTTGGACGAGCTTTTAACGAAGGAAAACATAGACCACTTTATTTTATAGATAGATATAATGAAGAAAAAGAAACTAATGAGAATTTAAATAAATAAGTTTAAACACTTAGATAAAAGGAGAAAGTTATGGCTGTTTTAGAATTTATTTTAAGTCATAAAGAATACTTAGAAGATTTAATTACAAGAAGTACATATCACTCAAATGCTATTGAAGGCAGCACTCTTACATATGCTGAAACTTATGCTATATTATATAATGATAACAGCTTTAAAATCGAAAAAAAAGAACCAAGAGAAATATATGAGGCTATTAATCATAAAAAAGCATTAGAATTAGTTTTTGAAAACTTGAAAAATAGCAAACAATTTGATGAAAGATTTATAAAAAAAATAAATGAAACTATAAATAAGGACATTAAAGATACTGAAGGCTATAGAAAAGTACAAGTTTTTATTAGAGGTAGTGAGCACATTCCCCCATCTCCTGAAAAGATACCAAATTTAATGAACTATTTTGTTTACAACTATAATAATGATAGTCAAGATATATTTACTAAAATTGCTAAATACCATATCGAATTTGAAACAATACATCCTTTTGAAGATGGAAATGGTAGAACAGGTAGAATATTATTGAATTATGAGTTATTAAAAAATGATTTACCACCTGTTGTTATAACAAAAGAAGATAGAGTAAAATACTTTGAATTTTTAAAAGATAGCAATGTAACAGATTTTGCTAAATGGTTAAAAGAACTATCTAAAATAGAGTTTGAAAGAATGGAAAAGTTTGGGTATACATATTAAAATAATTATAGCTCATAAGTTTTTAATTTATTCGTCACGTCGCTAAAAGTTTAATAATTAATGTAAAAAACACTATTATTATATATTTCTTCTGTTTTTCATTTGAACCGCATAGGTGAGTGAATTACTGTACACTTTATTTTTAGAAATTTGCTGCAGTCTAGTTTAATATGTGGCAAATGCTCTCTAAATTCAAAACAGTGCGAAATATATAATAATAGTGTAATAATAATAGAATAACTATAATAATATAACAACAAAATAATATTTTTAAAAATATAAATTTATATGAAATTTTATCTTAACTATAAATTCTAAAATCAATTTCAGGGAAGATGCAGTCTTTTTCTTCTAAATCTTCCAAAAAACTTATATAATTTTCATCAATATTATCTAATATTAATCCATTATAAAGTTTAGTAAATCTACCAACATGCTGTTTAATTCTTTTTTTAGCATAATCTACCATAGTTCCATTTGTAATAATAAATAGCCAGTCACTACTTTGAGCAAGTAAAACTTCTCTTGCACATTGATTCAAAGCTCTAATTTTAATTTCATTAGTTTCATTATAAAATTTTTGTGCTAATTCTACCATATTATCTCCAATAGCGTGTAAATGTTTGTGAGCATAGTCGTTTGTATTATTAAGCCATACTTCACTATAACCATTTGCACCCCAGCTAGAACGACAAGGAGTAGAAATTTGCATCGAAGGGTATTTATCTATATATTCGCTAGGTGTAATTAATTTAAAATTACACTTATCATAATAAATCTTTTTAAACAAAATATAAATCCAGTCTGGCCCCTCATACCACCAATGCCCATAAAGTTCAGCATCATAAGGGCAAACTATAATAGGCGGATTATTTGTTAAAGGAGCAAGCTTATTTATTTGTGCCTGTCTACTATCAAAAAAATGACCTGCTTGCTTTTCTATAGAATCCATTGCCCACCTAGGGTTATAGTAGTCTTTTTCACAATCTTTTCCAGTAATACGGTAATATTTTATACCAGTGTGAACTCTAGCACCATTAGAAGCAATATATGGCTTAATGTAATCATAAGGAGCATCATAACCAATATCTCTATAAAATTCTCTGTAATTAAAATCTCCGGGGTAACCATTAATAGAGCTCCAAACTTGTCTAGAAGATTCTATATCACGTCCAAAAGCAATAACACCATTTGGAGAAACAATAGGTGCAAAAGTACCATAAATAGGGGTAGGGTCTGCATATAAAATTCCATGAGATTCTGTAATAATATACTCAATCCCAAACTCTTTTAAATATTTATCACATTCTGGAATATAGCCACACTCTGGAAGCCAAATACCACGAGGCTTTTTTCCAAAATACTTTTCATAAGTTTGAACACCAATTGCAATTTGTGCCCTAATAGTCTTTTCATTGACATATAAAATAGGAAAATAGCCATGTGTAGCTCCACATGTAATAATTTCTAATTTACCGAATATCTTGAAAATGCTTAAAAGCATTTATTAAATTACACTTATATACATCTTTATATAAATGTAAATCATTAGAATAACGGTTGTAATAATAATTAGCGAGTTCATTTTCTTTTTCATTATCTTTAGTTCTAATAATTTCTTTTTGAGCAAGTTCAATATGTTTATGCAGATATTTAATATAACGCTCTTGCAATAACTTATTATCAAGCATATTTAAAAGAGGAGGAGTAATTGACATTGTAATTCTAAAGTCAACATTTTCCTTCTCTAATTTTGTAAAATTTATTAATAAAGGAATATAAGTTTCAGAAATTGCTTCATATAGCCATTGCTCTTCTAAATAATCTTCACTTTCAGGGTGATGAATAAAAGGCAAATGTGCATGTAGTATAAAGCTAACATAGCCCTTAGCCATAATTTCCTCCTTATTAGGGACAGGTCCCATTGCTTATTTTGGGGGTGCTCGGACCAGACCCCAATGCTTATTTTTAAGCACTTAGGGACAGGTCATAAAATTTATTTAAAGTTAGAACTAAATTGAGAAGAAGAAAGCTTTATTCCTAATTCATCTCCGTTTAATTCATCTTTGTAAATTTCTTTATATAAGTCATAAATATTATAAATTCTACCAATATTATTCATAAATGCAAATGAAGAAATATCTTTTGATTCAACATAACTGCTTTTTACATTTTTAAAGAAAATAGTTTTGCCTAGTTTTTCAAATAAAATATGATCATTTGGAGTTTCAATTTCATTAGAAGATATAATAGAAATAGAATTTTGAGGTAATATTTGTGAATTTTTATTTTTTCTAATTAAAACTACTTCATAGTTACAATTGCTATCTGGAATATGTAAATACCAGCTATTAGCATAATCATTTATTTCTACTTCAAATTGATAATTTTTATCTTTATTAATAACTACTAAATATGGAGAAGTTTCATTAAAAAAGTTTTCACCATATTCTTTTATAAATTTATTTTTATCTTTAGAAGAAACATCCCAATAAACAAATAAAATAGTAGGAGTTTGTGCTAAAATTTTCACAATAGTCTGTTCATATTTATTAGGTAAATCATAGTATTCTTCTATATTTGATTTCTTTGCTACAGATTTTTTAGTTGTGCTTTTTTTTGTAGATTTTGTAGGAGATTTTTTTGCCTTTTTTTGAACACCATTTTTAGTAGCAACTTTTTTTGTTGCTACTTTTTTTGTTGATTTTGTGCCTGTTTTCTTTGATACTACTTGATTTTCATCTTCAATTTTATCTTTTGCTTTTCTTGGCATTTTATCCTCCACGTTTGTGTAAAACATATTATAATAATACTATATCAAAATAAAAAGAAATTCAATAGTAAATGAGTAGAAATTTTAAAAAATTTGTCATAAAATTTTAGTAAAATATGTTTACTTTTGTCAAAATTTTGTATACAATAAATTAAACTAAAAATGAGAATCAAAAGAAAAAATTGAAAGGGGTAAATAAATCTAATGAAAATATTAATGTTAACATGGGAATACCCACCAAGAATCGTAGGAGGAATAGCTAGAGTAGTTCACGATTTATCTAAAAGATTAATAAAAGATGGCCATGAAGTAACAGTTATAACATATAAAGAAGGCAATTTGCCAGAATATGAAAACGATAAAGGAGTAGAAGTATATAGAGTAGAAAATTATATGATACACCCAAATAGTTTTGTAGACTGGGTTTTACAATTAAATTTTAATATGGTATCAAAAGCTACACAAATTATGAATGAAAAAGGCAAATTTGATGTTATTCATGCACATGATTGGCTTGTTGCAACAAGTGCAAAAACATTAAAACAAGCATTTGAAATTCCATTAGTAGCAACTATTCATGCTACAGAAGCTGGTAGAAATTCTGGAATTCATGATGAAACACAAAGATATATAAATGATACCGAATGGCTTTTAACTTATGAAGCTACAGAAGTAATAGTTAATAGCAATTTCATGAAAAATCATGTTCAAAGCTTATTTGGTCTTCCATTTGATAAAATAAATGTAATTCCTAATGGAATTAATTTAACAAACTTTAATGGAATTGAAAGAGACTATGAATTTAGAAGACAATACGCAATGGACAATGAAAAAATGATTCTTTACGTAGGAAGATTAGTATATGAAAAAGGTATACAACATTTAATTTCTGCAATGCCTAAAATTATAAATGGCTATAATGATGTAAAATTAGTTATTGCAGGTAAAGGCGGAATGTTAGATGATTTAAAAGCACAAGCTGAATCAATGGGAATTGCTAATAAAGTATACTTTACAGGTTATTTAAATTCAAAGCAGGTTCAAAAAATATATAAATGTGCAGATGTAGCAGTATTTCCAAGTACTTATGAACCATTTGGAATTGTTGCATTAGAGGGAATGCTTGCAGGAGTTCCAACAGTTGTATCAGATGTAGGAGGACTTAATGAAATAGTAGATCATGGTGTAAATGGAATGAAAACTTATGCTGGAAATCCAAATTCTATTGCAGATTCTATTTTAACATTACTATATGATAAGCAATTATGTGCTAAGGTAACTAAAGCAGCAAAACAAAAAGTAAAGGAAGAATTTAACTGGACTAAAATTGCACAAGATACACATTATACTTATGAAAAAGCAATTTGCAAAACTGTTGCAGAAAAGCAAAAAGAGCAAATTATGCAAGAAAATGCTAAAAAAGCAGAAAAAGCAAATAACACAGAAACTGAAATTACAAACTTACTTAGCTTTAAAAAGAAACATGCTTATGCGTAATTTTGTTTAAAAGGAGGAAGCAATATGCAAGTTTATGATACAGCAAACCGCTTAGCACAAGAAATAAGAGAATCTAATGAATATAAAGAATATAAAAAACTAAAAGATGAAATTCATAATAATCCAGAAAAAAAGCAAAAAGTAGAAGAGTTTGAAAAACTAAGATATGAAGTTCAACTAATGGAATATACTGGTGAGAAAAAAGACGAAGAGAAAAACAAAAAATTAGAAGAAATGTATGCTACATTAGTACAAAATAAAGATATTAAAGAATACTTCGATTTAGAAGTAAAATTTAATATAATGATAGCAGATGTTAACAAAATAATAGCAGAAGCTATTAAAGATGTTTTATAAGTAAGTTGTTTACTTTGAAAACAATTGCCAAAAAATAAATTATTAGAATAAAATTGTCGTTTAAAAAGTTTTAAGGTTTTAAATTTAAAGCTTTTTAAGCGACTTTTTAAATTATATTAAAAGGAGAATTTTAAATGGAATATATAGTAGCAATAATAGTAAGCCTTGCATTCTTACTTATTTTAAAATTTGCATGGAATATAAAAATAAAAGATATAAAAAAATTAAAAGAAATAGGATTTAATAAAAAGTTAAATGAAATAACTAACAAACTGCCAGAAAATAAGCAAATATGCGAAACTATTTTAAGAAAATTAAATAACAAAAATGTAGATATTAAAGAAAGTGACAATGAATCTAGCTTTTATTTTGTGCTAAATAATTCAATTTTGATTGCAAATATACGAAATACATTTACTAGGGTGCAAACAATTTGCCACGAATGTTTACATTCTATTCAAGACAAAAGAACATTATTATTTAATTTCTTTTTTTCAAATATTTATTTTATATACTTTTTTGTAATATGTATTTTGACCATATTAAAACTTAATTCTTACCCAATGCTACATTTATTTATACTTACTATTTTAGGGTTCATTTATTATTCAGTTCGTAGTAGTTTAGAAATGGATGCAATGACAAAAGCAAAACCACTTACAAAAGAATATTTACAGGAAGAAGGAACATTAAATAAAGAAGAACAAGAATTAATATTAAAAAATTGCGAAGAAATTAACAAAATAGGAATACCTTTAACAAATTATAAACTTTCATTTAACTGTACTGTAAAAATAATAGTTTATTGTCTTGTGGTTTTGGGGACAGGTCCCATTGCTTATTTTTAAGCACTTAGGGACAGGTCAAAAACAGTTTTATTAATGAAAATGCACATTATTTCAAATTAATGTATTGACTATTGTTTTTGAGATGTTTGTTTAAAAGATACTTTGTTATTCTTCGTTACATGTTTGCACGTATTAAATAAAAACAAGATACTGTATTTTTATATATTTATATTGCAAAACTTATATAAATAATGTAAAATTTATATAGTAAAAGGAGCAATAAAATTGGGTGTACAATTAGATGAAAGATATCAAATAGAAGCATATGGAGCAATAAAAGAGTCAATAAGCAAAACCGGAAAAGCAGGAATAGTCTTACCAACAGGAACAGGTAAGACTTATTTGGCGTTAAAATTAATAGAAAATAACTTAGATAAAACACAAATACTATATGTATCACACTCACCAACACTAAATGTACAAATAAGAAAAACAATAAGAGAAGTATACCCAAAAGAAGAAGCAGAAGTAATATTATCAAAAGTAAAATTTGTTACATATTCTGGACTAGATAGAAGATTTAAAAATCATAAAACTGATATGCAAGAATATAACTCAGAAGTAATAATATTAGATGAACTGCACAGAAGTGGAGCAAAAGATTGGGGAAAAGCAGTAGATTATCTAATAGAAAACAATAAAAGTGCACAGCTATTAGGAATGACAGCAACACCTTTAAGAAGTGATGGACAAAACATGATAGAAAGAAGGTTTGAAGAAACAGCATACGAGTTAAAAATATCAGAAGCAGTAGCAAGAGGGATACTAACACTTCCAATATATATAAGTTCAAGATACATATTCGAAGAAGATATACAAAGTTTGCAAGAAAGAATAAATAGTATAGATGATGAAAAAGAAAAAGAGAAATTACAACAAAAATTAGATAAAGCAAAAAAATCAGTAGAAAATGCAAAAGGACTAAAAGAAATAATAAAAAAGCACATGAAAAATGGAAAATGGCTAATATTTTGTAATCCAGGAGACGACATAGAAAAGTTACAAGAGCAGGCAAAAGAAGAAGGTTGGTTTGATGAAATAAATGAAAGCCAAACATTTTTAACAGTAGAATCATCAAGAACAGATGAAGAAAATGAAATGGCATTAAGAACATTTGAAAGAAAAGGTGGAAAAGATTTACGACTATTATTTTCAAAAAACATGTTAAATGAAGGAATACATGATGAAGAAATAGTAGGAGAGCTAATGTTAAGACCAACAAGATCATATATTTTATTTACTCAACAATTAGGAAGAATACTATTAAAAGATAGACCAGAATCACCAATAGTACTTGACTTAGTAGGAAACATAAGATACTTTAAAGAATTTAGACTAGAAGTACAAAGAATAATACAAGAAGGAATAAAAAGAGGAGATAAAAGATATAACGAAAAAACATTAGAGCAATTTAGAATATTAGAAGAGCAAGAAGAATTCATAAAAGCATTTGAAGAAATAGAAGCATCAATTCAGCAATATATGGACAAAACTGTTATAGAAAAAACACTAGATGTATTAGAAAGCTTACAAAGAGAAGGAATAGATGTAACAAAAATCCAACAAACAATAAGAAAAAATGGAAAGCCAAGAGGAACATACTTATTTGAAATACAACATGAAAATATAGAAGAAATAATAGAAAAATTAGGATTAGATAGAAAATATCCAATAGGTATGAGACTAAAAGTATTAAAGAAAGCTTATAACGGAAAATCAGCATACAAAATAACAGATGAAGATAGAAAAAGAATAGAAGCTTTAGGTTTAATAAAAAGCAAGAGTAGTATAGAAGAAATATTAGATATACTAGAAAGCTTACAAAGAGAAGGAATAGATTTAACCAAAATTAAACAAAAAATAAGTGAAAATGGAAAGCCAAGAGGAATATACTTATTTGAAATACAACATGAAAATATAGAAGAAATAATAAAAAAATTAGGA
>CANQUT010000022.1 GCA_947627105.1 uncultured Clostridia bacterium
ACACCTCACGATGGAACGCTTGTGTTTCACTATGTGGTTGGCGATGTATTACCTCCACTACGGACTTTCACCGATTAGCTAAACGACATGCCCGTCGCACTTTAAAAAGACTTCAAATTTCTTTGAAGTCTCTTTGTTTTATGTTCTGGCTATACTAATTGTTTTATGCTTCTGGTTCTACTAAACCATAATTTTTATTATCTTTTAAACGATAAATTACATTTACTTTTCCTGTTTCTATGTTTATAAATGTTAAAAATCTATCTTGTGGTTTTTCTTCTAGTTTTAATTTAGCATCTTCTGGTGATAATGGTTTAATGTCATAATATAAAGTTTTAATAATTTCATTTTCAATTGGATGATCTTCTAAGTCTCTTGACATCTCTTTATTTCTAATAGAATCTGTCATATTTTGTTGATCTTTTTTGGTTTTCATTTTTCTTACTTGACCTTCTAAAATGTCTATATCTTTATCAATAGAAGCATATAAATCTCTATGTGCTGTTACTGCTCTAAATCTATCTGTTGGAGTTTTTACCTCCATTTCTGCTACTTGTAAGCCACCTTCTGTTTTAATTGTTGCTGTTACGTCAAAATCTTCTCCAAAATATTTTATTAATCTTTCTGATTTTTTGTTAATATAATCTTTAATTGCTTCTGTAGCTTTTAGTTCTTTTCCTACTATTTTGATGTTCATAATAAATCTCTCCTTCCAAATTTTTGTGTATTTTCTTTAGAGTAAATTTATTATATATGTTTTTATTTATTTTTTCAAGGTATTTTACAAAATATACAGCGTATTTCTTTGTATTTGCAAAATATGACGGAAAATTAAGCAAAATTACTTGATATTTAGTTTAAAACATGTTAAAATATATTTTGTCAATTTTGAAAACATCAAAGAGGAGGTGCTATTACATGCCAAATATTAAATCAGCTATTAAACGTGTAAAAGTTATTGAAACTAAAACAGCAAGAAATAATATGATTAAAACTGGATATAAATCAGCTGTAAAGAAATTTGAACAAGCTGTTGAAGCTGGAAATAAAGAAGAAGCTACTAAATTACTATCTGTAGCTACTAAAAAAGTAGATCAAGCTTGCACTAAAGGTGTTATTGTTAAAAACACAGCAGCTAGAAAAAAATCTAATATGGCTAAAAAATTAAATGCCATGAATGCTTAACTTTTAAAAAATTGTGCACAGTTTTTTAAAATGTAGATGCTAGAAATAGCATCTTTTTTTATGGCAGAAATTACCTTTGTTTTTTGTTTATTTTTATGTTAACATTATATTAGTTGATATTATTTTTTTACCTTTAATATAATGAATTGTGAGGTTTTGCTTATGAAACAATTATTAATAGAATTTAAAAATATGGACGCTAAAATTGTTAGTATTATAAAAGCTGGAGTTAAATTTTCTTTTGGAATTAGCATTATTGCTAGCTTAATTCTACTTACATATGACTTTTTATATACTGTTCCTATTACATATTATATTGGTATTTCATTATTTAAAACTAGCTTATTTTTTATTTCATTTTTTATTATTTGTGGGCTTTCTTTTAATAAGATTAAGCTAGATTTGAATAGTTAATGTCGAATTTTGGCGTACGATTTTTATTGACAATTTATTATTTTTAATATAGATTATAGATGTTTACATCTATAGTCTATTTTTTTCTAATTATTTAATTCTTTTTTATTTTCTATATTGTAAAACTTAACTTATTGTGTTATACTAAAGGAGGTGTTCTATGCGTCTGACAAGCTTATAACTTGTTGGTATTCATATAATAATGATGGTGAAATTTTTAAAATAAAAGGATTGGAGTGATTTAAAATGCGTCCTAAGGCTATAGATGTAAAGCCACTTGATAATTATTTATTATTAATTTCTTTTGATAATGGAGAACAAAAAATTTTTGATGTAAAGCCATACCTTTCTCATAAGGCTTTTGAAGCTTTAAATAATAAACAACTTTTTAATACTGTAAAGGTTTCAGGTTTATCTATTGCATGGGCTAATGGTGCAGATATTTGCCCAGATGAGCTATATAATGATAGTAAAGCTATAAATTAAAATAGACGCAAAGAAAATTTTTTCTTTACGCCTATTTTTTAATAAAATTTATTTCTTATGGTTTAATTTTAGACTATTTATTTAATTCTTCTAAAAACATATCATTTAACATTTTAGGGTTTGCTTTTCCCTTTGTTTCTTTCATTGCCTGACCAACTAGGAATCCTAATGCTCTATCTTTTCCTGCTTTAAAGTCTATAATTGATTGTGGGTTATTTTCTAGTATTTTCATTACTATTTCTTTAATAGCACCTTCATCTGAAATTTGAATCCAACCTTTTTCTTCTATTATTTTTTCTGGATCTTTTGGATTTTCAAATAGTTCTTCTAATACTTTTTTACCAATAGCTGAACTAATTGTTCCTTTTTCAATTAGCATAATCATTTTTGCTAATTGCTCTGCTGTAAATGGTATTTGGTCTGGTTCTATTTCTTTTTCGTTTAATATTCTAGAAACATCTGAAAGTAGCCAGTTTGCTACAGCTTTTGCATTGCCACATATTTTTAAAGCATTTTCAAATAAGTTAGACATATATTTTGATGCTGTTAGCATTTTTGCTTCTTTTTCTGTTAGTTTATATTCTTCTAAATATCTTTTCTTTCTACTTTCTGGTAATTCTGGTAGGTTTTTGCGAATGCTTTCTATGTATTCATCTGATAAACGAATTGCTACTAAATCTGGCTCTGGAAAATATCTATAGTCTTGTGCATCTTCCTTATCTCTCATTGAAAATGTTTTTCCAGATACATCATCCCATCTTAATGTTTCCTGTTCTATTTTTCCGCCATTTTCTATTACTTCTATTTGTCTTTGCGCTTCATAGTCTATTGCTCTTACAATTGATCTAAAAGAGTTCATATTTTTCATTTCTGTACGTGTTCCAAATTCTTTGCATCCAATTTTTCTAACAGAAACGTTAACATCTGCTCTTAAAGAACCTTCTTGCATTTTGCAATCTGATACTTCAATATATTCCAAAATTGATTTTATTTTTCTTAAATAATTTTCTGCATCTTTGCTCGAACGCATATCTGGCTCTGATACAATTTCTATTAATGGAACTCCTGCTCTGTTTAAATCTACTAAACTTCCGCTTCCGAATTCATTATGATTTAGTTTTCCAGCATCTTCTTCTATATGAATTCTAGTAATTCCTATTGTTTTTGTTGTGCCATCTTCTTCAATATCTATTTGTCCATTTGTGCAAAGTGGTTTATCAAATTGTGATATTTGATAAGATTTTGGAAGGTCTGGATAGAAATAATTTTTTCTATCATTTTTGCTTTCTTTTGTAATAGAACAATTTGTTGCAAGTCCTGCTTTTACAGCATATTCTACTACTTTTTCATTTAAAACAGGAAGTGCTCCTGGCATTGCCATACAAACAGGGCAAGTATGTGTATTTGGTGCTGCACCAAATTCTGTAGGACAACTACAAAATATTTTTGTTTTAGTAGAAAGCTCTGCGTGTACTTCTAACCCTATTACGATTTCATAATCTTCTTTTGCCATTAACATGCACCTCCTTTGAAAGTTGGTTCATAGTTCTCTCTAAATTTTACTTTTTGTTCATAAGTATATGCTGCATTTAAAATAGTTTCTTCTTCAAATTTATTAGCTATTAGCTGCATTCCTATTGGCATACCTTTGCTATCTACGCCACATGGAATAGAAATTCCAGGAAGTCCTGCAATATTAACAGAAACTGTACAAATATCTGCTAAATACATTTCAAGTGGGTTATTTGATCTTGTTCCTATTTCAAACGCTACTGTTGGTGATGTTGGTGTTAATAGTACATCATATTTTTCAAACGCTTTATCAAATTCTTTTTTTACAAGTGTTCTTACTTGTTGTGCTTTTTTGTAGTAAGCATCATAATAGCCAGATGAAAGTACATAAGTACCTAGTATTATTCTTCTTTTTACTTCTGCTCCAAAGCCTTCACTTCTAGAGTTACGGAAAAGTTCTTTTAAGTCTGTATAATTTTCTGTTCTATAGCCATAACGAATTCCATCAAATCTACCTAAGTTTGAGCTCGCTTCTGCACAAGCAATAATGTAATAAGTAGCTAGTGCATAATCTGCAATATTTAATGAAAATTCTTCTACTGTTGCTCCTAAAGCTTTATATGTTTCTATAGCTTTTTCTAAGCTTTGTTTTACTTCGCTGTTAATTCCTTCTCCAAAATATTCTTTTGGAATTCCTATTTTTAATCCTTTTACATCATTTTTTAATGCTTTAGTATAATCTACTTTTTCTTTGTTTGCAGATGTTGAATCTTTTTCATCATGGCCTGCAATTACATTTAATAATATTGCTGCATCTTGTACATCTTTTGTAATTGGTCCTATTTGGTCTAAAGATGATGCAAATGCAACTAAACCATATCTAGATACTAAGCCATAAGTTGGCTTTAAACCTACTACTCCGCAAAATGATGCAGGCTGACGAATTGAGCCACCTGTATCTGAACCAAGTGCCCAAGGTACCATATTTGCTGCAACTGCTGCTGCGCTTCCTCCTGATGATCCACCTGGTACAGTATTTAAATTCCATGGATTTCTAGTTTTCTTAAAATATGAATATTCTGTAGAAGCTCCCATGGCAAATTCATCCATGTTAAGCTTTCCTAAATTTATCATGCTTTCATTGTTTATTTTTTCCATTACTGTTGCATTATATGGCGCAACAAAGTTTTCTAGCATTTTAGAAGCACAAGTAGTTTTTACTCCTTTTGTACAAATATTATCTTTAATTCCAATAGGAATTCCTGCTAAGGAATTTGTTATTTCTTTATTTTCTATCTTTTCTTGAATTTCTTGTGCTTGTTTTAAAGCATTTTCTTTTAATGGTGTAATAAATGCTTGTACATCTTTTTCATGTTTTTCTATATTTTCTACATAAGCCTTAGTTATTTGCTCTATTGTAAGTTCTTTTGATTTTAATTTTTCTTGCAATTCATGTACTGTTAATTCTGTAATATTCATGTAATACCTTCCCTTCTTATTTATTTCAGTATTTAATAATATAGCAAATTATTTTTGCTATTTTAGTATTAATTTATTGAATTACTTTTGGTATTTTAAACATATTTCTTTCTTTTTCTGGTGCATTTTGAAGTAATGCTTCATTATCTTCAAACACCTTTATTTCATCTTTTCTAAATACATTATAACTATCATTTGCTCCAATGGATTCATTTAAATCATCTACTGGTGCATTACTTACAATATTTGCGAAATTTAAAATATCTTGTAAATGTAATAAATAAGTGTCTATTTCTTCTTCTTTTAAATTTAAATTTGCTAATTTTGCAATATGCAAAATTTCTTCTCTAGATACTTGCATTAATATTTTGCCTCCTTATTGCTTTATAAATTTTTCCTGTTTATTATTATAACTATTTTTACTAGGAAATACAAGGTTATTACGTAAAAATGGAGAAAAAAAGTTACTAATTAATAGTTATAATTACATTAAAGCTCGAATAGTACTATTTTTCGCAGTTTTGAGAGGTCCCGTTCTGACTTTACTTCTTTGAATCTACTTCTGCAACGGGCAATTTGAAAAACAAGAAAACTAGTACTATTTCTAAGCGGGTTAACTATAAACCCATTAACTAGCAAAGAAAAAAATCAGCCCATGGAAATTTTCCATGAGCTGATGGCGAGAAATTACTTCTTGCACTTCAGGCGCAAGCTGTCAGCGAGCATAGCGATAAACTCGCTATTTGTCGGTTTGCCCTTGAAACTGTTTATGGTGTACCCGAAATACTTTTCGAGTACTTCCACGTTTCCGCGGTTCCATGCAACCTCAATGGCATGCCGTATGGCGCGTTCCACGCGAGACGGTGTTGTGGCAAATTCCTTTGCCACCATAGGATACAGCTTCTTCGTAACAGCATTTATGAGATCCGGGTTTTCGCATACCATCTCAATGCTGCGCCGAACGTATACGTACCCCTTGATGTGAGCAGGAACCCCAATCTCATGCATGAGATTGGTAATTTTCTGCTCCAAAGATTCATCATCCCTGGTTTCAGGCGCGGTGGACTCGGTGGACTCGACGGACTCGACGGAATCACCGAAATTAGGGTTCAATCTTCCCACCCTTTCGATGAAATTGGCCAAGTCCCCAAGTGTCATCCCTTTTTCCTCCAGTTCCCGGAGGATGAGTACTGCCTTTTCCGCATTTGTCATTTTGTATTTCTCTCCTAAAAAGTATTTCAACCTTTTGGTTGATATATTTAGTATACCATTTTTACTAAATTATGTCAAATTATTATGCTTTAATGTTGCATACAAAAAGCCTAAGTCTCCTTAGGCTACGTTGTTTGCAAAGCAAACCTATAAATATGGCTAATCCACTTTTATTATTTTCCGTAATAGCTATCCAATAGTATTTGCTTTAATTCTTCTACTAATGGAAGTCTTGGATTTGAAGTTGTACATTGGTCTTCAAAACTTCTTTCTGCTAACATATCTACTTTGCTTAAAAATTCTTGTTCATTTATTCCTGCTTCTTTAAAAGATTTTGGAATATTTAGGTCATTATTTAATTTTTTAATTTCTTCTATTAATGAATTTACTCCTTCTTCATTTCCATAAGCAGGGAAGTTCATTCTTCTAGATAAATCTGCATATTTTTGATCTGCTACAAAATATTCATACTTTGGAAAAGATACAAACTTTGTTGGTTTTTGGCTATTGTATCTAATAACATAAGGAAGTAAAATTGCATTTATTCTACCATGTGGTAAATGAAATTCTGCACCTATTTTGTGAGCAAGTGAGTGGTTTATGCCTAAAAATGCGTTAGTAAATGCCATTCCAGCAATTGTACTTGCATTGTGCATTTTTTCTCTAGCTACTTTGTTGCTTCCATTGTTATATGCTTCTCTAATATTTTTAAATACTAATTCTACTGCTTTTTCTGCTAAACCATCTGTAAAGTCTGATGCCATATTAGAAACATAGGCTTCTATTGCATGTGTTAATACATCCATTCCAGTATCTGCTGTAATTGATTTTGGAAGGCTCATTACTAACTCTGGGTCTACAATAGCAACATCTGGTGTTAATTCATAATCTGCCAAAGGATATTTTTTGTTTTGCTTTTTATCTGTAATAACTGCAAATGAAGTTACTTCTGAGCCTGTTCCAGAAGTTGTTGGAATAGCTACTAATTTTGCTTTTGTACCAAGTTTTGGGAATTTATAGGTACGTTTACGAATGTCCATAAATTTTAGTTTCATTCCTTCTGCATCTGCTTCTGGATGTTCATAAAATAGCCACATACCTTTTGCAGCATCTATTGGACTTCCACCACCAAGTGCAATAATTACATCTGGCTTGAACTCTCTCATACTTTCTACGCCTTTGTAAATAGTGTCAAATGATGGATCTGATTCTACATCTGAAAAGATTTCAGAGTGAACATATTCTTTTCTTTTTCTTAAATAATATAATAATTTTTCTACATAGCCTAGTTTTACCATTGATTCATCTGTTACTATAAAGGCTCTTGTAATATCTGGCATTTTTTCTAAATAGCCTATAGAGCCGGCTTCAAAATATATTTTTTCTGGAACTTTAAACCATTGCATATTAACCCTTCTTTTTGCTACTCTTTTTATATTTATTAAATTTACTGATGATACATTTGCAGTTGTTGAATTTCCACCAAAGGTTCCACAACCTAAAGTTAATGATGGCATATTGGTGTTATAAATATCTCCTATTGCTCCATGTGTAGATGGAGAATTTACAATAATTCTTCCTACTTTTACTTTTTCTGAGAATTTTTGAATTGTTTCTTCATCTTCTGAATGAATAACTGCTGAGTGGCCAAGTCCACCAAATTCAATTAATTTTTCTGCTAAATCTATTCCTTCATCTGCATTTTTTACTACATAATATGCAAGTACAGGGCTTAATTTTTCTTTTGAAAATGGATATTCAATACCTACACCATTTTCTTTTAATACTAATACTTTTGTATCTTGTGGAACTTCTATTCCAGCACCTTTTGCAATAACGTATGGACTTTTTCCTACTATATCTGCATTTAAGCTACAACCATTTTCTTGTATAAACATACTATCTCTTAGCCTTTTAGTCTCTTCTGCATTTAAAAAATAACATCCTGCTTCTTTCATTAACTTTTCGAATTCTTTTGAAATTTCTTTATCTACAATAACAGATTGCTCTGATGCACAAATCATTCCATTATCAAATGATTTAGATAATACTAGATCATTTACAGATGTTTTTAAATTAGCTGTTTTATCTATATAACAAGGTACATTTCCTGGTCCTACACCTAAAGCAGGTTTTCCGCAAGAATATGCAGACCTAACCATTCCAGCCCCTCCTGTTGCTAATATTAAGTTAACATCTGGATGATTCATTAATGCTCTTGTTGCTTCTATTGATGGTTCTTCTATCCATAAAATGCAGTTTTCTGGTGCTCCTGCTTTTATAGCTGCATCTCTTAAGTATGTTGCTGCTGCCACACTACATTTTTGTGAATTTGGATGGAATCCAAATATTATAACATTTCTTGTTTTTGCTGCAATTAATGATTTAAACATTGTTGTAGAAGTTGGGTTTGTTACTGGTGTTACACCTGCAATAATTCCAATTGGTTCTGCTATTTCTTCATAACCCTCTTCTTCATTTTCTGATATTACTCCTACTGTTTTATCATATTTAATACTATGATAGATATATTCTGTTGCAAACATATTCTTAGTAATTTTATCTTCGTAAATACCTCTGCCTGTTTCTTCTATAGCCATTTTAGCAAGTTCCATATGGTGTTCTAGACCTGCCATTGCCATTTCTTTTACAATGTGATCTACTTGATCTTGGTCTAATTCCATATATTCTTTAGATGCTTGTTTTGCTTTTTGAACTAAATCATCTATCATTTTTTGTATTTTTGCTTTTTCTTCTTCACTTAATTCTTTTGCCATTTTACTATCTCCTTTTTCTTAAATACATAAAGCTAAGCTAAAATTTAAATTTCAAGCTTGCTTTCTCTTTAGTATTTACCATTTTTGTTATTATATACTAATTAATTATTCAAAAGTTATTTTGCTATTTATTGGGCAAATTTGAATAAATGTTTTTCCATCATTTACATTAATTTCGTTTCCATTTAAGTCTTTATAAATTGTTTTTCCGCTTCTAGATGTTTTTTCACAAGTAATTGGAATATATTTTCCGTTTGTAATATAGTAGCCATCTAATGTTTTTACATTATCTAAAGTTTGTCTACCTTTACCACTTCCATCATTTAAAGTAGTATTTTTGCATTTTGTAATAATAATGTTTTTAGTTGTAACTGTTTTTCCTGTATTCCAGTCTGTTTGTTTTTTATCTCTAGAATATCTAATATATGTTTTTGTTTTTGCATCATAAGTATATTTTACTGTATTAAAAGCTGAATAAGGTATAGTAACTGTTTTTGCTATATTAGTTACTTTTGCTTCTGCTACATTTTCACTATTTGTTTCGTTTGTGTTTTTGCTAGTAGTAGTTTTTTCTTTTATATCTGGAAGATCAAATTCTTCTGCTACATAATTTAAAACATTTCCTTTAGTTGTAGTAGTTCTAAATTTTTTTCTTTTAATAATTGATTCTATTTTTTCTGTAGAAGTTACTGCATTATGTGGAGCATAACGACTACTTACTCTCCAAAAGTTTTTTTCGCTTTCATTAATTCCGTTAATATCTGCTATTGCTAAAGTAGAAATGTCTGATTTTGCTTGTGGACTTTGCCCATAATGTACATAAATAGCATCATTTTCTAATGCATAGTCTAGAAAATAATGTCTTGCACTTCTTAATGGCCCAACTTGGTCTATATCTTTATTTTTAGTAACTATCATTAATCTGGTTTCTCCACCTTCTACGATCATTTCATAAACTAAATCTGCTTCTTCTAAACCTGCTTGTGGCATTGCATTAATATGATTATCTATCATAAATGCTATTGGTCTTTCATTTCCTGCAAATGTCTTTGGCTGTTTTACTTCTTGCTTTTCTTCTTCATTATTTACATTAGTATTCATATTTGCTACATTTTCTGCATTTTGCATAGTTGGCAATATCTTCATAGCTAATAATCCACCTGCTATGATAATTAATATAACTAAAATTACAGTTAAAATTCCTAAACCACTATTAGATTTTTTACTACTTTTCTTTTTCATATTTTAAATATTTCCTCCTATAATTATTTTTATATTTGCATAAATGCTAAAGCAGCACCATATAAAGCTAAAACTAGTAATGTTCCAAATGCTGCACTAAATATTATTTCTGAAAGTTTATGCTCTTTTGCTTCAATTCTACCTTCTGCTACAAATATTGAAATTACCAAAGATAATATTAAGATTATAAAATTATTTGTTAATATCCAAATAATTGTATTTGCTGCAAATGCTATTGCGGTATAACCACTTGGTACAAATTTTTTGTTTAGTAATTTATGCTTATTAGTTTTTGCATAGGCAATTACTGATAAAATTGCAATTGATGTAATTATTATAGCTGCAAATGCTAAATGTGATGGAGTATTTGTTATGTTTTTAATAAAATTTAAGCCAATATCTGCTATTTTATCAAAGAATAAAAAGTATGCTACAATTATAGCATTTATTGTAGTAATAACTACTCCGCCTGCTGCCACGTCTTTAGCAATTTTAGCTTTTGGATGATATACATCTATATATAAATCCACCACTGTTTCTATTGCTGTATTTACCATTTCTGCAAAAATAATTAATACTATTGTAAATAAAAAACATAAAAATTCTGCACGATTTAAATTGAAAAACAAACTTATTACTACAACTGCAACTGCAATTAATAACTGCTTTTTTATATTGCTTTGTGTAGTAGTTGCATAAATTATTCCATTAAAAGCATTTTTCCATGCATCTAATGGTTTGTGGTTGCCTAGTTTTTCATCTTCTTTTTTTTCATTGTTTTGAGTTTTTTCATTGTTTTCTTTTATATTATTTTTATTATTCTCTTTCTCTACAGTATTACTACTTTTTTGTTCTTGATCCATAAAATTCCTTCCTATTAATTCCTTGTAATGTTTAACTGAGATAATACATTTTCCTCTTTTTGACGCATTTTTATTTTATCTTCTTCTTCAATATGGTCATAACCCATTAAATGATAAAATCCATGAACTAACATATATGAAAGTTCTCTTTCAAAGCTATGGCCATATTCTACAGCCTGCTCTTTAACTTTTGGAATTGATATAATAATATCTCCTAAAATATCTTGTATATTTGGTTTTGTATTTTTTTTAAGTAGTTCATCTAATTCAGATTTTTCAAACATTGGAAATGATAAAACATCAGTTGGTTTATCTATGTTTCTATACTGTTTATTTAAGGCTTTAATATTTTCTGGATTTGTTAAAGTAATACAAATATATAAAGAGGTAGGAAAAATACACTCTACCTCAAAACATTTTTTAATTACTTTTTCTATTAAATTTTCTATTTTTGAATCTTTTGTGATATCTTTCCATACAATTTCTGATACTCTATTCATTTTTATGCTCTTACCTTTGCTTTTATATATTTTCCTTCTGATTTATAACTATTTTTTATAGTTTTCATTGCTCCTAATTCTACTAATTTATTGCAATAAAATTGAATAATTTTATAGTATTTATTAGAATCTTTGCGTAATTTTTTAAGGTCATTTTTTAGGAATAAAATTTGTTTTTGTTTTATATAATTCATGTAATTTGTGTCTTTAGATTTTATAACTTCGCTATATTTATTCCAAAATGCTTTATATTCTTCACGATCGCTAGGCTTGTCCCAATAAATTTTAGTAGATAATAATTTTACATTATATTCTTCTATTAATGTAAGTAATAATGAATAAGCTTTGTCTTGCTTACGTGCTATTTTTGTATCTACTATTAGGCTTCTTGTGTCTTGTAATAATTTTTCGTAGCATTGTTCTGCTACAATTAATGGCAAGCTATGTGTAAATAATTTACGGCTAAGTGCTAATAAAATCATATTTTTTTCTATATTATCATTTTGATCTAACTTACCAACAGTAAATTTTTCAAAGTTTTGATATTCTTCTAATATGTTTTTGTATATATTATTTTCTGGATCTTCTTTCATTTTAAGTGGTAAAATATTTTCAATGTAGTCTTCTAAAGTAGAGAAAATTTTGTTATAAATTTCATCTTTTGCACCGCTAGTTAAGTTATCTGCAAGTTTAATAGAATAGTGCTTTAATAGACCTTTATATAAACCTTCCATTTGATTAATATATAACTTTTTGTATTTTTCTATTAGCTGTGGTTTATTAGAGCTTTCTACTGTTTCATAGTCTAAATTTAATAAATACATTTGCTTTTTGTATTTATATTCTAAATATTCTGTTTCTTTTAAATGAACAATAATATAATATTTAGATAAAGCATTTTTTTCAAATTCTGTTGCAGTATCGTTTTTAACTTTTTTATAAATAGAATCTAAAATATATTTATCTATTGATTCTAAATATAAAGCATAAACATCCTCAAATTTTTTGTTTGCAATTTCTTGTTTTGATGAATCATCTGCGTTTTCAGTATTTACATAGGCTTCATAAGCTTTTATTGCATTATTTCTTTTAATAGAAATAAGCATTCCATTAATACCAATTTTTGTTGGAATTAATAATTTAGTAATAGTTGTGGTTAGTTTTGAGAAAAATGTTTTCTCTTGATATACTCTTAAACTTCTTTCTTCCATAGCTTTCTTCCTTTCAAAATACAATTTTTTCTTTTGTCGCAATGCTTTCGATTACCTCGTAAATAACCTCAACCTCAACATATTGTGCCGTAGTTTCTGCATAAACCTTTTTATTTACAATTGATTCTTTATTTTCTATTAATTCTTCTAATTTTTTAGTAGCTATATTTTCTCCAATAATTTTTGCTTCTTCTGGAGTATAAATTAATTCCTTTTCTTCATACTCCTGGAAGGTTTTGGTGTATATTTCAATTGGCAAATAAAAATTAGAAAAAAGTTTTAGTTTTTTACTTGTTTCTATTGTATCATACTTTTTAAATTTTGAAACCCCTTTCGTTAAATTTATTTTAAAATTATTTATCTTTACGGAATATTTATTTTCCTCCTTCCCAGTTTTGGCTTTTTCTAGCTGTTTTAAAGGCACTTTTTCTTTTTCAGAATACCAAACTTTTGCCTGAACATCGCCATTTGCATGCACATAGCGGGTCCCCGTGTACTTGCCCTCTAGGTATCCGCCTACTAGCACTGTACCTTTTGTAACTATATCTCCTTCTTTTACTAGGGGTGTACCATTTTGAGCAGTTACTTTTGTAATCATTCCATCTTTTGTTGCAATTAAATTACAATATTCATCTTCTGCAATTATATCTGGTTTTAAATCTGCTTCTACTATTTTTACTGTAGCATTTGTTCCTTTAATTTCTATTCCAACCCATGCAATGTCACTTCTTTCTAGTCTAATTTTTTGTATTAAATCCTTTGTTTTCAAGCCTATTTTGCATTTGCCTATTTTAAAATCATTTTCTTGCAATAATTTTTGTATTTCTTCAGAACTTATATTATAATTTCCTGTAATTTCAATATTCCAAACGAAATTTGATAATGCAATAGTTATTAGCACAATAATTAAAAAGAAAATAAAAAACAATTTTCGTTTTTGATAACGGTGTAGCAAAAATGGCATTCCTTTTTTCTTTTGCATTTTTACTCTGCATTTTGTTTTTCTTGCAATTGGTTTTAATTTTTTAAAATCTTTTAATCCAATGTTAATTATTATTCTAGTAGAATGTGTTCTTTTTAAATTCCACAAAAATATTTTTTGACTATTACAAAGATTTATAAATCGTTCTATAAAATACCCTTCTACTTCAACTGTAACATAACCTAAAATGATATTTAGTAATATTTTAAAGTACAAATTTATTTCCCCCTTTTTAGTCTTTTTTATGTAATTGCTTCAAAATCAATTCCATCAATTTTGCCTGTAATTAATAAGTCATCTGTTGTCATTTCATTTAAATTAAGTTCATAGCCATTTATGTTTAAAATACCAATATGTGTGCTAATTCGTATGTAAAATTCTTGATATTCTAAAATAGCTTTATAATTTTCTATAAGCATTTTTTCAAAGCCAAGTATGGTAATTTTAGGAATATTAGTAGATACTTCTTGTGGAATGTCTAACAATTTATCTACTTTAGCACTAATTTTACTCTTTTTACTTTTTGCCATTTATATTCTCCTTTTTGCTATTAAAAATTTTCTACCTCTCGAACTCATCTAATGTTTTAAATTCATAGCCCATATTTTTTATTTCTTTAATACAGCTATCTAGTATATTGCTGTTGTCTTTTGAGTTTCCGTGTAGTAAAATTACTGCTCCATTATGAATATTATCTAGTATTTTGCTTTTTCCATATTCTTCTCTTCCTTGTTTACTTTCATCCCAGTCATCATAAGCAAGTGACCACATTACTGTTTTATAGCCTAATGTATTTGTATACTCTATTGTTCTTTCGCTATATTCTCCTTTTGGGGGACGTATATATTTCATTTCATATTTAAATTTTTCGTAAATTGCCGTATGTAAATTCATTACTTCTTTTTTTATTTCTTCATTAGATATTTCTGGCATAGATTTATGATTAACTGTATGGTTTCCTACAATATGGCCATCATCAATCATTTGCTTTACTAAATCTTCTTGTGTGTTTAAAAAATGTGCAGTAATAAAAAAGCATGCTTTTACATCATTTTGATTTAGAACTTCTAATATTTTTGGTGTATACCCTGCTTCATAGCCTTCATCAAAAGTTAAATACACATACTTTTTTTCTTGATTTCCCATTGCAATTCCATTATATTTATCTATAATTTGTTTATTTTTTGCTCCTAAGTTGGGCTGTTTATGGTCCTTTTCTCTTTTAATGCCCCAACCTATTTTTTCATTGCTTAAAATAGCGCCAGAACTTACTTGAACAGCACTTTGATTTCTACTAGTTTGTATAATTGAAAATGTAAATATAATTAAAAGTGCAGATATGCATATTGTACTTATTATTTTATTTTTGTTTTTCATAATATTTTTTCTCCTAGATTATATTTTAGTTTAATTTTATGAAACAAAAAAAATATTATTACTAATTGAATTTCATTTTGCAAAAAAATAAACTATGCTTAAAATGTTAACATTTTAAGCATAGTTTTAAAAAATATATTTTTTATTTTACATCTTTTACTTTATTATATTTTATATATATAACTACGCATAATATAGCTATAAATACTAAAGAAGAAATAATTATTGTTATGTTCATTCCTGTATCTGGTATTGTTCCTGGTGCAGTAGTATCATCTTTGTTATTATTAAAATCATTTTTCTTAACATCATCTACGTAAGTTTCTACTTCTAAATCTGTTTCTAATTTAATTGATTTAGAAATTGCTACACTTTGATCTCCACCTTTTATTGCTACTTCTTTTATGTATAAATATACAACACCTTCATCTGATATTTGGCTATAATTTGAAATTTCTCTTGAATCTATTGTAAATTGCAATTTGTCTGTAGCATTTTGTGCTTCTGTAATTTTAACCCAATTACTTATTTCTTCTTCGTTTGCATTTGGTGATAAGTAATAGTAATATTCTACTTTATCATTAGTTTTATTTAATGAAACATTGTCTATTTCTACATCTATTAAAACATAATCTTTTTTAGAGTTATTTGTGTAATAGTATGCCTTAACTTTTTTTACATCACTTGTAACACTACTTAAATTTGAATTTTCTGGTTTTTGTTCTTCTATTATTTCTACTTCAAATTGTGTCGTTTTATTTTGGTAAGTAACTGTAATTGTAATAGTGCCTATGGTTTCATTACTAAATCCACTTACTGTTACTCCATCTGCTGTCATTGGAATGGTTTCAGATGTTTCATCATTATACATAACTTTTAATGTTCCACCTGCTAAGTCTAAATTTTCTTTTTCTTTAATATATGTTAATTTTGTTGGTTTTGTATCTACCAAAATTTCTGTAATTTCCTTTTCTGAAACAGTTATAGCTTGAACCACAGTTTTTTCTTGATATTTTATTGTTACTGAAGTTTGTTCTTTAGTTAAGTTTGTTCCATTTTCTATTGTATAGTTTAATATTTCGTACTTGTTTCCATTTTCATAAGTACCAGTAACAACCATTCCTGTTTTATCAAAATTTTGTCCTATTATATAATTTACTTTATTTGGAGCTTTAGTTATATTTATTTCTAACAAAGGATTAGGTATTACAGTTATATTTTGAACTACCGATTTGCCTTCGTATGAAATTGTTACTTGTGTTTGATTTGCTGTTAAGTTATTTCCATTTTCAATAGTATAATCTGTTTGTGATACTATTTTTGTACTTCCATCTTTATATGTTGCTTTTACTACCATGCCTGTAGGATCAAAACTTTCTCCTTCTAAATATTCTGTTTTAGTAGGCTGAGTTTCTATAGTTAAATTTTCTACAGTGTTTTTTACTACTATTATTGGTTGAGTTGTTGTCTTACCTCCATAGGTTATTTCTACACTTGATTGTCCTTCTACTAAATTTGTTCCGTTAATAATATTATAATCTGTATCATGCAATATAGTAGAAGATCCATTATCATAGTTTGCTTGTACTTTCATACCTTCTTTTTCAAAGTTTTCTCCTATTATATATTGTGTTTTATCTGGTGGTGTAACTATTTGTATATTTCTTAATGTTACAACATTAGGATTAGAAGTTGTAAATGCTTTTATTGTGCTATCTCCATCTGGTAAATTATTACCTATTGACGCTTGAGATAATTTTCCTAAATCATTCCAATTAGCACTTGTTATATCATCTCCTAATATGCCAAAACATTTTTCTTGTTGTACCTCTACAGAATTAAATATTGGAAGTTCTTTTACATTACTTTCTAAACTTATAGATAATGAATCTTTTTTTGTTCCTTCTATTTCTATAGCTACAACAAATTTTTCTCCTGTTATTTGAATTGGATTTTCAAATTCTAAAGTATGATAACCTACATTAAATGTTTCTACTGCACCTGCTTTTAATGTAACTTGTTGCAATTCTTCTTTTGTCTTGCCTTCTCCATTAGGATTTACATATACTTTACAAGTGTATGTTTCTGGTGCATATATTGATACTTGAGTTAAATATTCAGTTCCTTCAGTTTTCTTTTCAAAAATGTTGCATAATATTGCTTTAGATCTATTTACTACTATATAGGTTGTAGGAAAATATTCATCATATTGATATATATTTTCATAATTTATACCATTTGTTGCTTTAATTATTCCGCTAAGAGTTTTTGATATGTTGCAATCTTCATAAGATACATACATAATGCCATTATTCCCAACTTCTTCACCCCAAGAATTTCTTATAATCCATGCCCCATTTGTATTAGGTCTAGAACCTTCTGAGAAATTTTCTTTGCTATAATTATCGTCCCACCCTATTATAGAAACAGCATGATCTAAAGTATGAGTTTTTTCATCATTACAATATATAGCACCTGTTTTATTGTTATAGCATAAAACTTCAGCATTAGCTGAATTTCCATGTATTGATGCATATACTGATCCATAATTTTTTATATGTTGTTTTATTTGATCCATTATTTCTGATTTCTGCTCAGTATTTTTATTGTAATCTGGAAATTCAACAGTATCGTAGATTTGACTTGTAACTGTTTTATTTTGTATTTGACTTATATCTATTGGTAATTCATTATTTTCAAATGGCATTTCAGATTCGTTTATTGCACCTGTTCCATTTGTTAAATATGATTGTGCAATATTCCAGTTGCCTCCGCTTCCAACTTCTCTGTTATAGCCAATTGGATTTAATACATCATCTTTAAAAGTTTTACTTGTAGCATATTCCATGTGTCTTTCAGAAAAGTCATATACTCTTTGCTCTGAAATATTATCGCCTTTTTTATAATCATATAATGCAAGGTTGGTTTCTAGTGAAGATAGTGCAGCGAAAGTCCAACATGAATTTGTGCGCATTTGATTTCTAATAGCTAAATTAGATGGTATTGCTTCTTTTAGACTATATGTCGAATTAACACTTGCCCCTACTAGCCTTATTTTATAAAATAAATTTTTAGAAGGAGTAGCTGTTGGCAAAACATCATACATTCTAGGTTGTATGGTGTTTTTCTTTTCTTCATCTGATAGTTCTAACCATTTTTTAAAATCTTCTGAATATTCAACTTTTTGAATTAAATTTGTATTTGCAAATACTTTTTGATTTATTAATAAAATTAGAATAAAAAATAATAAAATAAATGTAATAAATATTTTCTTTTGTTTTTTCACTATTTTTCCTCCCTAAACATACTTACAAATATGTTTTTCGTGCTTTTAAATATAATTTTCAATATTATTATAATACTATTAATATAAAATTGTAAATGTTTTTGTAATATTTTGTCTTTTTTTGCATAATTACTTAATTTTCATATTATATTTTATTCTAATTGGTAGGAAAAAATATTCTTACTAATGTCTTGACAAGATAAATCCTTAATTATATTATTATAAGTAATTGGAAATTTTTGGATTATATTGTAATTTTTTGTCAATTTTATATATGTTTATAATTTTTACGGAGGATAAAGAAATGTTAGATTTTGTACTATGTGATGATAATGTCAATGTGCTTAATAAATTAGAAAAAATGTTAGAAGCAATTTTTATAAGTAAAAAGTTTGACTCTCAAATTGTACTTAGTACAACTAAACCAGATGAATTAATAAATTATGTTAGAAATAACACAATAAATGTTGCTGTTTTAGATATTGATTTAAAATCTAAAGTTTCTGGGCTTGATTTAGCAAATATGATTCGTAAAAAAGATAAAAATGTTTATATTATTTTTACAACCGGTCATTTAGAATATGGTTTAATGGCTTATAGGTACAAAACTTTTGATTATTTACCAAAACCTATTACAAAAGAAAGATTAGAAGAAACATTAATTAGATTGTTTGAAGATGCATCTGGATCTACTTCTGATTTTGTTAGGTTAGATAATAATAAAACTATTATTAAACAAGACAGTATTCAATATATTCAAAAAGAAGGAATGAAAGTTATTTTTCATACTGATACAAGAAATTACGAAACATATAGTTCTTTTAAAAAGATTTTACCTCAACTGCCTAAGCAGTTTGTTCAATGTCACAAGTCTTATATTGTTAATACTGAAAAAATTACAGATGTTAATACTACAAATTCTACTATTCTTTTAAATAATAATAGCGATGCTAAATGTCTTATTGGACCTAAATATAAAAATAAATTTATGGAGGTATTTAATTATGGAAATTTTTCAAACAATTTGGACGGCTTTAACAACACAAAATGAGGTTGCACTTAATATTATAGGTTTTATATCTTGCTTTATAGATATTTTTATAAATATGTTACTGTTTACTACTCTTTTAAATATTACGTGTACTAAAAAAGCAAAAATTATTTATGTTTTTATTGTTGGTTTATGCGGATTTATATCTAGAACTTTTATACCTAACCCTTATGCAAGTTTTATAAATATTTTTACTGCTTTTTTATTGATAAAATTTGAATTAAAAACTAATGTCTTAAAAGCTTTACTAGCTGTATTTATTCCAATTGTGTTATGTAGTATATTAGAATTATTCATATTCCAAATTTATTTAAGTATTTTTAATATACCTAATGACCTTGTTTTGAACATTCCAATATACAGATTATTATCATCTTTAAGTATATATTTATGTGTCTATATAATTTATAGAATAATTCGCTATTTTAGATTTCATATTAATCTTGAAAATATGACTAAAAAAAGTAAGATATTATTTATTATAAATACTTCTGTTGGAATTATTACAATTCTTACGCAAATATATCTTGTATTCTTTTATAGTGATAAGATGCCAATTTATATAACAATTATAAGTATAATAAGTTTAATAACTTATTTTTCTATTAGTTTGTATAGTTTATTTAGTACTTCTAAGTTAGATGCTACTTCTCAAAATTTAGAAGAAGCACAATTATATAATAAAACATTAGTACTACTTCATGATAGTATGAGAGGTTTTAAACATGATTTTAATAATATAGTACAAGGTATTGGTGGCTATATTGATACAAATAATATGGAAGGACTTAAAAAATATTATGCACAGCTTTTAAAAGATTGTAACCGTGTGAATAATTTAACTGCACTTAACCCAAATGTTGTTAATAACCCAGCTATATACAATATAATGGCTACAAAACACCATAGAGCAGATGAAATTGGTGTTGAAATTAATTTAGGTGTTTTTCTTGATCTAAATGAAATTGAAAAACATATGAAAATTTATGAGTTTACTAGAATACTTGGAATTTTAATGGATAATGCTATTGAAGCAGCTCAAGAATGTGAAAATAAAATTGTACATGTAAGTTTTAGAAAAGAAGAAAATCGTAACAGAATAGTTGTAGTTATTGAAAATACTTATAAAAATAAAAATATAAACATAGATAAAATTTTTGAAAAAGATTTTTCTACTAAATCTAAAAAAACAAATAGTGGTCTTGGCTTATGGGAAATTAGACAAATTTTAAAGAAAAATAATAATTTAAATTTATATACCACTAAAAATGATGAATTCTTTGTACAACAATTTGAAATTTATTATTAATATTAAAAATGAGTAGCTTTTAATAATATAAGCTACTCATTTTAAATTGTCGTTTTTATGTTTTAAGGAAATATTTATATTTTATGTTTTTTATACTAGTCTTTTTTTATTAAAGATGCAGGCATTTTTGGTTGATGTATAAGTCCAAAAATCCAACATGCAGTATTTGTAGATTTAGCATATTTTTCAGCTACTTTAGCTAATAATTTTAACATTTGTATTCCCCCTTAAAAATAAATTTTTATAATAAGCATTGCCGGCAAATGCATTATTATCATATTAAGTTGCTTCTTCTGTATATACTTCATAGCCATGTTTACTATTTGTTAGCTTATATGAAATAGGTAAAACTGTTAGATCTTGTAAGAATATGCCATAAATTAGCATATATGAAACTATATTATTTTTATAGAAAATTATAATTGCACATAAAGCAAATAATGAAATGCATGCTTTTACTTTTTTAGATTTTCTTTCTTTTTTACTTAAAATTGGTACGTTTTCTGTATCTGCAGGTGCATATTTTGCAATTATAAAAATACTAAATATTGCTATTAAGGCAGTTGATATATATAAAATATAGCTTTGTTCTATTTTTAAATATTTTGCAAGTAATATTGGTCCTATATATAAAATAGTAGTTGTAATCATACAGCCTAAATGTGTTTTTAAATGAAAACCACCTGTAAAGCTACGATAAGGTGCAAGTAGAATAAATAATGCTAGTGTATACCATCCCATTCCTAGTAAAAAACCAATAATAAATAGCAATAATATTTTAGGCATTTCTCCAAAAATTAGTCTTACTCCAAAATCTATTACAAGTTCTTTTTCTTCATCTATGTTTTCTACGTTTTGCTTAATTTTATTTGTTATAAAATTGCATAAATTATCTATCATTTTTACCTCAATTTTTTTAACAATTTTTTCTATATTCATTTTATATTTAAAAATTTTAGTGAATCATTTTTATATATGAAATGTAAAAATTTATTTACGAAAAATGTCATTTTTTGTTTTGTATATTTTTAAAACATTTTTATAAAATTTCATTAAAAAAAGAATCTAATATTAAATTAGATTCTTTTCTGGCTTATGATTAATTTTTATTTTTTATTTTCACTTTTAGGAGTTGGAATTTGATTGATTCCGTTTTTTGGTTCTTGTAATTTTAAATCATTTTTAATTTTTGTTGTAGAAACGCCTTCAGTTCTATCTAAATAAACCACTTCACAGTAATCTTGCAAATAGTCGAATTTATCACTTCCAGCCCAGTCGCTACCCATTACTACAATATCAACTTCATATTTTTTTACATCTGATATTTTTTGCTCCCAGTTTTGTTCTGGAATAACTAAATCTACATATCTAATTGCTTCTAGCATTTGTTTTCTTGTTTCATAATTATGGTATGCTTTTTTACCTTTTATTTCATTAAATTCGTCTGTTGAAAGTGCAACAATTAAATAATCTCCTAATGCTTTTGCTCTTTTTAATAATCTAATATGTCCATAATGTAATAAATCAAAAGT
>CANQUT010000023.1 GCA_947627105.1 uncultured Clostridia bacterium
GACATTTTTTCTAGAAAATCTGAATTTGTTTTTGTTTGCATCATTTGAGTAATTAATTCTTCTGTAACATCTGATACAGACATTGTAGACATTGCTTTTCTTAATGCAAATACAGTTTCTAATTCTTTTGAATCTAATAAAAGCTCTTCCCTTCTGGTTCCAGATTTATTAATATCAATTGCTGGGAAAATTCTCTTTTCTGATAACTTTCTATCTAAGTGAACTTCCATATTACCAGTTCCTTTGAATTCTTCAAATATAACATCATCCATTCTGCTACCTGTTTCAATTAATGCTGTAGCAAGAATAGTTAAACTTCCGCCGTTTTCTATGTTTCTAGCTGCACCAAAAAATTTTTTAGGTTTATGAAGTGCACTTGGATCTAAACCACCTGATAATGTTCTTCCAGATGAAGGTATTACTAAGTTGTAAGCTCTAGCTAAACGTGTAATACTATCTAGCAAAATAACTACATCTTTATTTTGTTCTGTTAATCTTTTTGCTCTTTCTAGTACCATTTCTGCTACTTTTACATGATGCTCTGGAAGTTCGTCAAATGTAGAATATATAACGTCTCCTTTTATACTTCTTCTCATGTCTGTAACTTCTTCAGGACGCTCATCTATTAATAAAACAATTAATTCTACTTCTGGATTATTAATTGCAATACTATTTGCTATTTTCTTTAATAATGTTGTTTTACCAACTTTTGGTGGTGCAACAATCATTCCTCTTTGACCTTTTCCAATTGGTGACATTAAGTCAATAATTCTCATTGCATATTCATTTGGAGTTGTCTCTAAACGAATTCTCTCATTTGGGTAAACAGGAACTAAATCATCAAATTTCTTTCTTCTATATGCTTTTTCAGGTGCTTCACCATTTACCTCTCCTACATAAATTAATGCTGGAAATTTTTCTCCTTCTTTTGGAAGCCTTGAAATACCTTTAATTTTATCTCCTTTGTCTAGCCTAAATCTTCTAATTTGTACTGGAGAAATATATACATCTTTTGGTGTAGATAAATAGTTTTCTCCTCTTAAAAAACCATAACCATCTGGAAGTACTTCCAAAATTCCTTCTATAATTTGGTCATCTGCATTTGTTATTTTATAAGTTCCACCTGGTTCTCTAACTTCGTTATCAGTAGTGCTTTCAGAAGATCCTATTGTTTCAAAATCTTCTTCATATACTTCTTCCTTTTCTTTGCTAGTATTTTCCATATTATCTTGGTCATTGCTACTAGCTTGTCCTTCTTTATTTGTTAAAATTTTTGAAAGTTCTTCAATAAGTTCTTCTTTTTTTAGTTTTGAACTATTTTTTATGCCTTCTTCTTTTGCCATTTGGCGTAATTCAACTAGAGTATGATTTTCTAAATTCATATTGTTCCCCCTATATATTTTTTATATTTTATAATTTTAAATTTTGGAATTTATAAGATGATTAAAAATAATAATTTGAAAATTATAATTAAAAATGTTATTGAATAGTGTGGAGGGTGCACTTCCTCCAACACTATATGTGTAACTTATTTGTTAATGTCTATGTATACTTTTTCATTAGGTAAATACATATTTAGCTTATCTCTTGCTATTTCTTCTATATAATCTTTTGAATTAATATTAGCCTTAGTTTGATTTAATTCTTCCTTTTTTTCTTCTTCTTGTGCAATTTGTTCCATATAACGCTTTGCATCTGCATTATACATATTTAAAGATTTTTGTTGAGATAAAAAAGTATATACAACATAAATAGCAATTGCTACTAATAAAACTCTTTTTAATATAAATTTAATATTTTTATTTTTCATACGTAACTTCTATTTCCTTATCTTTTTTTGAATACAAATAAATTATAACATATTATATTTATATTTTCTACATTTTTTGTAAAAAACCTTCTTTTTTCCTTTAATTTTCTTGTTTTTTGATTATTTTTTTATTATTTTTTGTCATATTTTGTAAATTTTTGTTGTTTAATGTCTTAACTTTATTAAAAATTTTTTTAATTGGATTTAATATGAATTTTCTTAAAATATTAACTATAATATGAATTGGATAAGATATAATTTTTTTTACTAACTGAATTACACGTACAGAATATTTTACAATGACTCTACTAATTGTCAAAATATATATTAAAAATCCAAAAAAGATTCCTAAAATTATATAGCTTCTTATTTCTCCATTATTAAATTTAAAAATAGAAAATAAAATAATTATTCCTGTTAAAATCCAAAATATAATATCTTGAATATAAGTAATCCAATCTGCTGTTTTAAAACTTTTCCTTAAGATTCTAAAGCAGTCAAATAAAAATCCAATTGCAATACCTACTAATATAAAAATACCTAAACAAAATAATTGCCTATAAATTTCGTTCACATTAATCACCTACTTAAATATTTTGTTTAAAAAACCTCCACTTTTTTCTACTGCATCTTTTTCACTATAAGAAAGCTGTGCAATTTCTCCTTCTAAAGTAACTTCTGAAGTATCTAAACTTAGTTTATTAATTCTTATATTTTCACCTTTTATTGTTAAAAGACCAAGTTCTGTTTCTAATATAACAATTTGATCATCGAAACTTAAAACATCTAA
This sequence comes from uncultured Clostridia bacterium, assembly GCA_947627105.1. Taxonomy (GTDB): domain Bacteria; phylum Bacillota; class Clostridia; order TANB77; family CAG-508; genus CAG-273. Next base: position 2,601 of record CANQUT010000023.1, read on the forward strand.
CACGCCTGTTACGTTTAACTTTTCTCTATTTTCTAAAACAATATTTTGAATAACATTTGTCATATTTGACATTGATTTTCTTTCGTCAACTGGCATTTAAAAATCACTCCTTTTATATAATGATTAAATTTAGTCTATTTATATATATTCAGGTCTTGTCTACTTTAGAACATTAATATGCCTTATAAATTAAAAAAATATAGAATAGTATCTATATTTTTTTAACAATTTAATTATATTATGAAAAATTTTAGTTTATTTTTTAATAATAAATTTTAAATAACTATCTATAAAGCCATTTAGGTCTCCATCCATTACAGCACCAACATTTCCTACTTCAAAATTTGTTCTATGGTCTTTTACAAGTGTATATGGGCAAAATACATAAGAACGAATCTGGCTACCCCAAGCTATGTCCATTTGTACGCCCTTTAATTCATCTATAGTTTCTTTTTGTTCCTTTTCTTTTAAATTTAATAATTTAGATTTTAGCATTTTCATTGCAGTTTCTCTATTTTGAATTTGTGAACGTTCTGACTGACAAGCAACTACAATATTAGTTGGAATATGTGTAATTCTAATTGCAGAAGAAGTTTTATTTATATGTTGCCCCCCTGCTCCAGAAGAACGATAAGTATCTATTCTTAAATCATCTGGATTAATGTCTATTTCAATATCTTCTGTAATTTCTGGTAGTACTTCAATAGAAGCAAAAGAAGTATGTCTTCTTCCACCTGCATCAAAAGGTGATATTCTAACAAGTCTATGTACACCCATTTCGCCTTTTAAATATCCATAAGCAAAGTCTCCTGCCACTAAAAATGTAACACTTTTTAAACCAGCTTCTTCTCCTTCTAAATAGTCTAATTCTTTTACATCAAAGCCATTTGCATTAGCCCATCTAGTATACATCCTATATAGCATTTCTGCCCAATCCTGTGCTTCTGTTCCTCCTGCACCAGGATGGATTGTTAAAATTGCATTATTATTATCATACTTTCCAGATAATAGTGTAGTAATTTCTAGTTTTTCAATTTCTTTTTCTAGCTTAGATGTTGTTTTTAAAACTTCTTTTGCCATTTCATCATCTGGCTCTACATCTAAAAGTTCACTCATTTCTAATACACCATTAAATTCTGTTTCTATTTTATTATATGTTTCTATTTTATTTTTAATTTCGTTTATTTGCTTTAAAACAGTAGAACTATTTTTATTATCTAGCCAAAAGTTTTGCTCCATTGTTTTTGATTCTAATTCTGCTAGTTCATTTTTTAGTTTAACTATATTTAGTGAATCGCCTATTTGTTCTAATTTGCTTTTTAGTTCTTGTAAAAGCTTGTTATTTTCCTCTAATTCTAGCATTTATACACTTCCTTTATATAAATATATTCAATTATATAGTAGTTTAAAAAAATGTCAATAATTAAATTAGTTAATATATATTAAAAACCCGCTACCATATTATAGTAACGGGAATAAAAAAGACTTTGTAAATTATTTTGGAGAAACTCGCCCACCATTATATGGCTTTGTTATATTCGTACGAGTATATGGAATATATTTCGAACTCGTAGATTTTGACCTGCCACTTATATATAGTGTTCCCAGTTTTTCTACCTCTCTTGCCTTTTTTATTTTTTTGGAGGTTGCACGTTTTTTCGTTGGAATATAAAACTTTGGATTTAAGGTAATGCTTCCAAAGCAATTCCTTCCTTCGAACTTGATTGTTGACTGAACATTTTTTATGAATCCGTATTTGCCACTTTGATAACCTTTGTTAAGCGTAATGGCATACGGTCCATGCCATGGCAATTCGCAATTAACAGCAGTTGCCGATAAAGAAAGCTCTTTGCTTTCAATATGAACATTTTTTGCATTGTTAAATGTTCCTTCTGGCATGACAATTTCAACATCATACCTATTTTCGTGCTGAGTAACGGTAACTTTGATTCCTGTTTTTTTATCTATGTAGCACCGAACACAGTCTCTCATGCTAGTCCTCCTTTTTACTAGTAATTACTAGGTAAAAATATTTAAGAATCAGCCATTTGCTAATTCTTAAATATTATATATCAAATTTACATAATTGTCAATTACTACTCATAGATATGGCACTTAGATAGAAAATATTTGGCTAAACCACTTTTTATCATAACTATATAAACTATTTTAAAATTGCTTCTGCTAGTTCACTTAACTTTTCTATATCTGTACTCTTTAATGTTGATCTTATTGTGACTGTAGGTTCTACAATTTCAATATTCTTCATCGTAGATAATATTTCCTTCATACATTTAGCTGAATTTGGAGCCCATGTTCCATTTTCAATAATTCCTACTTTTCTGTTCTGGTAATTTTTTTCGTTTAAATCCATTAATAAATTTCTCATTGGCGTAAACATTTCCATATTATATGTAGATGAAGCAAATATTACTTTTCCATACCTAAAAGAATCTTCTACAGATTCTGCAAAATCTTCTCTTGATAAATCTGCTAGTACTACTTTATTAGCACCTTTTTCTTCTAATATTTCTTTCATTTTTTCACAAGCTTTGAAAGTATTTCCATGTATTGAGGCACAGGCAATATATACTCCTTCACTTTCAACTTCATATTTACTCCAAATATCATATTTGTTAATATAATAAGATAAGTTTTCTTTTAAAATTGGTCCATGTAATGGGCAAATTGCCTGTATATCTAGCAAACTTACTTTTTTTAATAATGTTTGAACTTGAATACCATATTTTCCGTACTATATTAAAATAATACCTTCTTGCTTCACAGTCCCAATCTTCATTGGTAGATAATGTACCAAATTTTCCAAATGCATCTGCAGAAAATAATATTTTTTCTCTTTCTTCATATTCCATCATTACTTCAGGCCAATGTATCATTGGTGCCATAATAAAGTGTAATGTATGTTTTCCTAAGTTTAAAACATCTCCATCTTTTACTTCAATCTTTCTTTCATCTAAATCTTTAATGTCAAAAAATTGTGGTAAAAATGCAAATGTTTTGTTATTTCCAACAATTTTAATATTAGGAAATTTATTTATTAATGTTTCAATGTTATATGCATGATCTGGTTCTAAATGTGAAATTACTAAATAATCTGGCTTTCTTCCATTTAACGCATTTTCTAAATTATTAAGCCATTCTTCAGTTTTTCTTTTATCTATTGTATCCATTATTACTATTTTTTCATCAATTATAACATATGAATTGTATGATATACCGTTTGGCACATTATATTGGTTTTCAAATAAGTCTATATTTTCATCATCTGCTCCAATATATTTAATATCATCTGAAATTACTATATCTTTCATTTTCTTTAATCCTCATAATATGTTTATAAGCTTTATTTAGAATAGATTTTATAAACATATTCTTTCTTTTATATTTAGAATTTTAGTCAACTTTATCGACTATAAACTTAATTATTTATCATTATTATATTTATTAACAAATCAGTTGTCAATTGATTACAAAGTGTATTTTGCAAAATTAAAAAAAAAGAGCTATGATTTCATAGCTCAGGTTTCTTATTTTCCTATAAACATCTGCACATAGATTTTACCATATTTAGGGCTACTGACTACTCCTATACCAGTATAATTATAATTAGAGTTTAAAATATTAGCTTTATGCCCTGATGAGTTCATCCAAGCATTAACAGCTCCACTATTACTTGAATTTCCAGCTATGTTTTCTCCTGCAGTTTTATATGATATCTTAAAACTATTTAACATATTAAATGGAGAACCATATATTGGTGATGTATGAGAAAAGTAATTGTTATCTACCATATCTTGTGCTTTTATTCTTGCTACTCTTTGCACTTCTTCATCTATTTTCAATGCTGATAATCCATTATTAGTCCTTTGCTTATTAATTAAATTAAATACTTCTTTTTCGTCTGAATTCATAGTAGATGATGTTTGTGTATTTCCTGTATTATTATTTGTATTTCCGTTATTTGATGAGCTTGGATAAATTGGTTTTACATAGCTTTTGCTTACTGCTCCAACATAGTCTCCCTCTACCTGTACAATATACCAGTCCCCAACTCCTGCAAAGACTCTAATATATTCATTTTTGTTAACAGTTGCAATAACTTTATATTGTATTCCTGGACCACTTCTTACATTAAGAGTACTTGCAGTAACTAATCCTGTTGAAAAATCAACATTATAATAATATTGCATACCAAAAGAAGTTGTAAACATTCCTAACATTAGTATAAATGACATTATTAATGTAATTTTGAAAATATTTTTTCTTTTTATTGTAATTACTTTCATAAAAAATTTCATTCCTTTCTTGCTTGGCTTAAAGGAACATATAGTATATGAAAATACTATACTTCTTTTATTTAAAGTATATTATGATTGGAATGTCCTATATAACAGTAATACTATTATTTTATTTAAAAAAGAAGTGTCTTCTTATTTTTGAAATTCACTTCTTTATTTTCAACTTTATTCTTCATTTTATAGATTCTTTTTCTATCACATCTCTTATTAATTCTGATACACTATTATATTCTTTAGTTGCAATTTGTTTTAGTTCTTCAACTGAATTTGCCATGCAATAGCCATTAAAGTCTTTTATCATTGTAATATCACTATAGCCATCTCCAATAGTATAAACATTTTTTTCATTAATTTTAAACTTTTTTGTTAATAATTTAATAGCATTTGACTTGTTAGTTTTATTAGATATTATTTCAACTGCACTATTTGTTACAATATAAGAATTTATATATTCAGAAAATTTACTATTTAAAATTTCATTTACTTTCATTGCTTCTTCTTTAGTATTATACTTAACACGTATTTTTGTTAGTTCAGTATGTTCAAAATTTACCCTACTTTCTAAATTGCTACAGCAAAAATATTCTATAGCATTTTCAATATGAAGTTCATTTTTAATTTTTGGAATAATACTATTATCTATAGGGAAATTATAAAGGACATTATCTTCTCCATCTATTATTGTTGCACCGTGATTTAATATTGCATAATTATAATGTATTTTATATGCATTTACTTTATTTTTTAAATCAAAAAAACTTCTTCCTGTTGCAATTATAAATATGTTTCCTAAATTTTCAAAATCAGAGACAGCAATTTTATTCTTTTCAATATCTTCATCGCTTATATAGAATGTTTTATCATAATCACTAACAATAATTTTTTTATTCATATCCATAAAAATTCCTTCTATATTTTTATTTTAAAAATTCTTCAACATAATGTTTTATTTTATCTAACTCATACCCACATGCTTGGCAGGTATTCCATCCACATTTCTTTGCCATCATAATATTATTTGTATCATCATCTATAAATAGAATATAATTTGGTAATACATTTAAATCTTTTAAGACATATTTATAAATTTCTATATTTGGTTTTCTCATTCCTATCTCAAACGAAAGATATACATAATCAAACTTATTTAAGTTATATTGATCATCTATTCTCTTTTTATCAAAAGGTATTAAATTAGAAAGTATTGCTATTTTGCATCTATTTTTAAGAGAATGTGCATATTCTACTACATCTTTATAATATTTAACTGAAGATAATTCTTCTTCATAGCTACTCTTAAACTCATCAATTGGAATTGTAATATTCATGTTTTTTTGAATAAGGTTAACCCAATCCTCTATATCTTCATTTTTATTAGATTCACCTATTGGAAATCCTTTTGAAGTTTTATCTGTCCATCTTTGGAGAATTTCTTTACCTGATAAATTATTATTGTATTTTTTAATCATTCTTATTCTAGCATCGTTCAAATCTTTTAATTCATTTTCATGGCTTTCAACAACGCCACCCCAGTCAAAAATAACTACCTTATTCATTATATAACTCCTTGAAATCAAAATATCAATTGGATACATTTCTTATTTTTCAGTTATATTTTTATAATTAAGTATTCTTCTAAACTAAGTATATAGTAAATAGTTTTAAAAAACAATATTTATTTCTAAATAACCATTATTTTTTTAATTATATCGCGTTAAATTGTCTTTAAATAATCTATGTATTCATTTGTTATTGCATATAGTTTAATTTTTTCTCCTAAAGAATATGAGTTGTAAAAATTTAGAGCTATGTTTCCATAGCTCATTTTATTACTGATTTTTCCCACAACAATTTTTATATTTCTTCCCACTTCCACATGGGCAAGGATCATTTCTACCTACTTGTGGCTCTTTGTTTACTATTGGTTGTTGAGGAGCTGATTTTGTTGGAACCCCATTATTTTCTCCATCAATATTTGAACTGTCTAATCCTTGACTAGTAATTTTTACAGAAGATGTTCTTTGAACACCATTTTCTCTTTTTCTAGCATTCATTAGGAATTTTACTACATCTGTTTTAATGTCTAATATCATTTGGTCAAACATATCTGCGCCTTCAATTCTATATTGTACAACTGGATCTTTTTGACCATAAGCACGAAGACCAATACCATTTTTAAGTTCATCCATAGCATCAATATGATCCATCCATCTTTCGTCTACAATTTTAAGCATAATAATTCTTTCAAGCTCTCTCATATTGTTTTCGCCAATTGTTTGCTCTTTTTCTTCGTATATAGCATGCGCCTTATTAGTTAATTCTTCTAAAACATCCTGTGGTCTTATTTTATTTGCTTTAATAGATTCTAATTCAGAAATACCAAAGTTTACTAAAATATCTTGCATAAATGCTTCTACGTTCATGTTCTCTGGATCTGATAAAAATTCTGCTACTGTTTCTTCTGCTAAAGAATCTACCATTTTTAAAATATACTCTCTTAAGTTTTCTCCATCTAGAACTTTTCTTCTTTCATCATAAATAATACCTCTTTGTACGTTCATAACGTCGTCATATTGAAGTACATTTTTACGAATACTAAAGTTTCTTCCCTCTACTCTTCTTTGGGCAGATTCAACAGCATTTGAAAGTATTTTTGCTTGAAGTGGCATATCTTCATCTGCACCTAAAGTATTATATACTTTTGTAATTGTATCTCCACCAAAAATTTTCATTAAATCATCATCTAATCCAATATAGAATGTAGATTCTCCTGGATCTCCTTGACGGCCACTACGTCCACGAAGCTGATTATCAATTCTTCTTGATTCATGGCGCTCTGTTCCAATAATTTTTAAACCACCTGCATCAAGAACTTTTTGCTTTTCATCTTTTATTTCTTGGTCGTATTTATCTTTATATTCTTTAAATTTCTTTCTTGAATCTAAAATAGCTTGATCGTCTGTTTCATTAAATGCTGTGGCTTGCTCTATTTGCTCTTCTGAATAGCCTTGTTTTCTTAATTCTTCTTTTGCTAAATATTCGCTATTACCTCCAAGCATAATATCTGTACCACGACCTGCCATGTTTGTAGCTATTGTAACAGCTCCATATTTACCAGCTTGTGCAATAATTTGAGCTTCTCTTTCATGAAATTTAGCATTTAACACTTCATGTTTAATTCCCTCTTTTTTAAGCATTGCACTTAATCTTTCAGATTTTTCAATAGAAACTGTACCAACAAGAACTGGTTGACCTTTTGCATGACTTTCTTTAATTTCGTTAATTACTGCTCTAAATTTAGCATTTTCGTTTTTATAAATAATATCATGGTTGTCATGACGTATCATTGGCTTGTTTGTTGGTATTTCAATAACGTCTAGTTTATATATTTCCTCAAATTCTGCTTCTTCTGTCATTGCAGTACCAGTCATTCCTGAAAGTTTATTATACATTCTAAAATAATTTTGAAATGTAATAGTTGCTAAAGTTTTAGATTCATCTGCTATTTTTACATTTTCTTTTGCTTCAATTGCTTGATGAAGGCCATTGTTGTATCTTCTTCCATACATAATTCTACCTGTAAATTCATCTACAATTAAAACTTCTCCATCTTTTACAATGTAGTCTATATCTCTTTTCATAATTCCATGTGCACGAAGTGCTTGGTTAACATTATGAACTATTTCAGAATTATCTATATCATTAAAGTTTTCTAGGTTAAATTCTTGTTCTGCTTTTTTTATACCTTTTTGTGTTAATGAAGCAGATTTTGCTTTTAAATCTACTATGTAGTCATAGTTTTCATTATCTGCTGCTTGTTCTTCATCTTTAGCGTCTTCTTCTACTATTATTTTAGGTGTTAATCTTCTAACAAAACTATCTGCTTTTTTGTATAAATCTGATGATTGTGAGCCTCTACCAGAAATAATAAGTGGTGTACGTGCTTCATCAATTAAAATACTATCAATTTCGTCTACAATGGCATAATTTAAGCCTCTTTGTACTAATTGCTCTTTATAAATAACCATATTATCTCTTAAATAGTCAAATCCAAATTCATTATTTGTACCATAAGTAATATCACAGTTATATGCCTGTCTTTTTTGTTCTGGTTCCATTCCTGCTATTACTAAACCAACTGTTAAGCCTAAAAATTTATATAATTTTCCCATCCATTCACTATCTCTTGTTGCTAGGTAATCGTTAACAGTTATAACATGAACGCCTTTACCTGTTAAAGCATTTAAATATACTGGAAGAGTTGCTACTAAAGTTTTTCCTTCTCCAGTTTTCATTTCTGCAATTCTACCTTGGTGAAGTACAATTCCACCTATTAATTGCACATCAAAATGCCTCATTCCTAATACTCTTTTAGAAGCTTCTCTAACTACTGCAAAAGCTTCTGGAAGAATATCATCTAAGGTTTTTCCTTCTTCTAACTGTTTTTTAAATTCGTTTGTTTTTTCTCTTAACTGTGAATCTGTTAATTTTTGAATTTCTGGTTCTAAACTATTAATTTTTTCAACTAATGGTTTTATTCTTTTAACTTCTTTTTCACTATATGTTTTAAATAAGCCCATATTTGCCATTCCTTCCTAATTTTTAATGTCTTATATACTATATCACTTTTAGCAAAAAATCGCAAGAAAAATATGATAATTTAATAATAGTTTAAATAGTACTATTTTTCGCAGTTTTGAAAGGTCCCGTTCTGACCTTCTTCTTTGAATTAACTTCTGCAACGGGCAATTTGAAAAACAAGAAAACTAGTACTATTTAAGCGAGTTAACTATAAGACAAATAATTTGTAACTCATTATATATTATTTTATTTATAATTGCAACTTATAGGAATATCTATAATTTTAATTTCATACATTTTATTAAATTAAATTTAAAAGGTGGTCAATTATGTTTATTTGTAATATGAAATTAGATGGCAATAAATTAGGAAAAATATTTTTGGGAATTTTATTTGCAATTATTTTAATAATTACAGTAATTGTTGTTTTTAGAGTTTTAGGAAATAATTCATTTAAAACTAATGATACAATTTCTAAAAAAGATATTTATGAAATAACACCTTCAAATTATACAAATGTTTTAAAAAGTGTTCATGATGATTTAAACACCTATATTGGTCAAAAAATTAAATTTTCTGGCTTTATTTACCGTATGTTTGATTTTACAGATAAACAATTTGTTTTAGGTAGAAATATGATTATTTCATCTGATTTTCAAACTGTAGTAGTAGGTTTTTTATGTGAATGTAATAATAGTATAACTTTTGAAAATAATGCTTGGGTTGAAATTGAAGGAACTATTACTAAAGGAGATTATCATGGAGAAATTCCTATTATTAAAATTGACAAAATTGAAAAAATTGAAAAGCCAAGTGATGAGTACGTATATCCACCAGATGATTCATTTGTAAGTACTTCTACTGTTTTGTAATTACTTGTTTTTAAATGCTACTAGGTTATAGCTATCTTTATACAGCCTTATTGTATCTTCATCTATTGTTCCTATTTTAAATAAAATTTGTGAATTTAGAATTTTATATACTACATCTGTTTTTACAATGCTATCAACTTTAAGACCATTTTTTTCACTTTTAGGTAGCAATATATTTCCTTCATAGTCTGCTTTTTTAATTTTAGAAGATATTAGCATAGCTATATTTTCAATTGGAATTGCCATATTGTTTTTATCTATTATAACAAATAAATGATTATTACCTTTTTCTTTTGTAGAATATTCATAATCTTTTACAAAAACTATATCTCCAATTTCATAATAACTATAAAATTCTTTTGGCTCTCCTATGACATTTTCTATTTCTCCTTTATGCCATTCTTCGTTTGTAGGATATTCTTTAAATGCTTCTGACACATCTTTTAATTTTCCAGATTTATAGACGCATTCTAAAAAATTGTTTTTATATTTTTTCATAGTTAGTCACCTCTTTAATTAAGAATAACATATTAGGTGAATTTATTCAATAAATTTCGTATGACAAAATTCGACAAAGTATATAGAAATACCTTATAGTCTAATGTTAGAAAAAATTAAGAATTTTAAGTTTATCTTTCAAAAATAGATTTAACAACTCCCTTATCAATAAATGTAGCAAATATATTTTTTAGAATAATTAGAATAATTGGTCCTATAACCATGCCCAAAATTCCTATAAATTTAAAGCCTGTATACATTGCAATCAAAGTAAAAATTGGATGTATTCCTATATTTCCGGCTTACTATTCTTGGCTCTAAAAATTGTCTTACGACTGACATAATAGCCCATAGTATTAAAATTGCAAGAGCTAATTTATAATCTCCCATACATGCTATTATAACTGCCCATGGAATCATAAATGTTCCAGAACCAAATATAGGAAGTAAATCAACAAACCCTATAATTAATGCCATTAAAAGTGGATATTCAATATTAAATTTCATGAAATGTAATATATATAAACCTATTAAACAAATAACAAATGAAATAGCTACTAAAGTAAATTCTGCCTTTAAGTATTTGCCTAAAGATTTTACAATATCTTTTAAATGTATTCCTATTTTTTTTACCCATGTTTTTGGTAAATGATGTTCTAATTGATCTATCATATATACTTTATCAACACATATAAAGTATAACGATAAAACTGTAATTACTGCATATATACCTATTGTTGGAACTGATGTTAAAAAATTTATAGAGCTTGTTAAAATATTTTTTGCCCAATTTATTAAAGTATCTAAAAAGTCCATTGCAGAGCCTTCAATAGTTTTCATTATATTATCTGGAATTTGAAAACTATTAAAATCAAATTTAGATATAATTTTTTCAAATAATGCATAGCCTTTTTCAAAATATATATTTAAATTTCCTAACAAATCTGAAGCCTCGGAAACAAGAGTAATACCAGCCCAAACAATTAATCCTACAATTAACGTAATTGAAACTACAAAAACAATAATTGAACTTGTCTTTCTTTTTAATTTCAATTTTTTCATAATAAAACGAATGCATGGTTCTAATATTAATGAAATTATAAAAGCAATCAAAAAAGGCATATAAAAAATAGCTAATTTAAAACCTAAATATACTGCTATTATAGATATACCTAAAATTATTATATTTTTTGCTACTTTTCCCCAGTAATTCATGTCTATTATCATATAACTTTCCTCTTCTTCCTTATGTATAATATATGTTAATTCCCTCTAATTAATGAAATAATTAGAAGGAATTAGCATTAATATTTGCATAACTATTCAGCATTTTTTTCATTACATCTACAAATATGATTTAAAGTATTTCCTACTCCAGTATTATCTACTTGTGAATTAGCAGACAAATCTCCTAATGTTAATATACCAACTATTTGGTTATTATCTATTATTGGTATTCTTTTTATTTGATTTTCACACATTAAATGCTGTGCTTCTGCTATATCTGCATCAGATGAACAAGAGCATACATCACATGTCATTATTTCGCTAATAGGTGTTGTATTTACATCTTTATCACATGCAATTCCTCTTAAAATAATGTCACGGTCTGTTACTAAACCTACTACATTTTTAGAATCATCACATACAGGTACACAACCTATATGATTAGTGCTCATAAGTGTTGCACAATCTTTTATAGTTTTATCTGGAGTCATACAGCATACTTCATTACACATACAATCTTTTACTTTCATAATTTTACCTGCCTTTCTAATTATGAAATATGTTACAATATTTATTGCTCTTAATATAATAATTTTTCATTAAAAAATGACTTTCATATAGCAAATAAATATTTTAACAATATTATTTTGAACTAAAAATAAAAAAGATATGCATGTTATTTTTTGCATATCTTTTATGGAAAATTTTTCTATAAATTTTAAAATATTCACTAAATGCTTTACATTTCTCCCCTAGGATAAGGTGGTCTTGGCATCATATTAGGTCCGTCCTCCTGGATATGATGGATAATTTGGTCTTGGTGGTCTTGTAGGTGGCCTATTACTGCCTCCTAGTAATTGTTTTAAAATTAAAATTTTAATTAAGTCTCTTAATGTTTGATTATTCCTTCTATAATCATTTGATTGTCTTGTTTCTCTAATTGTTTCTGGCTTTAAGTTAACATTTTCAGTTAAACTTCTATTTGTTTTTTCTGTATAACTTGGTTCTATTCTTCTTGGAGTTCTTTGCATGTTATTAGGTTCTATTCTATTTGATGTTCTTTCACTTTCCGTTCTTCTTGAAGAATTTGTTTCGTCTTTTTTTGTCTCAACTCTAACATTTACAATAGTATCATTGCCTTCTACTAAATTATATACCTCATCTGTCATTTTTTCTAATAGTTCTTTTGTTATAGGCTGTGTATTATTACTGCAAACTTTGCAAACTATTGGATTTACTAAATGATAAATTTCTGGATAAAAATCATCAAAATCTTCATTTAATAAGCTAGGTGAATTATCATTTCTATAATATGTATTATTATTATTTAATCCATAGTCATAATTTTCATATATATTAGGATTATATGGAGAATAGCCTAATACTTGCCTCATATAATCTTCATAACTTTGATAATCCATATCATACCTCCTTTTATGAAATATTATATGCAAGTTGAGGTAGTTTTGTGATTATACATTATTAAATTAATTGTAATATGTTAAAGCTCCTTTACTAAAGCTTTAAATTGATTTCCCCTATCTTCAAAATTTTTAAATAAATCAAAGCTTGCACTAGCAGGAGAAAATAACACTATTTCACCTGTCTTTGCTATTTCGTATGCTTTTTCTACAGTTTCTTTTAGTGTAGTAGAGTGATATATTGGCATTTGTTTGCCTTCTGTATCTAATTCTTTTTTTACTGCTTCTTCAATTTTTGGTGCTGTAGCTCCCATTAAAATTAAAGAACTTACATTTTCTATAATAGGTTTTGCAATTGGTGTGTAGTCTAAATGCTTATCATAGCCACCAGCAATTAATACAATCTTTTCATCAAAAGCATTTAAACCTGCAATTGTTCTTGTAGGAGATGTTCCTATTGAATCGTTATACCACTTTACGCCATTTATTTCACGTACAAATTCAATTCTATGTTCAACACCTTTAAATTTTTTAATTGCTTGTATTTGAGTTTCTGGTTCTACTAAGCTAGATGTAGCAGCAATTGCAGTGCAAATATTTTCATAATTGTGCATGCCTCTTAATATAACATCTTTTACATCTATAATATGTCTTCTTATATTATCTTTGCATGATTTTATAATTCCATTATCATAAATAACGCCATTTTCTAGCTTTTCACTTTTACTAAAATATATAACTTTTCCTTTTGCCTCTTGTTTCATATTTCTTGTTATTTCATTATCATAATTTAAAACTAAAATATCATTTTCATTTTGATATTTAAAAATATTTTTCTTTGCATTAATATATTCTTCATAGCTTTTGTGTATATCTAAGTGATTAGGTGAAATGTTTGTAATAACACTGATGTGTGGACTAATTTGCATATCCATTAATTGAAAACTACTAAGCTCTAATACTACAATATCTTCTGGTAGCATTTCGCCTACTTTTGTAAAAAGAGGAATTCCTACATTTCCACCTAAATAACAATTATAACCTTTTTCTTTTAGAATTTGATATATTAAATTAGTTGTAGTTGTCTTGCCATCACTTCCTGTAATACCTACAATTGTTCCTGGGCAAGTTTGCATTAGCATTTCTATTTCAGAAGTAAGAATTGCTCCTCTTTCTATTTCTTCTGTAATTTCTGGTGTATCTGGTCTGCAACTTGGCGAGCGAAAAATAATATTAAACCCTTTCAAAAATTCTAATGAATTTTTACCTGAATATAAGGTAAAATTATATTTTTCTATTTTATTTTTGGCATCTTTATCTAATGCATCTATTTCTCGTTTATCAAAAACACTTACAACAGCATTATGTTCATATAAGTAGTCTAATAGTGGAATGTTACTTATTCCTAAGCCTATTATTGCCACTTTTTTTCCTTTTATGTATTTTTCAAACTCTTGTAACTTTTCATTAACAAAATTCATTTCTCCTCCTATTTAGCATATAACACTAACTTTATTTTCTTTAATACCTCATTTGCGCCTTCTTCTGGTGTTTTACAATTTGTAACATCTAATAATATTGTATTTTCATATTGCTTATAAAAGCCTGATTTTTCTTGCAATTCATCTCTTTTTATTATATTTTGCTTTACTTCTTCTTCAGAAATAGTTCCATTATATTGTATGCATTTTCTTTTAATGCGTTCTTCTAACGACGCTGTTATTAAAAAATGATAATCTAAATTTGGGTAAATTTTCATTAAATCTCTTCCAGATACTATTACATTAAAGTCTTTTTTAAATTTTTCAATAATGCTTTTTCCAAATAAATAAAAACTACTATTATCTGCTACATTGCTAACTTCTGAAACAGCTAAAGAAGATTTAGCATTTTGCAGGCTTTCTTCATCTATTTTATTTCCGTTTATATAAATTACAGTATCTCTATTTTCAATTTCAATTGTTATTTTTAGCTTTTCCATTACTTGTTTTATATCTGCATTATTCATATTTTGCCTTAATTCTTCTAAATTAATTCCAGAAGACATTAAACCAAAAACAATTGCTCTATATAAATTTCCACCTTGAAGTAAAATGCTATTTGGTATTTTATTTAACAATTCTTTGCAAATAGCAGTTTTTCCTGCTCCAACTAATCCTTCAATTCCAATTACTAAATTGCTCATAAATATTACCTTCCTTCTCCATTTCCATTTAAAATGCTCCATTGTTTTCTTCTAGCTATTGGGTTACTGTTTTTTGATTTTGAAATTTGCATTGCTTGTTTTAATATTTTTTGTTGTCTTTCAGAAATATTTTCAGCAGAAGAAGCTTCTTTTAATATTTTAGTAGCATTTGTTGCCATATTCCAATGTACATAAGCTTCTGCTAGTAGCATTTTTTGTTCAAAAGGCGGTAAGCTTGCTAATTGTTTTTCATAATCTGATAGGTTTTCTATTGTAATTTCTCCATCATAAACTTTCTTTCTAAATGCTTGTATTATATTTGCTAAAGAACTATTAGTAACATTCGTTTCTTTATTTTTATCTTGATTTTCTACTTTTGGTACTCTACTTGTTCTTTGATCTTCTCTTTTCTGAGGTATACTGCCTAGCTGCCTTTTTGCTATTAAATCGCTTGGATCTAATTCTAATATTTCTCTTGTTAGTCTTTCTACTTCATCCCATTTTTCTTGTTTTTTATATATTACAATTAGCTGGCTTCTTGCTGGTAAATCGCTTGGATTTAATTCTAATCTTTCTTTTGCTAGCCTTTCTACTTCATCCCATTTTTCTTGTTTTTTACACGCTGTAATTAATTGAGATCTTGTTGGTAGATTGCTTGGATCTAATTTCAATTTTTCTTTTGCTAGCCTTTCTACTTCATCCCATTTTTCTTGTTCTGTATATATTGTAATTAGCTGACCTCTTGCTGCTAAATCATTTGGACTTGATTTTAATATTTCCTTTGCTAAATTTTCTGCTTCATCTAATTTTCCTTCGTTTATATATTCTTTTACCTGTTTGCTTTTTTCTTTTGCTTTTTCGTATTGAGCTTTCCATCTATATAAAGTAGATTTAGAAATATTAGACTTTAATCTAATACTTTCTATACTGTATTTTTCTTTAAAAAGCTGTATTACTCTATTTTTTTCTGCTAAAGAATACATAATATTTTGTCCCCTTTTTAAAAAAATTATTTTTTAAATTATATCATACTTTTAAATTTTTTTGAATATTTTTTGTTTTTTAGTTCACAATAATATTGTAAATAAAGAAATGGAGGTGGCATTTATGTCAGAAAATCAAAATAAACAAAATAATAACAACAAGAATAATAACAACAATAGCAATAATAATAAAAATGAAAGAAGCAATAACAATAATAACTGCAGATAGTTAAATTTCTTATATTTATCAAGAGATACAAAGCTAAATGGGCATTTTAATTTTATTTTTAAATTTTGCTTTATTCCCTTTCTTTTTTTGTTTTTTCCTTACTTTGCATTTTTTCTTAAAATGCCCATTTAGTTTTGTATCTCTTGTGTATATTAAAAAAGCAACTATTTATAATAAACAGTTACTCTTTTTTTCTTACTTTTCCAAATATTTTTTTAAAAATTTTCCTGTATAGCTTTGTTCGTTTTTAACAATTTGCTCTGGTGAACCAACTGCAATAACTTGTCCACCCTTTTCTCCACCTTCTGGTCCTAGATCTATAATATAATCTGCTGTTTTTATTAAATCTAAATTGTGCTCAATAACAATAATGCTGTTTCCCGTATCTACTAGTCTTTGTAAAATATCTACTAACCTATGAACATCTGCAATATGAAGACCAGTTGTTGGCTCATCTAAAATATATAAAGTTTTTCCTGTTGCTTTTTTAGAAAGTTCTGTGGCAAGTTTCACACGTTGTGCTTCACCTCCAGATAGCGTTGTAGAGGGTTGCCCAAGTTTAATGTAGCCAAGCCCTACATCATATAATGTTTGAATTTTACTTTTTATTCTAGGTAAATTTTTGAAGAATTCTAAAGCTTCTTCAACTGTCATATCTAATACATCTGCTATTGTTTTTCCTTTATATTTTACTTCTAATGTTTCTCTGTTATATCTTTTTCCTTTACATACTTCACAAGGCACATAAACATCTGGTAAAAAATGCATTTCAATTTTTAAAACACCATCTCCTGAGCAGGCCTCACATCTACCTCCAGATACATTAAAGCTAAATCTTCCCTTATCATATCCACGCATTTTTGCTTCTTCTGTTGCAGCAAAAATATCACGTATCATATCAAATACTCCTGTATATGTAGCAGGGTTTGAACGTGGAGTTCTACCTATTGGAGATTGATCTATATTAATAATTTTATCTATGTTTTCTATGCCTTTTATTTCTTTGCATTTTCCTGGTTTTTCATTTGAGCCATATAATTCTTTAGCAACTGTTCTATATAATATTTCATTTACTAAAGTGCTTTTTCCAGAACCAGAAACACCAGTAACGCAAATAAACTGTCCTAATGGAAATTTTACATTTATATTTTTTAAATTATGTTCTGACGCGCCTTTTACTTCTATTGACTTTCCATTTGATTTTCTTCTTTTTTTAGGAACAGTAATTTGTTTTTTACCACTTAAATACTGACCAGTAATTGATTCTGGAACTTGCTTAATTTCTTCTGCAGTACCTTGTGCAATAACTTTCCCTCCATGAACGCCAGGGCCTGGTCCAATATCTATAATTTGATCTGCTGCATACATAGTATCTTCATCATGTTCAACAACTAAAACAGTATTGCCCAAATCTCTTAGTTTTTTTAAAGTTGCTAAAAGTTTATCATTATCTCTTTGGTGTAAGCCTATACTTGGTTCATCTAAAATATATAATACACCTGTTAGGCCAGAACCTATTTGAGTTGCTAAACGAATACGCTGTGCTTCTCCACCAGATAAGCTTCCAGCACTTCTAGATAATGTTAAATATTCTAAACCAACATCAAGTAAAAATTGTAATCTTTTATTTAATTCTTTTAAAATTTGATCTGCAATCATTCTTTTTTGTTTATCTAATTCTAGTGAATTTAAAAAGTCTTTTATTTTATCTATTGACATATCTGTTAATTCATTAATATTTTTTCCGCCAACTTTAACAGATAAGCTTTCTTTTTTTAGTCTTGCTCCATGGCAAGTCTGGCAAGCACTTTCACTCATATACATTTCATAAAAATCTCTCATACCTTGAGATTTTGTTTCATTGTATCTTCTGTCTAACGTAGGAAGCACTCCTTCAAATGGTGTAGAAAATTTTCTTACTCCAGCATATGAAGTATATTCAAAGTCTATTACTTCATCTCCTGTACCATATAATATTTTTTCCAAAAACCATCTTGGAAGCTTTTTTATTGGCTGCTTTATATCTACTCCATAATGTTTACCAATGCTTTCAAAATACATTTTAGCCATTGTTTCATTTTTTTTCATAGTACTAGCTCCAAAAGCCTTTACACCATCATAAAGAGTTTTATTTTTATCTGGAATAATTAAATCCTCATCCATTTTCATAAGGTAACCAATACCAGTACAAGTTGGGCAAGCACCAAATGGATTATTAAATGAAAACATTCTAGGTGTTAATTCTTCTATACTAATACCACAATCTGGGCATGCATAATTTTGACTATATAGTATTTCTTTTTCCCCTGGAATATCTATTGTTACAAGATTATTTGCATATTTTAGTGCAATTTCAACAGATTCAGTAAGTCTTGTTCTAATGTCCTCCTTTACAACTAATCTATCTACTATTAGATCTATGTTATGCTTTTTCTTTCTATCTATATTTATATCATCTGTTAGTTCATAAGTTTGGCCATCTATTTTAGCACGCACAAAACCATCTTTTTGAAAATCTTGTAAAAGTTTAGTATATTCACCTTTTCTTCCACGAATAACAGGTGCTAAAACTTGAATTTTAGTACCTTCTTTTAAACTCATAACACTATCTACAATTTGATCTATTGTTTGTTTTTCTATTTTTTTACCACAATTAGGACAATACGGTGTACCAACACGTGCATATAGTAAACGAATATAATCATAAATTTCTGTAACAGTTCCTACAGTAGAGCGTGGATTACGTGATGTGGTTTTTTGATCTATTGAAATAGCAGGAGATAAGCCCTCTATAGATTCTACTTCTGGCTTTTCCATTAAGCCTAAGAATTGTCTTGCATAAGAAGATAAGCTTTCTACATATCTCCTTTGACCTTCAGCATATAATGTGTCAAATGCAAGAGAAGATTTTCCAGAACCAGAAAGTCCAGTAATAACTACTAATTTGTCTCTTGGAATTTCTAAATTTATATCTTTTAAATTATGTTCTTTTGCCCCTTTTATAATGATACTATTATTCATAATTATTCCCCCAAGTTATTTTTAGTTACTATTAACAGCCAATTATAAATTTTAGAGTAGCCACTTGCTTCATTATATATGTTTTTTCGTGCTTTAGCCCTAGAAAAAACATATATAATACGTTGGGCGCGTGGCGGATAATTTTAGGGCTGTGAATTTTATCTATCTTATTGTTAAATAGTAATAATATAATTATTATAAAACGTTAGTTTGTAAAAGTCAAGAAAAAAATTTTAGACAAAAGAGGCGGAGTTTTTGGCTTAGACTTTTTTTGCTTTAAAGTCGATTTTTTCTAAGACAAACCCCCGTACCTCTTGTTTTTATTATTTAAATGCTGTAAATTGTCAAGAAAAAATTAACAAAAATTCTCATATTAAATTGAGCAGTTATTCTCAAGTAAAAAAATAAATTG
>CANQUT010000024.1 GCA_947627105.1 uncultured Clostridia bacterium
ATAATTGTTTTTCAAAGTGCTATTTTTAGGACTTTTATTTTTTATGGACTTTTTCCTATATTATTTTTCAACCTTTACTCCTACTAATATACTTACATTTTATTTAACATTTGTATATAACATTTAGTTTCCTGTACTTCTGTATTTCTTTAGTGCCCAGTTCCAAACTTTAATTGCTATGAACCATAAAATAATTGCAACTATTGGTGAAAGATACATCATATATGTATTTATTCTTAAATAACATGCTGTAGGGTAATATGCAACAAAAGCAAATGGAAGTATTACTGTAATTATAAATTTTATAAATCCATTATATATGTTAATAGGGTACTCTGTAAAGGTATATACCTTAAAAAATGTCCAAATTACTTCATTTGAACGATATGTCCAAAAAGAACTAACACTAAATATGGTACAAATAGCCCCAATAATTGCAGCTCCTACGATTCCAAAAAATATAATTTGTAAAACTAAGCCTATTGTTACTTGTATTTGTAATTTATTAAGCATTATTATTGTAATAATAATTCCAAGTGCTCCATACCCAAAAGATGTTACATCTTTTGAAGCTGCTATAATTGATATTAGTGGGTGTACTGGTCTTAATAAAAATTTATCAAATTCTCCTCTTCTTATATACTTTTGTCCTATGTCATATAAAGCATCAAATGCAAAATCTGCAATTCCAACTGATATCATTGTAACTCCATATAGTAGCAAAACTTGATTAAAATTCCACCCTGCTAAATTTTCTGTATTTTGAAATGTAATCCATATAAAAATAAGTTCTACTAATTGAGTTAAAATCTGCGAAAATGTTCCTACAATACAGTCTAATCTGTAAACCATCATTTCTTTAAAAGATGCTAACATTAAAGAAAAATAAATATTAATGTTATGTAATACCTTTACCATTTTATCCTCCGTTTACTGTTACTTTTTTTACAGCATGTTTAAAAAATGCTTTTGCAATTATGTATAATAAAATTATCCATATAATTTGTTTTATTATTAAAATCCAAATAGTATCTAATTCAACTTGCCCTAAATAAAGGTAAACTGGTGTATAAACTATTTCTTTAAATGGCAATAAATTTGCTATTTGCTGGAACCAATTAGGAAATAGCGTAAGTGGTGCTATCATTCCAGAAAAAATAGAAATAATTGACTTCCTTAAAATTTGCATACCCCATATAGAGTTTGTATAAAATCCTATAAGTCCTACTATCATTTGAGTAAGATACAAAATAATCATTCCCAATAAAATTAGTAATATGCCATATATAAAATTTAAAAAGCTACTAGGTAAAATTACTGTCCAAAAAATATTGCAAATAATAAATGCTGAAATAGCTACTATTAATGCAAAACGCATTTCTCCAATAAAAACTCCAAAATAATATTGAAAATATGTTACAGGGCTTAATAACTCTTTTTGAATTTGTCCATTTCGAATAGAATGAGCCATATCTTCATTTATTCCCCATGTAGTAATTGGTAATAATGAAATAACTAAAACATAATATGTAATCATTTGATCTATACTTAAGCCACCGGCATTACCAGTTTCATTATAAATAGCTTGCCAAACGAAAATATAAACTATAACTTCTACTAATCTATTTAATGTAAATAGGAAAAAATTGGATTTATACATTTTATATTCTTTTCTATGCATTGAAGACAATGCTATTAATTTGCTTAGCATACTTTTTCTCCTTTGTATATTTGTTTTAATATGTCTTCTAGTTCTGGCTGGCTTGTATTCATGTCATCAATGTTGCAATAATTTGATAGTTTTTGCATTATTTGCATTATATTAATTTTTTCATGTGAAAATTGAATTTTTAAGCTTTTATCGTCTTCTTCAATAACATTAAATTCTAAATTTGGAATTTCAGCTATCAACTCTACTTTTTTATGGCTTATTTTAAAACTTGCCATCATTTCTTTACCATATTGCTCTTTAAAGGCATCTTTTGGCCCATCATAGATAATTTTTCCTTTATCTAGCAAAATAATTCTATTGCAAACATCTTCAATGTCTTTTAAGTCATGTGTTGTTAAAATAACAGTAGTATTTTTTTGTTTATTTATATCTTTTATAAACTGGCGAATTCTTTCTTTTACTAAAACATCAAGGCCTATTGTTGGCTCATCTAAGTAAACAATTTTAGGATTATGCAAAAATGTAAGTGCTATTTCACATCTCATTTTTTGCCCAAGGCTTAGGTTTTTTACTTGTTTTTCTAGTAAGTCTTCTAAATCTAAAATTTGAGTAAAGTTCTTTAAATTTTGGCGGTATTCTCCTTCTGGAATTTCATATAACTTTTTAATTAGGCGAAATGATTCAATAACTGGTAAATCCCACCAAAGTTGTGTTTTTTGGCCGAACACTGCTCCTATTTTTTTGTTATTTTCTATTCTACTTTCATAAGGAATTAATCCATCTATCATTACTTTTCCAGATGAAGGTGTTAAAAGTCCAGTTAACATTTTAATAGTAGTAGACTTTCCTGCTCCATTTTCTCCAATATAGCCTACTAATTCTCCTTCTTTAACACTAAAGTTTATACTATTTACTGCTGTATATTCTTTGTAATTTGGATGAATTAGGTTTTTAAAATAACCGCATTATGCCATCTCGTTTTTGCACTGTTTTATATATTTTAGTTAAATTCTCTACTTTTATTATTTCATTTGTTTCACTCATAATTTTTCCTTCCGTACATTTATAACATATTTAAAGTTTATCATTTTATAGCTTAAAAAACAAGGCAAATTTTATATGTCTTTTAGCAAATAAAGCTCTGCTTTTGTAACTTTTTTGCCAATTGCCGTTTCTAATGCTTTTTTATAAAGATCTAATTGCACTTTGTATTTTTCATTTAGTTTCTGTTTTGCATCTTTTTCTTTTCCAACATAATCTGTTTTAAAATCTATTAAAATTAGTTCATCTTTTTGATTAATGTAATACAAATCAATAATACCTTGTACTAAAATATTTTTAGTAGAACCTGCTTCTTTTGCTTCTTTTATTACTTCATTTGCAGGCAAGCTTATATAAAATGGTTGCTCTTTGTGAATTTCTTTTGCTTCTTTTAATTCTTTAAATAGTTCAGATTTTGTATAATTATAAATTAAATTTATGTCTATTGCATCTTGCTCTTTTTCAGTAATAATTTCTTTTTCTACTAGTTCTTGAATTAAAGCCTTAATACTTTCCATGGTATAGTCTTGTTTTTCATCTAATTTTTGAATACATAAGTGTACTAGACTTCCTTTTTTTGCATTTGAAATAACTTCTTGTTCTTGCAAAAATTTTGGAACAATTTCTTTAAAATGGCTGTTTTTTGTGCTTTCTATATCTGGCAATTCTTTAACATCCGTGCGATTTTCATCATTTTCTAGTTCTTCTAACTTAATTTTTTCTTGCTTAATATTTGTTACAGAAGTTTTAGTAGGAAGTTTTGTATCTACTAAATATGAATATTTCCATTCTAAAGTATTTTTTAATTCTTCTTGCATTTTTTTAATTTCTTCATTTGAAATTTCATTTAAGCTTTGTTTAACTATTTGCAATACATCTGTTGTTTCTTCATTTTCCTCTTTTTTTAGTAAATTTAATAATTCTTTTTTAGAATAAGCTTTCATAGTAACAATTTCTTCTAAAGGCATTTGTTTTCCTTTTAATGTAATATTAGTTTCTTTTCCTAATAAATAAACATCTAAAAGCCAGTCTAAATATGACTTTCCTTTTTGAATAAGCTTATAATTTAATTTTATATTATTTTGTGATTTATAAAGCTCAATTTCTTGCTTTTTATTGTTTAGCTCTTTTTCAAAGTTTTTACTTCTTCCTATAATAAATAGTTTTTCCTTTGCTCTTGTTAATGCAACATATAAAATTCTTTCTTCTTCTGAAAGTGTTTCTTGCCTCATTTTTATTTTAATTGCTTCTTTTGCTAAAGTATTGTATTTTATTCTTTTTTGGCTATTTATTAAAGTTGGCCCAAAACCAATATCTTGATGAAGTAAAATGCTATCATTTAAATCTTTTAAGTTAAATTTCTTTTGAGTATTGCATAAAAATACTACTGGAAATTCTAGACCTTTGCTTTTGTGAATACTCATTATTCTAATAACGTCTTCATTTTCGCCTATTAGTTTTGCTGATGTTAAATCTCCATTTTGCTTTTTTAGCTTTTCTATAAAATGTATAAAGTTAAATAATCCTTTATAACTTGCTGTTTCATATTGTTTCGCTTTTTCAAATAAATTTTTCAAATTTGCTTGTTTAATTGCTCCATTTGGAAGCAAACCTACATATTGAAAGTAACCTGTATCTAAGTATATTTGCCAAATAAGTTCATCTAGTGGCATATACTTTTCTTTTTCTTTCCAACTTTCTAATTTTGCTAATATATTTTCTATTTTACCTTTTAAACTTTCCTTTGCAGAAAGTCTTGCTTTTAATAAAGCCTCATAAAAACTACAATTTCTATCTGTAAGCCTTATTTCAATTAAATCATTATCTGTAAAATTTCCAATTATAGATCTTAATACCACTACTAATGGTATGTCTTGCAAAGGATTATCTATAATTTTTAAAACTGAAAGTATAGTTTCAATTTCTACAGATTCTAAATATGATGTAGAACTATCACTAAATACAGGTAAGTTTAAGTCTGAAAGTTCTTTTTCATATATAGGAGCTGATGCAGATGTTGCTCTTAGCAAAATAACAATATCTTTTGGTTTAATAGGCCTATAACCTATTTTTTTATCATAAACCATATAGCCACTTTTTAAAAGCTCTTGTATTTTATTTGCTACAAATCTAGCCTCTAAAACTTCATCTTCTACTCTTTCTTGTTCTTCTTCATCTTGCTCATTTTCTTCATCTTGAAATGCAGTTATGCTATCTTCTTCCTTTAAGTCTATAATTAGTATTTCTGCTACCTTTTCGAAATTGTTAATTTTTGTTTGTTTACTTTCGGTCAAATCTAAATTGCTAGTTTTTGTTTGTCCGTTTTTAGTCAAATCTAAATTGCCAGTTTTTGTTTGTCCGTTTTTAGTCAAATCTTTTAATGTTTCATTTTGTATAAAATCTTGTTCTGGGTAATTTGCACCATAATTTAGATATTCTGTTTCATTATACAAAATATCTCCAAGTTCTTTTGACATAATAGATTCAAATACCAAATTAGTGAAATTTAATATATTTTCTCTACTTCTAAAATTACGAAATAGCTGAACTTTTAGTCCATCTTCATTTGATTTTTCTTCTTTTGGTTTATAGTTTTCATACTTGTTTAAAAATAGCTCTGGTCTTGCCCCTCTAAACTTATAAATGCTCTGTTTTACATCTCCAACCATAAAAATATTATTTCCATTTGAAATGCTTGTTAAAATAGCTTCTTGCACTAAGTTACTATCTTGATATTCATCTACTGCTATTTCTAAAAATTTTTCTTGATATTTTTTAGCAGTTTCTGTTACTTTACCATTTTCTCCTACTAAAATTTTTAATGCAAAATGTTCTATATCATTAAAATCTAAGCAATTTTTTTCTTTTTTGCGCTCTGCAAATTTTTGCGAAAATTCTAATACTAAATTACATAGGTTTGTTAAAATTGGTAGTATTTTTTTAAAGTCGCAATTTACAGAGTATGAATCTCTAGAAACTATTTTTGTTACTTTTTCATTTATCTTCTTTTTAACTTTATCTCTTAATGTTTTTGCTTCTTCTTTTAAATCAAGCGTAACAGTTTTATCTACTGGCCACTTTTTAAAATTAATACTCTGCAATTTTTGATATGTTGTGTCCCACGAATTTATTGTAGCTAAAATATCTTGTAAGTTTACAATATCTTCTGCTATTGTTTGTGTAAATTTAGCAAGTTCTATATATTTATACATATTATTATGCATACATTGGAGCCATAAAATTGCTTCTTCTATTTCTTCTTTTACATATTTAAGCAAAATTTTGCCCCAAATTGTAGCACCAAAATCTTGAGAATTTGAAATATTAAACTTTTGTAGTTTTTCTTGTAACCATTTTTGTGGAAATGGACTGCTTTGAATAAAATCATATATTGTTAAAAGCAGTTCTTGAAGTGCATCGTCTCCACGATAACTTGCATATGTATCTAAAAGTTCTATAAAATCTTTATTATTTTCTTCGTATTTCTGTTCAAATAAGTCATCTAGCGTATCTTGCTTTAGTAAAGCAATTTCTGCAGTGTCTGCTATTCTAAAATTGCTTGGCATATCTATTTCATAAAAATTATTACGAATAACATCTAAGCAAAAAGAGTGAATTGTGCAAATGCTTGCTCTACTTAAAAGAGTAATTTGCCTTTGTAAGTGAATATTTTTAGGATCTTCTTCTAATTTTTTGTAAATAGCTTCTAATATTCTTTCTCTCATTTCACTTGCTGCTGCATTTGTAAATGTTACAACTAGCATTTTGTTTATATCAATTTTTTCATCAATAATTTTATGAATAATTCTTTCAACAAGCACAGCAGTTTTACCACTACCTGCGGCAGCAGCTACTAAAATGTTTGAACCTGTTTCTTCAATGGCTTGTAATTGTTCATTAGTCCATTTTACATTTGACATAAGTTAACTCCTTTTTGCCTCTTTTGATGTTATAATTATATATTAAGTTAATGGACTTTTCAATGTTTTTTTAATTGATTATATAATTAGAAATTAAAAATTATAAGAATTTTAAAAAATCATCTAATTCAACACTTGCTTGTTCTAAAAAGAAGTAACTCAGAACGGGACCTCTCAAAACTGCAAAAATAGTACTATTCGAGCAATTAGCTATAAAATCATTAACTAGTAATAGTATTAAAATTAAAGCAGTCAATAATAAAATAATTGACCGCTTATATATAAATTTTCATATTATTGATTGACCTGTCCCTAAGTGCTTGAAAATAAGCATTGGGACCTGTCCCCTAAAGGTACAATTCTGGATCTTGCTGTTCATTGTCTTTTAATAATTCAAAATGTAAATGTGGTTCATCTGATATTTCAAAAGCTGCACTGTTTCCAACTGTGCCTATGCTTTGACCTTGTTTTACTTTTTCTCCTTCTTTTACAAATTCTGTTGATAATAGGTTTGCATATACTGTTTTATAGCCATTTACATGTTCTATAATAACTGTTAAACCATAACGTGGGTCGTTTTTTATAGATGTTACAGTTCCATCTGCAGATGCTTTTACAACAGATGTTTTTTCAGCTTGAATATCTATTCCATTGTGTGTTGACCAGATGTCTAAAGTAGCAGAATACACTAATTTATTTTCTGCAAATTCTTTCATTATATCTCCATCAACTGGCATTTTAAACTCTGGATCTTTTACTTTTTCTTCAACTTTGCTCTCATTTTTGCTTGTACTTTCTTTTTTAGTTTCAGTATTTTTGTTATCTGTTTGTGTTTTGTTTGTTTCTGAACTACTTGTATTTATAGCTACTTTTTCTGTATTATCTTGTGAATTGCTATTTGCTTTATCATTTGTAGTGTTTCCATTTTCACTACTTGATAAATCATTTTGCATTTCATTAACTGTTTTTCCATAAGAAGTACTTGCATCTTCTAATTTAGTATTTCCAATGGAATTTGTATCTAATTTGCCAAATTGTGTAGTGTCTGATAATGCATTACTATAAACTAAAAATGTTATTATAAAAACAATTATTGCTATTGCTAAAACACTTCCTGTAATATATAACATTTTCTTTGTATCAAAACCTTCCTCAACTGGTCTTCTTCTATTTTCTCTTCTCATAAAAATTATTCCTCCTTAATTTTTCTTTAGTAACATTATTAACCATTTTGAGAAAATTATACAAAAAACAAATTTTAATTTTACATTTTTTGTAACTTGAAAATGTTGTATTTTAGTTTAATTACATTAAAGCTTTAATAGTACTATTTTTCGCAGTTTTGAAATGTCCCGTTCTGACTTTCTTCTATGAATTAACTACTGCAACGGGCATTTGAAAAACAAGAAAACTAGTACTATTAAAGTAATATATAATTTTTTAAATGTCCTCAATTTCTACCCCTGTATAAAAATGATGAATAATATCTTCATAGTTTTTCCCCTGTTTTGCTAAACTATCTGCACCTGTTTGACTCATACCAACACCATGCCCATAACCTATAACTTCAAAAGTAATATTTTTGCTTTCTATTGTTACTTTAAAATTTGCTGATTTTAAGTTAAACAATGTTCTAACTTCTACACCGGATATTTCTACGTTTCCTACAGTAATTGTTTTTACTCTGCCCCCTTCTGTATATTCCTTTATTTTAATACAATCTTTTTTTGAAAAATCAATTGTAAAATTGCTATGTGCTTTTTTTATAATTTCTTTAAACTTTTCTTTAGTTACTGTAACCTTAGAAGAATACTGCGAATATGCATCTTCTCCAGATGTTTCTACAGATTGTAAATATGGGTATCCGCTTCCTCCCCACACATTTATAGGAATTTCTGTAGTTCCACCACTATTAGAATGAAAAAAAGCATTTATTGGCTTTTTTTCATAAGTAATTATTTTCCCTTGTGTTTCATTTACACAGCTTACAATTTTATTCCAATATTCAGTTCTCTTTTCTTCTTTCCATTTAGCTAATCTATCTTTTTTTGAAATCCATGCTTGACAACAGCTTGAGTCATCGCAAATATTTGCTCCTTCATGTTTTGAAGAATTTGAAACTATTTTATATAAAGTATAAGTTCTTGCAACTACTGCCTGTGCTTTTAGTGCTTCTTCTTCATAACTTGCAGGCATTTCTGCACTTACTACTCCATATAAATATTCTTCAAATGGTATTTCTTCTATTTTATTAGTACTTTTATGTAATAGCTTTACTATTTTATATTGTTTATAATCAATAGTAGCTTCAACTGTAATATTATTTTGATCTGTGTTACTATTTACCTCTTTACTACTAAAAGGAGATGTAAAAATAATTGGAATAAAAAAACAGATACACAAAAATATAATGAAATATATAATATACTTTTTCAATTTTGTTCCTCACTTGTTTTTTAATGTAGCTTATAATAAATAAGTTTATGTAGTTTATTTTAAAATAAAACAAATTGTTTCTACCCTGCTAATTTCATTTTCATTAATTGCAAAGTTTTTCTCTCAATCCTAGAAACTTGCACTTGTGTAATACCAAGTATTTTTGCAATTTCTGTTTGAGTTTTTCCTTTATAATATCTAAGTAATATTACCTCTCTTTCTTCATCTTTTAAATTTCCAATAATTTGCTGTATGCAAAGTTTATTTGTAATTTCCAAAGCCTCATCTTTTTGCGCTCCTATTTTATCTAGCATTGTCATTCCATCTCCACTTTCTTCATATATTTGTTCATCTATAGAATCTACTGGTTGGACTGCTTCTAAAACTAATGCTAGCTCTTCTTTAGATATTTTTAAAATCTTTGCCATTTCTTCTATTTTTATTTCATTGCCTGTTTTTCTATAATACTCATCTTTTACAAGAATGGCCTTTGTTGCCATCTCTTTTAAACTTCTGCTAATTTTTATTGGTCCATTATCTCTTATATATCTTTTTACTTCTCCTAAAATATATGGAACTGCATATGTAGATAGCCTAACGTCAAAACTACTATCAAACCTTTTTATACATTTAATAAACCCCATTACGCCTACTTGATATAAATCTTCTATTTCATGGCCTCTACCTTGAAAACGTTTTACAATGTTCCAAATAAGTCCTTTGTTTTTTTCTATTAAATCAGCCATTGCCTGCTCATTTCCGTTTTGTGCCTGTATAATGTCTTCTGCCTTATTTTCAAATTCTTCCTGCAATTTAAATGCCTCCTATTTAATAAATAAATTAATTTATTAGAGCATTTTCTTCTTCATTTTCTTTGGCATTTTCTTGTTTCTTTATTTTCTTTTTCATAATAACTTTTGTTCCAATATCTACAACTGAATGAATTTCAACTTCATCCATAAAGCTTTCCATTATTGTAAAGCCCATTCCTGATCTTTCTAGATTTCCTTTTGTTGTATAAAGTGGCTTTCTTGCAAGTTCAATATTTTCTATTCCCTTGCCATTATCTGATATTTCAATTTCAATTTCATTTCTAAGTAATGTAGCCTTTATTTTTATCAAGCCCTCTGTATTTTCATAGCCATGAATAATGCAATTTGTTACTGCTTCAGATACCGCTGTTTTTATATCTGCAAGTTCTTCTATAGTTGGATCTAATTGTGCAGCAAATGCTGCAACAGTAATACGTGCAAATGCCTCGTTATTAGATTTACTTAAAAATTCTAGTTCCATTTCATTATCATATCTACTTTTCATTTTTTTCCTCCTAAAACATTAATATTTTTAGCTTACATTTTCTTCATTTTGTATTGGAATAATTTTTAATATTCCACTCATTTCTAATACCTTTGAAATAATTTTATTTGCATTTATGATTTCTGCTGTTCCTCCTAAAAGTTTTATTAGTTTGTATCTTCCTATTAAAAGTCCTATTCCTGCACTGTCCATGAAAGAAACATTACTAAAATCAAATACAATTTTTCTAGGCATAAATCTTGTAATTTCATTGTCCATTACCCTCCTTATTTTTTCTGTAGTATGATGATCAATTTCCTCTGTAATTTCCAGATATAGTACATTATCTTTTTTATTAAACCTACTATTCATAGTAATTTCCTCCTATCTGTTTGCTTGTCCAATTATACATTTTTTTCCAGTTAATATCTAGAGTAAAACTTAGGAAGTTTTGTCGAATTATGACAAGTTTTCGACATAATTTTTAATACATCTTGAAGTTATTTTACATAATATTGACATATTATGTAAAATATGTTAGAATGTAATGTATAAAAACCCTAGTGCATTTTGTGCTAGGTCACCGAAAGGTGATTACTTTAAAGGAGGTTTTTCCTAATGGAAAGCCAGATGTTAGAATTCCCGTATGCAGAAGCTATCAAGCATGAGCTCAAGGAAAATAAGCGCTTGCGGCGAGCCGATGAGCAATGTAAAGTAATCAACAATCTCATCTGTGATGCTGTGGAGGACGCTCTGAAAAAAGGCAAAACGGAGATTCATGTTGATGTCTCCATTTCCAAGGATCTTGATGGCTTTGCCATTGAGCCCGAGGTCAGGTGCAGTCTTGATTCTGCTGGGTGGCACGTTGACGAGGTGGATAACGACACCTACCGTCTCACTGTCAAGGAGTGAACATCAAAACACCCCACCATTTTGGTGGGGTGCTTCCTTTTGTTATTAAATACTTTTTAATCTTTCTTCTACTTTTTTAAGCATATCTTTATATTTAGCAAGCTTTTCTTTTTCTTCATTTATTTTGGCTTCTGGTGCTTTATTTACAAAGCCTGGGTTAGAAAGCATTTTTTCTGCTCTTTCAACTTCTGAAATTAGTTTTTCCTTTTCTCCTTGTAGTCTTTTCTTTTCTTCTTCTATATCTACTAACTCTTCAAATGGCAAATAAACTTCTATTCCATTTTGTATTACAGACATTGCATTTTGTGGAATTCCTGCTTTATTATCTTGAACAACAATTTCTTCTGCAAAACCTAGTTTTTGTAAAATTGGTTTGACTTCTTCTATTTCATCTTTCATTTCTTCAATATTTTTTACAACAACAATTAGTTTTGATTTTTTTGAAGGATGTACATTTAGTTTTGCTCTTATATTTCTTATTCCAACAATAATTTGTTTAATATCTTCCATAAATTGTTCTTCTCTATCAAATACAAATTCTTTTCGAATAGTTGGCCATTTTGATATCATAATTTCTTCTGTTCCAAAGCAAATTAGGTTTGAATAAATTTTTGCTGTAACAAATGGCATAAATGGATGTAGTAATTTTAAAGAAGAGCCAAATACATGGTTTAAAATATCACTTACAGCTACTTTGGTTTGCTCATCTTCGCTGTATATTCTTTGCTTTACAATTTCAATATACCAATCGCAAAATTCGTTCCAAATAAAATTATATATTTTATCTAAAGCAATTCCTAAATCGTAATTTTCCATGTTTTGTGTTACTTCTGATACTAATTTATCAAATTTATTTAAAATCCATTTATCTTCTATTTTTAATAGATCTGGATTATATTCATGATTTTTTTCAAATACTTCATAGCAAAATTCTCTTACTTTTTTCTCATCTGCTAATGAATTTATAATAAATTTTGCTGCATTCCAAATTTTATTTGCAAAATTAGATGCAGATTCTAGCTTTTCTGGCATATAACGAATATCGTTTCCTGGTGAAATTCCAAGTACTAATGAAAATCTTAATGCGTCTGTTCCATATTTATCTATTACCTCTAATGGGTCAATTCCATTACCTAGGCTCTTAGACATTTTTCTTCCTTGGCTATCACGTACAATACCATGTATAAATACGTTTTTAAAAGGTACTTCTCCAGTATGCTCTAGGCTTGAAAATATCATTCTTGCAACCCAGAAAAATATAATATCATAGCCAGTAACTAATGTGCTTGTTGGGAAGAAATATTTAAAATCTTCTGTTTGATTTGGCCAGCCAAGTGTTGAAAATGGCCATAATGCTGAGCTAAACCAAGTATCTAAAGTGTCTTCATCTTGATGTAAGTTACTAGAGCCGCATTTAGGACATTTTTCTGGCATACTTTCTGCTACTATTACTTCATTACATTCATCACAATAATATGCTGGAATTCTATGACCCCACCAAAGCTGTCTTGAAATACACCAATCTTGAATATTCTCCATCCAGTTATAATAAATTTTGTCAAATCTT
Organism: uncultured Clostridia bacterium; assembly: GCA_947627105.1. GTDB lineage: Bacteria > Bacillota > Clostridia > TANB77 > CAG-508 > CAG-273. Next base: position 12,845 of record CANQUT010000024.1, read on the forward strand.
TCTGGTATGAATTTTACTTTTCCTTGTTTTACTGCTTCTATTGCAGGTTTTGCTAATGGCTCCATTTTTACAAACCATTGCTCTGATATTTTTGGTTCTATTGTATGATGGCATCTATAGCATTTTCCTACATTATGGGTGTAGTCTTCTATTTTAACTAAATAGCCTTCTTCTTGTAATTTTTGAACTATTTTTTCTCTTGCTTCGTATAAGTCCATTCCTTTATATTCTGGGTATAAATTTCCCATTTTAAAGTTTTCATCAAATACTTCTATAATTTCTAGTCCGTGTTTTAAGGCTGCTTGATAGTCGTTTATGTCATGTGCAGGTGTTAATTTTACAGCACCTGTACCAAATTCTTTTTCAACAAATTCATCTGCAATAATAGGAATTTCCTTGTTCATTATTGGAAGAATTGCAGTTTTTCCAACTAAATCTTTGTATCTTTCATCTTCTGGATGTACTGCAACACCTGTATCTCCAAGCATTGTTTCTGGTCTTGTTGTAGCTACAACTAAAAATCTTCCTGGCTCGCCTTTTATAGGGTATTTAATGTGCCACAAATGCGTTGGTTCTTCTTCGTATTCTACTTCTGCATCTGAAATAGAAGTATTACAATATGGGCACCAGTTAATCATTCTTTTTCCACGATAAATAAGTCCTTTATTATATAACTTAACAAAGACATATTTTACTGCATTAGATAATCCTTCGTCCATTGTAAATCTTTCACGAGACCAATCGCAAGAACAACCTAGTTTTTTTAATTGTTTTAAAATAGTTCCTCCGTATTCATCTTTCCACTGCCAAGCTCTTTTTAAGAATTCCTCTCTACCTAATTCTTCTTTGCTAGTTCCTTCTTCTTTTAATTTTTCTACTATTTTAGCTTCTGTTGCAATGGATGCATGGTCTGTTCCTGGAACCCATAAGGTGTTAAATCCCCTCATTCTTTTATAACGAATTAATATATCTTGCAAAGTATTATCTAAAGCATGTCCCATATGAAGCTTTCCAGTAATGTTTGGTGGTGGAATTACTATTGTATATGGCTCTTTAGTTTTGTCTTCAGATGGCTTAAAATATTCGTTTTGCTCCCAATTTTTATAAATTTCTTCCTCAAAACTTTTTGGATCGTATTTTCCTTCTAAATTATGTTCTCTGCACATTTTTATTTTCCTCCCTATGTTTATGGCATCAAAAAACCTCGCCTTGCTTTTAAGGGCGAGGTATATTCGCGGTACCACCTTAATTATTAATTTTACAATTAATATCTTTATTACTTTTAACGCAAGTTACACGAATATATTTACTAATTTTTCAATATATTAACTCCAAAGCTACCTTCAGTTTTCTATTCTAGCAGAAGCTTTCAGCCGATGACTTCTGTTCTCTTTTCTAGTTAGTTTAAACTTACTCCTCTTCTTCTTAGTTTTTAAATTTATGCTATTTATTTTAGCACTTTAATATGAAAATAGCAATATGTTTTTTAAAGTTTCTTTCTTAATCTAGAAATTAAAAAATACTATTAAAAAACCTGCTATTGTGAATATGAAACCAAATATTTTGAAGCCTAAAGTTGCCTCGTTTTGGTCTCCAAAACCAAATAATTTTTTAGTAATAACTCTTGCATCAAAAATGCAACTGGCTCCTAATAATGCAATTATTAATCCTATAAGTATTAATATTATTTGTAGCATTTTTTCCTCTTTCTTTAACACTTTAGTTTTATTTTTATAGTTTATATAGTGTTTTAGCTAAGTTTCTTTACAAATGACCTGTCCCTAAGTGCTTGAAAATAAGCATTTGGATCTGTCCCTTTTACCCCCAAAAGGGGAATTAGGGACTGTCCCTAAAAAACAACTGTGTATTTACATTCAAATGAATCATTTGGTTTTAATGAGATTATATCTTGTTTTTGTGTAAATACTCCAGATGCTTTAATATTATCTGCTGTAGAATACCATGGCTCTATGCAAATAAATGGTGCATTTGGTTTTGACCATATTGCTAAATATGGAAAGCCAGTAAAGTCCATTGTAAGTATAGTTTTATTTGTAGCATAATTTTTTAAGCTAATTTTATTTGATTTTATTCCTTTCATTATTAATGCATCATCATCAAATGTATGTGAATCTATTGTAATGTATTTTTTATTAATTATTCTATTTCTTGCATATTCTGTGCCAATTAGTCCATCTACTAAATATAGAAAATGAATTTTTTCTTCTTCCTCTTCAAATTCTAAATAATAATGACCTTTTTTTAGTTCTTCAGCATCTATTTTAAATGCAGGGTGACCTCCTATACCAAATGGCAAATTAATTAATCCAGTATTTACAACTTTATAAATTGTAGTTAACTTGTTTTCTTCAGTTCTATATGTATTATATAATTCAAATTCATAAGGGTACCTTGTTAATGTGTATTTATTGCTTCTCAATACATAAGAATGAAAGTTATTAAGCTTTGTAATTGGCTCAAAGTCTAAATCTCTTGCAAAGCCATGTTGCATTATTTCATAAGTTCTTCCGCCAATTAATGTTCTATTCTTTTTTAGCTTTCCTACAATAGGAAATAATACAGGAGAATGCCTTTTCCAATATACTTTTCCGTTTTCATCTGTACATTTTTCTCCTTGGTGTATTTTTTCTTCGCCGTTTACCTTAAAGCTAATTAATTCTCCGCCCTTTTCTGATGTTAACATTTGAGTATACATAGCAAGTCTCCTTTCTAGTTTTTTCATATATATAATATTGTTTTTTTATGTAAATGTCAAGTTAATTATCTAATAAATAGCACAATTATCTAATAAATAGCACAATTTGTTTACTATATGATATTTGTAAGCTACAAATAGTATTAGTTTTTGCAGTTTTGAGAGGTCCCGTTCTGACGTACTTTTCTGAATTTAACTACTGCAACGGGTATTTGAAAAACAAAAAAACTAATACTATTTGAGCAATTATATATAAAACTAAAAAATGTTACTATAAAGAAATGCTTTGTTTTAGTTTTTTATTTACTAATTCCCTAAGTTCTTTGTTTTTTTCTAATTTTAATCCGCTATCTTCTGCCTCTATTTTTAGTGCTACGCTTTGTACAGATTTTAACATTGGCATATCTACAAATAAATTTGCAATTTTAAATTCTGGAAGCCCATGTTGTCTTGTTCCAAAAAACTCTCCTGTTCCACGAAGCTCTAGGTCCTTTTCTGCAATTACAAAACCATCATTAGTTTCTTGCATTGTTTTCATTCTTTCTTTTCCTATTTCACCACTATTACTATTATACTTTAAAATGCAATATGATTGGTATTCTCCTCTTCCTACTCTACCACGAAGTTGGTGAAGCTGTGCTAAACCAAATCTATCTGCATTTTCTACAATCATTATACTAGCATTTGGTACATTAACACCAACCTCTATAACAGTTGTAGAAATTAATATATTTATTTTTCCGTTTTTAAAGTTTTCCATTACTTCATCTTTTTCTTTTTGCTTCATTTTTCCATAAATGCATGCTACTTTATATTCAGGAAAAATTTCATCTTGATAAATTTGCGTCCATTTTTTTACAGCTTTTAAATCTGCATTTTTGTCTTCATCATCTTCTTTTTCTTCTACTAATGGACATACCACATAAGCCTGCCTACCTTCATTAATGTTTTTTCTTACAAATTCATTTACTCTTTGCTCCATCCTTTTAGTTACTGCATATGTTTCTATTTTTTTACGGTTTGGAGGAAGCTCATCTATAATGGAAATGTCTAAGTCTCCATATAATATTAATGCAAGTGTTCTTGGTATTGGCGTTGCTGTCATAACTAATACATCTGGGTTTAAACCTTTTGCTATAATTGTTTCTCTTTGTTTTACTCCAAAACGGTGCTGCTCATCTGTTACTACTAAGCCAAGTTTATTAAAAAGTACATTTTCTGTAAGAAGTGCATGTGTGCCAATTAATATATCTATTTTTCCACTTGCTAAATCTGCTAAAATTTCTTTTCTTTTTTTAGGTTTAGTAGAGCCTAGTAATAATTCTATTTTTATTTCAAATGGTTCTAAAATTTTTTTAAATTCTTCAAAATGCTGAACAGCTAGTATTGCGGTTGGCGCCATAATAGCAACTTGATACCCAGATTTTACTGCTTTATATGCAGATATCATTGCTACTACAGTTTTTCCTGAGCCAACATCTCCTTGAAGCAATCTATTCATTTGCTTATTTTTTTCCATGTCATTATCTATTTCTTCTAAAACCTTAAGCTGAGCTTTTGTTAATTTAAATGGTAAGCTATTAATTACATCTGACATTTTTACATTTTTATTAAAACTAATTCCTGTATGTTCTTCATTTTTACCCTTTAATTCAAGTAATGTAAGTTGCATTGTAAGTAATTCTTCGAATACAAGCCTTTTTCTAGCTTCTAACCTTTTATCTTTGCTAGTTGGAAAATGTATTTCATTAAGACTATTTTCTATTCCACTTAAGTTATATTCTTTAAGTAAATACTCTGGAAGTGTTTCTTTAATTTCTCCTTTTATTGAAGCTAAAGCATTTTCTACAGCTACTCTAATTGCTGATTGCGATAATCCATAAGTTGTAGGATATATTGGCATAATTTTTCCGGTATTTCTTTCTTTTCCAATTTCATCAAAAACAGGATTATGCATTTCAAAATGATTTACTTCTTTTGTTAATTTCCCAAAAAATCTATAAGTTTCTCCTCTTTTAATTCGTAGTTTTATATATGTTTGATTAAACCATGTAAGCATACATCTGCCTGTATTATCTTCTACAATAGTTTTTAATATAACCATATTTTTTCTAATACGATTTATGCTTACTTCAGAAACAACTCTTGCTTCAATAGTTGCTTCTTCTCCTACTTGTATAGAAGCAATTGGCTTTATATTGCTTCTATCTTCATATTCTCTTGGAAAATATGTTAATAAATCTCCAAGTGTATATATATTTAAATTGTTTAAATATTTAACTTTTGTAGGTCCTACTGTTTTTACATATTGCACATTTTGATTTAAATCAACCATAAATTTTCCCTTCTTTAGATTTTTTACTTTTGTTTGTAATATTTTACCAAAATTAGAATAAAAATGCAAATAGATTTTCTGGTAAATGGCTTGTTATTTTATATAAAATATTGTATAATAAAGTTTGTATACATGGGGATGTATTTGGTTTCGACAGTAACCCAGAAATATTAATAGCGAGTAGTGGATTCTCACTTGGCCACTTTAATAATGTGAGAAAATAAATATAAACGCTGATAATAGAGAATTAGCATACGCTGCCTAAGCGCGGCGTCGTCTTATTTTAAATTGCCCACGGTTTTTAATAAGGCGCAAAGTTAGTGGGAAACAAAGTTATTTTGAGCTATCGAAATAATGGGTATTTTTAAATAGCTACTTTTAATGTAAGCTTGTTTGTCAGGTTATATTAAGAGGAATCTTGAAAACAAACTGCACTCGGAGAAGTTAATGTGGAAAGGTTATTGGACAGGAGTTCGACTCTCCTCATCTCCACCAAATTTATGTGAATTTTTCTATCAGTTTTATTTTAACATTTACATATTACATAATTTTGTTGATATTTGCATAAAATATAATAATAATTATTATGCAAATTTACTTGACAATTTATTTACAAAAATTGTATAATAATTATATAAAGTAAATGTTCTCGCTTGTAGTTGGTGCGAGTAATAAATCATACTATTTCGTTAAATGTTCTCGCTTATGGTTGGTGCGAGTAATAAATTATACCATTTCGTAAATTATCTGTCCTTTGTTCAGCAATGAATAAAGGACTTGTTTTTTAGGAGAGTGCAAATGGAAATTAAAGAAGGATATGTTTATCACATTAAAAGTAGCTATTTTGACTTTATTAATGATGAAAAATTAATGAAAAACCATGAGGGAAATTCTACAAGACCTAATTATTTTTGTATAAAAACAGAAAACAATGAAATCATGTGGTTTATTCCTATGAGTAGTAAAGTAGAAAAATATAAATCTATTGTTAAAGATAAAATAAGCAAATATAATAAATGTGATACTATCGTAATAGGAAATTATAGAGGTAGAGATCATGCTTTTTTAATACAAAATATGTTTCCTATTATTTCAAAGTACATAGACCATATTGATACAGTAAAAGGTAAAGCCATACAAGTACCATCTGAAACTAGACGAGAAATACTCGATAAAGTAAATAAAATATTTAAGTTAAAATCTAGACGGAATAAATTTAATATTCCCTAATGTAGATAGAATAGAAAAATTATTATTAGAAGAATTGGTAAAAAAATAATTAATCTTGTAAATTAATGTACCACTCTACATTTCTGTCAACAATTTAGTCAACAAAGTCTCTGTAATTATTGATATAATAGGCTAAACCGTGAACATCTCCAAAAATATAAAATAAAAGCTAACTGAAGTACAAAAAGCGCTTCTTGGTAAGCTATTTTTCATAGCTATTCCAAGAAGCCTTTTATTTAATTATTCTCCACTGTTCAAATTTTTCCTTCTTTCACAATGGATTATTCCGAAACCCTTATGGGTTTCTTCTACAGTTTACAGATTTACATAAAGTGAGAGACGGGCAGAAAGGCCGCCACAGGGAAGTGGTCGGATCGGTGCTGATCCTATTACTAGGAGAACTGCTGTAGTCGAAATTGCCCCCTCGAGAAACACGATGGTTGGTGTTGTTGGCCTCCATAGTCCATTCATAACTGTTTCCTAATAAATCATATATATTACATAATTTATCTTTTGAACCAGAAACTCCTGTTTTTCTGCCTGTACTATCTGTATTTCTTACTGCGTCTTCACCTGTTATATCTTTTATACCTGTTGTACTTGTTACTTTAATGTCATTACTTAACATCCAGTTCATCATTGCATCATACTGACATCCCCATATTGTACTTGATACTACTGCTAAATTTTCATTTTCCTCTGCATATGCTTTATTATATTTATATTGGCCATACCAATCATGGTTGCTATTATCATTATATAATGATTTTGCTCCTGCTTTACTTTCTGATTTGTTTGAAGCTGATAAGCTAGTTTCATATCTTCCTATATAAAACCCTCCATACTTTCCTACACTTTTTGCCATTGCATAAAAATCATTTTGTAAATCTACTAAAGAAATTTTATTTGTATCATAACTCGATAGTATTGCTGGCTCTCTTAATCCAGTGCTTGAGAATGTTGTATTTGGTGTTCCTGCAGTAAAGTTTTCTCCAGTAGTAGTTGCATATAGCTTTCCTACTAATTGTGTATTGCTTGGTTCATGTGCTTGTGCATTTGTTTCTTTCTTAGGAGTACAAGTGAATTTATTTGTTGTCTTATCAAAAGTAATT
>CANQUT010000025.1 GCA_947627105.1 uncultured Clostridia bacterium
ATTTATTAGTTTTGTAACTTATTTATTACAAAAATGTTATAAAAATGTAATATTTTAAGATTTCAATTTTTGTATGTTTTTTTTCTACTATTTTTAAAATTTTCTTCATGCAAATCAGCGTTTCTTGGTAAGCTACATTCCATAGCTATTCCAAGAAGACTTTTATCTAATTATTCGTCTACTAGCAAAAGATGACTTTTCAAATGGATTATTCGAAACCTTTATAAGTTTACGTAAAGTATAGAGCGTGTGCCCACGCTAGGGGCGTCGCCGTTGGTAGTCAAGGCATCCATGCGGTAGCTAGCAGTACCGCTAGAACCGGAAAGGTCGTAATAGCCTCCACGAGTAACACGACTGTTTCCACTACGAGTTTCTATGGTCCATTCGTATACATTTCCAGCCATATCATAAATTTTATTTACTGCATAAGCCGGATTAGAGCCCGTTGTAGTTTTATTAGATTGATTATAATAACCTTTATCAGTACTATTTGTTACATATTTTTTTGTTGAATCGTCAGTGCTTCTTAAAAACCAATTCATTACTGCATCCCACTGGCATCCCCATATCATACTACTTGTTGCTCCTGAACCATCCTTTTTTATGTTTTTACTATTTTTATACATTGTATACCAATCTGTGTTTGTTGTTGGTGTTTGATCTTTTTTTACTATTGGTGTTGCTGTACCTAAATTCGAGGTCTCGTATCTTCCTATATAAAACCCTTTATATCTTGTTACACTTGCTATCATACTATTAAATTCACTTTGTAGTTGTTCTTTAAAATCCTTATAATCATTTTCTTTTATAGAACTAAATTTAGAAGCATCATTACTTACTGTATCTGGTTCACGATAGTTTGTTGTTCCTACTCCGTAATCTTTCTTTTCTTCTGCTTTGCTATTTCCTGATTCATCTTTTGTAAAATCATATAGTTTTCCTTCCCAATTATCTTGACTTCCTTTTTGTAATTTTGCCATTGTATCTATATCATCTACTGGCACCCATACGAACTCATTTCCTGTACTTTTTCCTGTTCCATCTACTGCATCTGTTATTACTATTCCTTCATCTATTTTTGGATTATTGTTATCTGTATAACTTACATTTTCATTTTTTGTTGGGTCTACTACTGTATAGCCTTGTGGTACCCACATATTTTTTTCTCCATCTGTTATTTCTTTATTTCCATCTTTTGCAAAATCTGCTCCTTTTTCTATTGCTTCTTTTATTGTTGGAATTGGAGTAGGTGTTGGACTAGGCGTTGCTGTTGGTCTTGTTGGTGCTGGTGGTTCACTAGTTAATATATTACTTATTTCTTCTGTTAAGTTTGATAAGTCTCCCTTTGCTTGTTCTTCTGCTTCTTTTGTCTTTTCTGCTGCGAGTTTTGCCTGTGCTATTATTCCATCTTCTCCTAGCACCATTGTTATCGTTACTCCGGCCAATATTAAAAGCACTACTATTGTTACTACTAAAGCTATTAATGTTATACCATTTTCTGTTATAGTTTGTTTAATAAGTAAATTTTTGTTTTTTCTTAATTTAATATTCATTTTTACCTCTTTTCTTATGTTTATTATTGCTAAATTCTGTATCTTTTATACAAATTATTTTACTTCAATCATTATATCTATAAATAAGGTATTTGTAAATATCTTATTTAAAAAATTTTTTTGTATTACAATTTTATAAGGTGAAATTATGGTTATTTTTAATATTGAGAATTTGTTAAAGAAGCAAGGCAAAAGCAAATATTGGCTTTGTAAAAATATGAATATTACTTCTAGAAACTTAAATAGAATTATTGGGGGAAATACTTCCTCAATATCTTTTAAATATATAGAAGATATGTGTAAATATTTAGATTGCGAAATTGGCGATTTAATGTATGTTGAAAATGATGCATTAAAAAATAGTCAAATGAGAATTTAAACTTTTAATTGGTTTAAATTTTGTTTTGACTATTTTTTAGCCTTATAACTTTATATTTACGTATCTATTTTTGTTTACTCTTGTATAACTTCTTTTACACCTTAAATACTTTTTAAGTATTCTTCTATTTTATTAGCAGCTTCTCTTCCATCTCTTGCTGCCCATGCTACAGTTGATGTAGTTCCTATTAAATCTCCACCTGCAAAAATATTAGTTCCATTAATTCTATAATTATCTCCTACTTTTAAATATTTTTTTGTTGTTGCAGTTAAGTTTTGGCTTTCTAATATTCCCATTTCTACTTTTGCTCCAACAGCCATTACTACATAGTCCATATCAATAATATAATTGCTGTTTTCAATTTCTACTGGTACTTTTCTATTTTCGCCTTCTTTTTGAATAAGCTCTGTTTTTATACATTCTATTTTTTCTACTTTTTTATCTCCTAATATTTTTGTAATATTAGTTTGAAATAAAAAGTCTATATTTTCTTTTTTAGAATCTTCAATTTCCTTTTTCTCTGCTGGCATTTCTGCTTCTGATCTTCTATATATAACTACTACTTTTTTGGCTCCTAATCTTTTAATAGTTCTAGCACAGTCCATTGCAACATTTCCACCACCAATTATGGCTACTTTTTTGTTTGTATAATCTGGATGGTTTTGTAATTCTAGCAAGGTATTTCCACCATAAACGCCATTTAAATTTTCTCCTGGTATTACCATTTGTCTTGGAATATTAGCTCCAAATGATAAAAATACTGCATCATAGTTATTTTTTAGTTCTTCTAGTGTTAAATTTTTCCCTAATTCTTTTTTATATTCTACATTTATACCTAAACTTAATATGGAGTTGATAGTTTTTTCTAGTATCTTTGGGTCTAGTCTAAATTCTGGTATGCCATGGCTTAAAATTCCTCCAAGCTTATTATATTTTTCATAAATTGTAACTTTTGCACCTTTAATTGTTAAAAAGCTACTACAAGTGAGTCCAGCTGGTCCTCCACCTACTACTGCTACTTTTTTTCCTTTTAAAGTATCTTCTATTTTAATGTTTTTATTATAGCCTTTTTCTAATGCATTATCAAATATATAGGCTTCTATTTCTCCTATGCTAACAGGCTCTTGTTTTATTCCTCTTATACAACTTCCTTGGCACTGTTTTTGGTGAGGGCATATTCTTCCACAAATACTCCCTAATACTGTTGTTTTAGCTAATGTATAATATGCTTTTTCTAAGTTTCCTTCTTTTGCATATTTAATAAATGTTGGAATATCATTTGCAAGTGGACATCCTTTTTGACTACAAGGTTTATTAACACAATTTAAACAATAATTTAGTTTTTCTTGCATTTCTTCTTTCATTATTTTAGTAATCCTTTCATTTATTAACTTCAATTTCTTGATATTTATTTACAACTTCTTTTAAATCTTTCCAAAATTCAATTTTTTTGTTCTCATCTCTTAATAATGCTGCTGGATGCCATGTTGGCATATAATATATTCCCTTTTGTTCTATCCAGTTTCCTCTGCTTGATGTTATACCATATTCTTTTCCTAAAATGTTTTTTAGTGCTGTACTTCCTAATAATACAATTATTTTTGGCTTTACTAATACTACTTGATTTCTTAAATAATCTAAACATATAGCCGCTTCATCATCTTCCGGTACTCTGTTAGATGGTGGCCTACACTTTACAATATTTGCAATATATACTTCATCTCTTTTTATTCCTAATCCTTGAAATGCTTTGTTCATAAGCTGACCTGCTTTTCCAACAAAAGGAAGCCCTTTGGCATCTTCATCTGCACCAGGCCCTTCGCCAATAAACATTATGTCCGCTTCTTTATTTCCTTCTCCAAATACTATATTATGCCTATTTTGGCATAACTTACATTTACTACAATTTTGAATACTACTTTCTAATTCTTCCCATGTTTCGTACATATCTTACTACCTTTCATATTGGGGACAGGTCCCTTAAACGACACAATCTTCTAACAATTCTATTTTAACTTTTTCCTCTGTGTTAATTTTTGCCATTGTTCCAATTGGAATTACAGTTTTTCTATCTGTATGCCCAAAGTTATTTGATTTTATTATTGGAAATTTATATTCTCCATCTAATGTATCTAGTAAAATTTTTTCTAAGGCTATACTTCCATCATAATTTCCAACCCATATTCCTTTAATTTTATTAAATACACCGTTTTGTTTCATATTATATAAATAGTTACTTGCTAATGCTGGAGGTGTTTCTAAAAATAGTTCTTCTATAAATAAAATCTTATCTGTAAAATCAATTTGATATTTTCCACTTGACATTTCATTTACTAAGCTTAAATTTCCACCAACTAAAATTCCTTTTGCTGTTCCTTCTTTTATTGTAATGTATTCATCATCTGCTGTGCCTAAACTAAGCGCGCCTTCAGATAAACGTTTTATTACTTCTTTATAGCCATATTCTGTTTGCCAAGAAGTTAATGCTTTAAATGTTGGTCCATGAAATGTAACTAAACCGGTTTTGCTGTAAATTGCATTTAAGAGCGATGTAGAATCACTAAAGCCACAAATAATTTTAGGGTTATATTTAATTTTATCATAATCTAAATAATCAAATGTACTGTTTGAATTAAAGCCTCCACAAATGCAAAATATTGCATTTACAGTATTATCTTGAAACATTGAATTTATATCTTCTGCTTTTTGCTTTGCTGTTGCACCATAACCTAAAGTGTTTTCTAGAGCATGCTCTGCAAATTTTACTTTAAACCCTGAACTTTCCATTAAATAAATAGATTTATTAATTATATCTAAATCATCTTTAGTAATAGCATCTGATGGAGAAATAAGACCTATTGTATCACCTTTTTTTAGTTTTTGTGGTATCATAATTTTAACTCACCTCTTTTTAATAATTTGACCTGTCCCTAAGTGCTTAAAAATGAGCATTGGGACCTGTCCCTATTAATGCAGCATTTCTGCCAGAGTCTTCTTTATCTGCTCTATATGAATGAAATTCATTGCTATGGCATACTGTACAAATATTGCTATCTACAATGTTTTCTTCTTTTAAGCCTAAATTTTTTAATAAGCAAATATTTATTTTTACTGTATCTATTTTGTATTTTTGTTTTCCTTCTTTTATTTCATGTTTTGTTATAATATCTTCTATTTCGGGTAAGTTTTTATATTTTTCATAAAATAAGTTTTTAACATCTTCATCTACTTCAAAGCAACATTTTCTTATACTTGGGCATATACAGCAAATTATATCTTCTGGGTTAGAATTAAATCCTTCTATCATTTTATTAATTGCATTTTTGCAAATTCCTGCTAGTGTTCCTCTCCAACCAGAATGAATACTTCCAATTACTTTTTTAATTGGATCATATAATAGTAAAGAAATGCAGTCTGCTGAAGTAGTAAGTAATATAAGATCATTTTTATTTGTTAATAAGCCATCAACATTTTCTAAAGATTTTACTTCGTTTACAATTTCTACATTTGTAGTATGTGTTTGATGTGGCTTTACTATTTTTGTATAGTCTAAATCTAAACAGTCACAAATTTTTTTATAGCTTTGCTTTAATAATTGTTCATTTTTATAAATTGGTGGAAAATTTAAATTCTTTCTTAGTGTATAACAATGTTTTATTTCTGGGTATTCTAATAGTTTTTTAAATTGTATGTATTGTACATCTTTTTCTTCTACACATATTAGCTTTTCATCTTCCCAAATTTTTGTCATACTTTCTTTCCTTTCGTTTTTCTTATAACTATTATATTATTAGTTTCTTATATAATATTAAGCTATTTAGCAAAAAAAATCAAGGCTAAAAAACATTAAAGCGACCTTTCGGTCGCCTTTTATCATTAGAATTTACTTTTTATCTATAAAATATGGTCCATTTATTTTCATCTGTCTTTTTAATTGTAATAAACTTTCTTGGTCCTAATAAGACCAAAACAATTATTAAGACTGCGATGAGCTTGGGCCACCGAGGGTCGACTCCTATCCACTCAGTACAAAATTGCACAAAGGTTGATATCATAGATAAAGCCCTCCTAAAAATAGATATGTATATATTATATCACATTTTTTGCATTTGCTCAAGTACAGTTTCCTTAGGCAAATTTGCAATGTATTTATAATTATTTTTAGTGGTTTGATTAAATCCACAAATAGCTTTATATTCGCAATATTCACATGGAGTTTTTTTATCTTTTAGCCTATAATATGGCTCTATTCCAATATTTCCACTTAAAATTTCTTCTGAAATTTGCTTTATAATTTTTTCCATATATTTTTGCAAATTTTCAAACTGTTTTTGATTTAAAGTATTTGGCTTTTCGCTAACTTCTCCATCTTTGTTTATATATGCTGGAACTATGCTTGAATTTCCTGTTTCTAAATTTTCATCCATTTTTTTAACAATTTTACTATCTGCAAGTATTAGACCTTGCATTTTAAATTGTTTTTTAAGTTCTTCTGTAATTTGTTCTTCTTCTAAATCACTATTTGCATTTATAATAGGATCTATTAAATTAAAGTAAAATACGCCTGCAGGAAGTACATCTTCTTCTTTGCAAGCTGCATCTAAATAAGTTAAAAGTTGTAATTGCAAACCTGCTAATACTTCATTTAAATCAACATTTTTTATAGATGATTTGTAATCAATAATTCTAATATATTTGCCATCATTTGTTTTTGCAATATCTACCCTGTCTATTTTTCCTGTAATTTCTACCTTTTTTCCGTCATTTAATGTAAATGTAATTGGGCTATATTTTTTTCCTTCTTTAAATTCTATTTCATGTCCAAGCACTTCAAAATCGCTATATTTAAGGCTATCTACAATATATTTCATTGAATTTACTACTACTTTTTTTAATCTTTGTGCTAAAACTTTATATTTTGGAATACTATTAAAAATATCATATTTTTTTAAATCTAGCTTTTCTTCTACTATTTCTTCTGTTATAGATTTTATTTGCTCATCTGTAATTTTTTTAACATTAATTTCTAATTCTTCTAGTCTTTCAAAAAAGCTATCTATTACATCATGCATAAAGTTTCCTGTATCTATAGATTCTACCTTAAAATCATTTTCTTCTTTTAATTTTAGTCCATATTTTAAGTAGTATGAAAACGCACATGACTTATACTTTTCTAAGCGTGATATGCTTGTTTTTAAGGTGTTTCCATATAGTTTATTTATGTTTTCTTTTTGTATTTTTTCTGGTATATTTTGATATTTAGTTGCTCTTAATGCATTTTCTAATTTGTCTTTTTCATTTATAGCATAATAGCTATATAAATGAAACCACACTGGCTCTATTTGTTTTCCTTCTTTTAGCTCTCTTAATTTTATTAAAAGTTCATCAAATGTAGTGTTTTGTAATAAAATTTCGCTTTTTCTATTTACTACATCACTTTCTTCAATAAGTTTTGGAAAGATTCTTTTTATTTTATTAATAATAATTGAAGGTCTTAAAGATTTTCCTTCTGAATCTGATGATACATAAGATAAGTATAATTTTTCTTCTGCTGTAGTAAATGCTTTATAAATATTAAAATTATCATCATAAAGCATTTCCATTGTTCCTTTTGCAAGTTCAATGCCTTGATTTTTTAATATTTGCCTATCATTATCATCTAAAAATCCTTCTTCCTTTTGGTTACTTGGAAAAATGCCATCATTTAGGCCTATTAAAAAGCATACTTTAATTTTGTGTGATCTAGAACGGTCAACATCTCCTATTACTACTTGATCTGCTACTTCTGGTATTACCCCTAGGTCACTTTGAGTAAAGCCCATTTTTAGAATTTTTGCATACTTTTCAAAAGTAATGTTTTGCTCACCTAAAACTAATACAATTTCATCTAATAATTGTATAAAAATTTCAAAACTCTTTTCATATTCCTTTGCTTTTTCTAGTTCATTAATCTCTTTTAAAAATTCAATTTTTTCTTCTAACTTTTCTGATATATTGTTTTTAAGTAAAAATTCATAAATTGCAGTTGATATATCTTTTACAGTTTTTAAGCCTTGAAGTTTTTTCTTAAATTCAAGTAATGGAGTTATTACTTGTTCTTTGCTATATAAAATTTGTTTTTGTTCTTCTTCTGTTTCATCATAAAATTTCCATTCTTTTGAATACCATTTGCTTCCTTTAATTCCCCATTTTATACAGTAATTTTCAAGAATAGCTATTTCTTTTTCATCTAATGGAAGGAATCCAGTTTTTATATAGCCAAATACCGCTTCATAAGACCAATTTTTAGATAAAACTTCCAAAATAGATAATATATATTTAACTAAAATATTGCTACTAAAACCTTTTTTTTCATCAATAAAAACTGGAATGTTATATTTTGAAAATATTACTTTGCATAAGCTTGAATATGTATCTATGTTTTTTGTAATAACTGAAATGTCTTCATATTTATAGCCTTGTTTTACTAATTTTACTATTTGTATAGCAACATTTTCTACTTCTGAATATGGATTACTTGCAAGAAATTCTGAAATGTTTTCTACATCTTCATCGTATTTTTGGTAAAATGGTGTACTCATATTACTTGCTAAATGTGCTAATTCTTTAGATTTAAATCTTTTTACTTCTTTTATATAAATTGGCTTTTCTATTTGTATATTTTCTTCATTTGCTATTTTCATAATTCTATATGCAGTTTGCTTATTAGAATAAAATACATCTGTATCTGGGTTAGTATTTTCGTTTAAATCATCTGCACATACAGTAATTGTTACTTTATGTGATATTTTCATTAATTTTTTTAGTATTTCATATTCTTGAGTTGTAAAGCCTACAAATTCATCAATATAAATATCGCAGTTTGCAAATTCTTTTGAAGCTTCTAATTTTTCTGCTAAAAGTGTTAATCCATCATTTTCGTCAACATACTTGTTTTCAATAACTTTAGAATATGCATCATATAAAGTTTTTATATCTTGAAGTTTAAGTTTTAAATATTTATTTTCTGCACTATTTATAGCTTTTTGTAGTTCTTGCGTACCTACTTTATGTTTTTTTAATTCTGTTATTTGTCTTGTTATCATTTCTACATTTTCTTCTGAATTTGCTAAAAATGAAAAATTATTCTTCTGATTTAATAATATATGATTAACAAGCATTGCTCTACCTGAACTAGATAACCTTAATTTTGTTTTTCCACCAACTTCATTTAAAATTCTATATGCCATACGATTAAATGTAATTACTTCTGCTTTTAGCATACTTTTAGAAGGAGAAGTTTCTAAAAGTTGTTTTTCCGCAGTAAAAGAAAACTGTTCTGGTGTAATTATTTTTATAGGGTATGTAGAATTTTGCTTCACTTTTTCTTGCACTCGTTCAAATAAATAGCTAGTTTTTCCAGTTCCTGCTACTCCATATATAATTTGTAAACTCAAAACTTTCTCCCTCCTTTTTGTCGCTTAAGGGACGTTTGTTTAAGCGACACTTTGTCGCCTATTGGACACAAGTTAAAAATATGACTTGTCCCTTTTTACCCAAAAGGGGAAAAAGGGACTGTCCCTATTAAGCCTCTCTTTTCCAATAGAACAAATATTGCTGTGCTATACCAGCTAAGTTTCCATATTTTTCTTTTGCTAAAGCTTCTATTTGCTCTCTTTTTAATTTACCTTCTTCTGGTAATTTAAAGTATAATTCGTTCATAACTCTTCTTACCCATACATCAACAGGGAATACATCTAAACATTTTAGTGTTGAAAATAGCATTATGCAGTCTGCAACTTTTGGTCCAACTCCTGGAAGAGTTAATAGTATTTCTTTTATTTCTTTGCTATTCTTTTTAGTTTCTAATTCTTCTAAATTTACTTGTTTTGTAAGAATAAGTTTTGTTGTTTCATATACTCTTTGATTTCTAAAGCCTAGTCCTAATTTTCTTAAATCTTCTACTGATGCTTTTGATAGTTCTTCTACTGTTGGAAAAGCATAGTAAGTTTTTTTATTCCATACAATAGGTTTTCCATATTTGTTTGATAATCTTTCTATAATTCCTTTTATTCTTGGTATATTGTTATTTGCTGATATAATAAATGAAATTATAGTTTCCCATAAATCTTGATTTAAAAGCCTTATTCCGCTTCCATATTCAATACTAGTTTTTAATGGTTCATCTATTTTACTTAATTCTTTTTTTATTTTTTCATAATCTCTTTTAAGGTCAAAATATTCTTCTACAGTTTTTTTAATATCTTCTTTGCATATTCCTTGAAATATAATTTGATTATTTTCTATTTTTACATTTAATACATTGTTTTTAAATACTCCTGTATAGCTTCCATTTTGCTCTTTATTCCATCTAAAGCATTGACCACATTCAAATATATGCTCTAAGTTAAAGCTTTCAATTAAATCTATTTTATATATTTGTTCTTTCATTTTATAAGATGTTCCTTTCATATTTCGCTACTGAAAATTTTAATATTATATTTTTATTATACATTAAAAAACAGTATTTTTAAATACTGTTTTTATCTTTTTTCTAATTACTGCTATTTCTAAAACCCTTTCCCCATGCTTCTCTAGCATTTGCAATTACTATAAATGCTTTTGGATCTATTTTAGTAGCAATTTCCCTTATTTTTGCAGTTTCATTTCTTGAGCCTACACAAAAAAGCATCATTCTTTTTTCTTTTGTATACATTCCTTTTGCATAAATTGCAGTGCTTCCTCTTTGAAGCTTTTCTCCTATTTCATTCGATATTTCTTTATATTTATTTGATATAATAAGCATCATTTTTGTAAAATTAACGCCTTCAAAAACAATGTCTATCATTTTACCTACAATGTATATTGCTATTGCAGAATAAAGCCCTATTTCTATTTCTTTAAAAAATACTACATTTAAACCAATAATTATTATGTCTAAAATAACTATTATATTGCTAGTTCTTATATGAGGTTTATATGCCCTTACTATATATGAAATTAAGTCTGTTCCACCTGTTGAAGCTGATGCTTTTAAAACAAGTGCCATTCCAATACCAATGCAAATTCCTCCATATATACATGCTAAAAATCTATCATCAGTTAATTTTGGAACTTTTTCAAATAAGTCGATAAAAACTGCAAGGAGTACAGTTCCTGCTATTGATTTAATTACTATTTCTTTTCCTAATTTAAATAATGCCCATAGTAAAAATGGAATGTTTAACACTAATATTGTAGTTCCTAATGGAAAGTGTAAGAAATAATAAATAATTGTTGCTATACCTGAAAATCCTCCAGAAGAAAGCTGATTTGGAAGCAAAAAAAGTGCTGTTCCTATTGCCATAATAATACAGCCAATTAAAATATATACACTATCTATTAAATATTTCCTTAATGTAATTATCTTTTTTGTTTTTACATAGTCCATTTAAAGACTCTCCTTTAATAATTATTCGGCTTACAATTTCAATGTAATAAATGCTTTCTATGCAATAAAAATCACCCATCATTACTAATTATTTACAATAATGGGTGATTTTATTCTAAATTATTCTTTTATATGTTCGTGTTTGCTTAATTTTACTAGTTCTAATTGCTTAAATAGTACTATTTTCGCAGTTTTGAAAGGTCCCGTTCTGAGTTACTTCTTTGAATAAACTATCTAGCAACGGGCATTTGAAAAACAAGAAAACTAGTACTATTTAAGATAAATATTAAACTTTAGTCTTAATGAGCATGCATTTTCTCTCTTTGTTCTTCTAAAACATCTTCATAAGTTTTTTCAATTTTAATTTCAAATTTTCCTTTTTTAATAGACTCATCTGGCTTAACGCTTACATCTACATCATATACTTCTTTTAATTTTAAAATGTTTTCTTTTTTATGTCCTATAATAGAATTAATATTTTCTGGGTTTGCTATAATTTGTACTTGCATTACTTTTACATTAAATTTTTTAATTCTAGCTACTATTTCATCATACCACATGCTAGATTCTACTAACTGTCTAAATGCTGGATGATATGGTCCTGCAACTACTGTGCTTTGTTTTTGTGAAGGGTCAGATATTTCTTCTGTATTTTGAAGCCCTAGTCTAATTACTTCTATTTTTGATCTATTAAATAACCCCATAATTTCTTTTGAGCGTTCTACTGCTTGCTCTACAGTTAATGGTTGGTATTCGCCATTTTTATATTCTTCTTCAAGGTAAGTATCTTTTATTACAAGAACTGGGTAAATTCTAACAATTTTAGGTTTTAGTTTTATTAACTGTTTAGCTGTATTAATTTCGTCTAATTTTGTACTCTCTGGAAGTCCTACCATCATTTGATGTCCTAGTATAAAACCATTCCATCTAATAAGTTTTGATGCTTTTTTAACATCTTCAAATGTATGACCTCTTTGGCATTTAGCTAAAATATAGTCATTTGTAGATTGAACCCCTAATTCTATAGTTTTTACATTATATTTTTTTAATCTTTTTAAAATAGATTTATCAATGTAGTCCGGTCTTGTTGAAATACGTATACTATTTACTTTTCCATTTTTAATGTACTCATTTGCCGCTTCTAATAATTCGTTTTGAACTTTTTCATTAATTCCTGTAAAACTTCCTCCAAAAAACGCAACTTCTACATATTTAGAATCGTCTTTAAAATTTTTTAAATAATATTCAATTGTATCTTTTACATCTTTTGCAGTTACTTGTTTTTCTTGCCCTGTAATTTTTTGTTGATTGCAAAATGTACATTTATGTGGGCAACCTAAATGTGGTACAAAAATTGGTATAATGTATTCCTTTTTCATTTTATATATTCCCTTCTATTTATTTGCTTATGTCTTCTAATGCTTTTTTAGCTGCTTGCATTTCTGCATGTTTTTTAGTTTTTCCTTCTCCTGTTGCTAAATATTTTCCATTGCAAGATACCTGAACAATAAAAGTTTTGTCATGGTCTGGTCCAATTGTTTTAATTACTTCATACTCTATATTTACATTTCCGTTTTCTTGTAGTTTTTCTTGAAGCACTGTTTTATGATCTTTCATTCCAACATTTTTGCTAGATATCTCAATTGCATCTTTTAAATTTGCTATAATAAATTTTTCTGCCTCTTCTAGATTGCTATCAAAATACATTGCTGCAATTAAGGCCTCTACACTATCTGCTAAAATAGCAGGCTTAGTTTTTCCATTGCTCACTGTTTCGCTTTTTCCTAAATACAAGAAATCACTAAAATGGTGTTTTTGTGCTACTAAAAATAAACTGTCTTCACAAACAACTTCTGCTCTCACTTTAGTCATTTCTCCTTCTTTTAAGTTAGGATAATTTACATATATATATCTACTAGAAATAAATTCTAAAATGCTATCTCCTAAAAATTCTAGCTTTTCATTACTTTCTATATGGTTATCGTAAGCATAAGAGGTATGTGTTAATGCTTTTTTTAAAAGTTCTTTATTTTTAAAAGTATAGCCTATGCTTTGCTCTAATTTTGTAAAATCCATAATTTTGTTTATGTTAGTTTGTATTCCAACATTTCCTCCTTTCTTATATTTTCTGCCGTTTAGCACTTATATTATATATTAGTTAGCCTAAAAAAGCAAGAATATAATTCTATAGACGCAAAAAAAGAAAGGACCTTTTTGCCCTTTCAGTTTTAATCTTTATCTTAAGCAACATGCTCCTTTATATATTCTACAACATCTCCTACTGTTACTACTTTTTCTGCATCAGCATCTGGAATTTCAGTATCAAATTCTTCTTCTAATGCCATAATTAATTCAACTATGTCTAAAGAATCTGCACCTAAATCATCTATAAAAGATGCTTCCATTGTAACAGCAGTGTCTGCAACACCTAGTTGCTCTACTATAATATTTTTTACTTTTTCAAAAACTTCTTCTGAACCCATTGTAGTAATTCACCTCCTTTAAATCATTCTTGCCTTGTTTATCTAAACAATAATACATGTAATTTTAATTGTCAAGGTTTTTTTTAAATATTTTATATTTTTAATTTATAATAATTATTATTTTAAAATGTTTAATAACTCTAATGTGTATTTATAAAGTAGTTTCATTAGTTTCTTGTTGGCTTTCCTTTTGTAGTTCAAACTCTTCTATTAATTTATCAACTGCTCTATTTTTTACAAATTGTTCTGCTTGTTTTATAGTAAATTCAAATAGCTTTTCATCACTACTTCCATGTGCCTTTACTACTGGCTTTTTAACACCTAAAAATAATGCTCCGCCATATTCTTTGTAATCTACTGTTTTTGCAAATCTATTTATAGCTGGCAAACTTGGAATTGCAGCTATTTTAGAAATTAAATTTCTTTTTAAACTTTCAGATAGTGTTCTTTTAACAAACTTTCCTAAACCTTCTATTGATTTTAAGAATATATTTCCTGTAAATCCATCTGTTACTACAATATCTACATTTCCAGAAAATGCATCTCTTCCTTCTACATTGCCAATAAAGTTAATATTACAATCTTTAGCATTTTCTTTTAATAAATTGTACGATTCTTTAGTTAAGTCATTACCTTTTGTTTCTTCTGTTCCTATGTTTAATAATCCTACTTTTGGATTTTTTACACCTAATGTAGTACTTAAATAAACACTAGCCATTTGCGCAAATTGTAGTAAATTTAAAGGCTTACAATTTGTATTTGCACCACAATCCATTAATACTAATCTACTTTTATATGCTGGTAAAATTCCTGCTAATGCTGGCCTATCTACACCTTTAATTCTTCCAACTAATAGTGTAGCACCTGTAAGCAAGGCTCCTGAATTTCCTGCCGAAATGAGAACATCTCCTTCTCCATCTTTTAGCATATTAAAACCTACTACCATTGAAGAATCTTTTTTGTGTTTAATTGCTTGTGTTGGAATATCTTCCATTTCTATAGTTTCTGTTGCATTTTTTGTTTTTAATCTTGGAGATATTTCTGAAATATCTTTTCCATAAAATTCTTTTATTTTAGACTTTATTACTTCTTCTTTTCCTATTAAAACTACCTCTGCCTCAATGCTATTTATTGCTTTTACTGCACCTTTAATATTAGCGTCTGGAGCTTTGTCTCCTCCCATGGCATCTAATAATATCTTCATTTATTTTCTCCTATTCTTCGTTTACATTTTGTTTTTTGTAATGCATATATTTTAATCTTAATATATGATTTCTTTCTTATTTTATAACTTAAATATAATAAAGTCAACGAATTAGCTTTAACTTTTTATTTTACTGACCAAGTTGTATTAAAAAAACCTATGTAACTTTGTACATAGGTTTTTATTTATATTTAGTTTAAAAATTATTGTAATTCTACTGTTGCTCCAGCTTCTTCAAATTTAGCTTTTAAATCTTCAGCTTCTTCTTTCTTAACGTTTTCTTTAACTGTTTTTGGAGCTCCATCAACTAAATCTTTAGCTTCTTTTAATCCTAATCCTGTAGCATCTCTAACTACTTTGATTACTTGAATTTTGTTTGCTCCAGCTTCTTTTAATACTACGTTAAATTCTGATTTTTCTTCAGCTGCTCCTGCTGCTGCTCCACCAGCTACTGGTGCTGCTACAGCTGCTGCAGATACTCCATATTTTTCTTCAATTCCTTTTACTAATTCTGATAATTCAACAACTGTTAAGCTGTCGATAGTTTCTAATAATTCATCAACTTTTGCCATTTTAAAATGACCTCCTTTTAATTTTAATTTTTTTAATTTTTAATTTTAATTTTAAATTTTAATCAAAAATGAGTATTGCTCTTTTTGATATTTTCAAACGGATTAGAAGCAAGTATAGCGAGGCAGCCGAGCAAATTTTTCTGAAATTATACTATTTGTATATTGAAGAAAAATTTGTGATGGCTAACAAAGCTAGACGAAGCTTATAATTCGTTTATGCGTTAGCTTCTTTTTGAACCCTAACCTGATCAAGTGTAGCTGCCAATTTTGTAATATTTCCAAGTAGGCTACCGGCCAATTTTGCAAGTAATTCTTGTCTTGATGGTAATTTTGCTAAAGTAATAATTTCTTCTGCTGTCATTACTTTTCCATCTATAATTCCACCTTTAATTTTGTAGAAATCATGATCTTTAGTATAGTTATAAATAACTTTAGATGGTTCTAAGTAATCCTCTTGTCCTATAATAACAGCTGTTGGACCTTCTAATAAGTTATCTAAACCAGTTTCTCCATTTTCATTTAATGCTCTTTTTACAATGTTATTTTTTATAACTTTGTATTCACCTTTTATGTTTCTTAAGTCACTTCTTAATTTTGTTACATCGGCAACTGTAATGCCTCTGTATTCTGTTAAAAGGATAACTTTTGCATCTTTAAATTTTTCTGCTAATTTTTTAACTTCTTCTTCTTTTTGTTTTACTACTGTACTGCTTGCCATTTTTTCACCTCCTAATATATAAACTAAAATAAAAACTTCCAATCAATATTGCCTTTTTGCCGAGTGCAAGATTGATTGGAAGCTTTTATTTTAAGTTCCGTTCATTCTTTGCCTCGGTAAGACTTATTTTTTGCTTACTTTCTTAGGCTATATAGATTTTCTATTTTTGATCAATATACATACTTGGTCCCATTGTAGTAGATATTGCTACGCTTTTAATGTATTGTCCTTTTGCTGCAGATGGTTTTGCTTTAATAATAGCATTCATAATTGTTTCATAGTTTTCAAATAGCTTATCTGCTCCAAATGATACTTTACCAAAACCTAGGTGAACAATGTTATTTTTGTCAAGTCTGTATTCAACTTTACCTGATTTGATTTCTTGGATTGCTTTTGTAACATCCATTGTTACTGTACCAGACTTAGGGTTTGGCATTAATCCTTTTGGTCCTAATACTTTACCAAGTCTACCTACAACACCCATCATATCTGGAGTTGCTACTATAACATCATAATCAAACCAATTTTCTTTTTCAATTTTTGGAATTAATTCTTCTGCTCCAACAAAGTCAGCTCCAGCTTTTGTAGCCTCTTCTGCTTTTGGTCCTTTTGCAAACACTAATACTCTTTGTGTTTTACCTGTACCATTTGGAAGTACTGTTGTACCTCTTACTTGTTGGTCTGCTTGTTTTGAATCAACACCTAACTTAACATGTAATTCCACTGTTTCATCAAATTTTGTTTTTGGCATTTTTTCAATTGTATCTAATGCTTCTTTAGCATCATACAATTTTTTTCTATCAACTAGCTTTTCAGCTTCTTGATATCTCTTTCCTCTTTTCATTTTTACCTCCTTTGGTTCAATCGAAGGCATAAATTTAAAATTACCTTCTCCCAATATTTTTTAATAATTATTCTTCTACTGTAATACCCATAGATCTTGCAGTACCTGCTACCATACTCATTGCTGCTTCTAATGATGCTGCATTTAAGTCTGGCATTTTCTTTTTAGCAATTTCTTCAACTTGTGCTTTTGTTAGTTTTGCTACTTTTTCCTTATTAGGTTTTCCAGAAGCTTTTTCTATTTTTGCAGCTTGTTTAATTAAAACTGCCATAGGTGGTTCTTTTGTAATAAATTCAAATGATTTATCTTTATAAACTGTAATAACAACTGGAATAATTGTGTTTCCCATTTGAGCTGTTTTATCATTAAATTGTTTTACAAAGTCCATAATGTTTACACCACTTGCACCTAAAGCTGGTCCAACTGGTGGAGCTGGTGAAGCCTTTCCTGCTGGAATTTGTAATTTAATTACATTTCCTATTTCTTTTTCTGCCATTGTTCTTAGCACCTCCTTTTGCACTTTAAATATGTATATTAATCTAAAAAATAGATTATTAACTAGTTATTTATGATTTTAATATTAAAACGAATTAGAAACGAGTATAGCGAGGCAGCCGAGCAAATTTTTCTGAAATTATACGCTGGTATATTGAAGAAAAATTTGTGATGGCTAACAAAGCTAGACGAAGTTTATAATTTGTTTTTAGATCTTTTGAACTTGAGAAAACTCCAACTCCACAGGTGTTTCCCTACCAAACATAGATACTAAAACTTTTACCTTATGTTTTTCTTTGCTTAGCTCTGTAACAATTCCTGTAAAGTCTGTAAGTGGACCATCTACGATTCTAACTGAATCATTAACATCATAGTCTACATTTACTTCGACTTGTTCAAATCCCATTTTTCTAATTTCCTCATCTGTAAGAGGAATTGGGTCTGTACCTGATCCAACAAAGCCTGTAACACCTCTAGTGTTTCTTACAATATACCAAGTTTTTTCTGTTACAATCATTTTTACTAAAACATAACCTGGAAATACTTTTTTTAAGTTTGTTTTTCTTTGTCCTTCTTTAATTTCAATTTGTTCTTCCATTGGAACAATAATTTCAAAGAAGTAATCTTCTAATTCTCTATTTTTTATAGTTTTTTCTAAGTCTGTTTTTACCTTGTTTTCATAACCAGAATATGTATGAACTACATACCATCTTGGCACTAAATCTTCTTTTTGTTGAGACATTTATAAAGCCTCCTTATTTTATTCATTTACTGTATTATTTTTAGCTTCGTTATTATCAGTTTTATTTGTTTCTTCAGAATTGCTATCTGAAGTTTCATTTACTGCTGTATTTTCATTTTCGTTATTTGTATCTGTTACCTCTGTATTTTGAGTTGATATGACATCTCTTAATTTGTTGATTCCATAGTCATTCATTACTTCAAAAACTAAGTCTAAAGCAAATACAATAACAGCTGTAATTAATACAATAGTAACAACTGCAATAGTATTATTAACAAGTTGCTTTGGTGTTGGCCAAATTACTTTTTTTAACTCTGCCTTAAAATCTTTGAAAAAATGTCTTTTATTATTATTTTCTTTATTTTCTTTTTTAGTTACATCTTTAGGCATTTAATTTTCCCCCTTAAAAGGTTTATTTTGTTTCTTTATGTGTTGTACGTTTTTTGCAAAATTTACAATATTTAACTACTTCTAATCTGTCTGTATTATTCTTTTTATTTTTTTCTGTTAAATAATTTCTTCTTTTGCATTCTGTACATTCTAATGTAATTGGTTCTCTTGCTCCTTTTGTAGCCATTTAACACACCTCTGCTTTCTAACACTTTTGATTCATTTTTTTAAGCGTATGCTTTCCACATACGCTTAATTATTTTATCACTTTTATACTAATATGTCAACTATTTTGAGTGTTTTACTTAAAACTTTTTTGTTTTTTTGCTTTTACTCTTCTTTTGAACAGAATAGCCAAATTTTCCAAGCATTTTTCCTAATGCAAAATATTTTCCATTTGCATAAGTAATAAGGTTGCATTTTGTTATATCAAAAGCCCCTTTAGCATTTATGTATTTTTCATCAGCATTAATTGAAAGAATTTCTGCTATAAACATATCATGACTTCCTAAATTTTTAATTTCTTTTACCTTACATTCAATAGAAACTGGGCTTTGCTTTATAGCTGGGCATTTAACAAATTTAGATTCTTCTTTATCTAATTTCATTTCTTTAAATTTATCTACTTTTGCACCTGTTTTTACCCCGCACCAATCTGTAGCATATACTAAGTCTTTAGTAGTTAAATTTATTACAAACTCTTTTGATTTTTCTATAATATCATGCGAATATCTTTCTTTACGTACAGAAATATAGCACATTGGTTTTTCTGAATTTATAATTCCCGTCCATGCAACTGTTATAATATTACTTTTTTCCATAGTTCCACATGATACCATTACAACTGGTAGCGGATAAATAAAAGTTCCTGGTTTCCAAATTACTTTGCTCATATTAAAATTCCTTTCATAAAATTTTTTACTCCATATAAAGTTAATTTTTCATAGCGATATATATAGTAAAGATGTTTTTCTTATTATATTATAATTTATTAAAAAAAGAAACTACAAATTAAATAAAATCTAATTTCTAGTTTCTTTTTTCTTATTTAATAAATATAAAACTGGCGACAACCTATTTTCTCAGCAGGGTAACCTACAAATATCTTCGGCACATTGGAGCTTGACTTCTG